>JBDSTZ010000463.1:0-44094 GCA_039927975.1 Massilia sp. | reverse complement strand
ATCGGCGCGGTTGCGGTTGTGGTTGTGGCGATTGCGGCCGCGAGCGCGGTCCCCGTCACGACCAGCAGCGTGAAGGACGTCACTGCAAAGTAGGCTGGCTTCATTTCGACTCGATCTCCTTGTCCTGCGATTTGACGATAAAGGCACCCGCCGGCAGGCCTGTCACGCTACTGGCCTGGCCCACTTCGAGCGGCGCGTGCGGCGGCAGGCGCAGCGTGGTGCGGGCAAAACGCCAGTCCTGCGCGTCCTTGATGTAGCCGCCGTTGGCCGCTTCGATGTCGATCCCCTCGAACTGGAAGCGCTGCAGTGGCGCCTCTGGATAGGCGGCGACTTCGAAGGCGGTCTTCGCGCCGCTCGCCTTGATGTTCCAGACCTTCACGTCGCGGAAATGGGCGATGCCTTGTTCCTTCGGCACCGGCGTGGTCATCACCTTCCAGTGGTCCGGCACGCTCTTCTCCGTGGCCGGAATGCTGGTGTTGCTGTAGTTGGGATTCCAGTCCATATTCACCCGCATCACCACCGGCACGCCAGTCATCGTGATGTCGTGCAGGCGCAGGTTCTCGCCCCAGCCGCCACGCGTGCGCGAAGACTTGAACAGGATACCGACCGGGACGCCGGCTTCGAAGCGAAGGTTATAGGCTTCGATGTTGCGAAAGCCGCCCGAGGTCTCGCTGCCGAAGGTGAAGCCGGCCTTCGATTCGCGCACGATGATGTCGCGCACGACGACGTTCTCGGTCGGGCGCGCCACGCGCAGGCCGTCGGCGTCGCGCCCGGCCTTCATCACCAGCGCGTCGTCGTTGACGGCGATGTCGGCGTTGGCCACCAGGACGTTGCGCGAGGAGTCGATGTCGATGCCGTCGGTAGAAGGGCCATGGCCGTCGTCGTTGTTGCGGATGGTGAGGCCGTCGACGGTCACGCCGTCGGAATAGCATACGTGAAGCGTCCAGAAGCCCGCGCGGCGCATCAGCAGGCCGCCGCCGACCTTGACGTCGGATGAATCGAACACCTGCACCAGGCGCGGGCGGCGCGCGTCGTAGTCGGACGCCCAGCGCAGGCCGCGCGGTGTGTACTGCTTGCGCAGCGCCCAGTAGCTGTCCCAGAACACCTTGCCGTCGCCGTCGATGGTGCCTTCGCCGATGATGGCCGCCTTTTTCTGCCGGTAGACGTTGACCAGCGCGGCCGGCCAGCGCATCTCGATGCCGGCGATCCGCGTTGGCATCATCGGGTAGTCGTCGATGTCGCGCGAGCCGAGCAGGGACACGCCCTTGTCGATCTTGAGGGTGACGCCCGATTTGACGAAGATCGCGCCGGTCAGATAAGTCCCGGCGGGAAATACCACCGTGCCGGCCTGCCTGGCGGCGGCGTCGATCGCCTGCTGGATGGCGGCGGTGTTCTTCGTCACGCCGTCGGGCCTGGCGCCGAAGTCGCCGACATTGAAGTCGGCCGCGCAAACGTGGCTTGCGGCGAGCACCATGACGGCCGCGAGCGCGAGGCGCGTGCGGAGGATTGCGTTTACGTGTTTCATTGGGCGCTTTGGCTCATTGTTCGAATGCGTGTTTACGGGGAGCGGAAAGGTGGGCCGCTATCAGCAGGACGATTGAGTGAGCAGATTCCTCGAAAATATACGGGACCTGGTCGATTCGATCAACTACGTGAGCAGCCAGATGCCGCCTCCAAAGCTCGGGGTTAAGTCCAAAGCTCGGGATCAGCTCAATCTGACCCCCATGCGGATCTGACCCCCATGCTTTGTTTGCACGAATGGGCGCCGGGGCGCCTCGCGGCGCGGACGCTATTTTGTCTTGTCGCCGGGCAGGATGGCGCTCAGGACCTGGCGGGCGACGCCGGCCAGCATCGAGCCTTCGCTTGGATCGCCGTGCACCATGGTGTGGAGGAAGTGGCGCGCCTGGTCCATGCTGATGTGCGACGGCAGCGGCGGCACTTCGGGGTCGGTCTTGAATTCGAGGACCACCGGGCGGTCGGCCGCCAGCGCCGCTTCCCACGCGCCGCTCACCCTGGCCGGGTCGTCGCAGAAAATGCCGTTCAGGCCGATCAGCTCGGCGAAGCGGTGGTAGGGCACGTCCGGGATGTCCTGGCTGGCTTCGAACTTGGGATCGCCTTCCATCACACGTTGTTCCCAGGTCACCTGGTTGAGGTCGCCATTGTTGAACACGCAGACGATCCAGCGCGGGTCGGCCCAGCGGCGCCAGTACTTGGCCACCGTGATCAGCTCGGCCATGTTGTTCATCTGCATGGCGCCGTCGCCGACCAGCGCGATGACCGGCCGTGTCGGATGGGCGAACTTGGCCGCCAGCGCGTACGGCACCGCCGCGCCCATCGAGGCGAGGCCGCCGGAGAGTGAACACATCATGCCGCGCCGGATTCTGAGGTCGCGCGCGTACCAGTTCGCGCAGGAGCCGGAATCGCTGGTGATGATGGCGTCGTGCGGCAGGCGCGGCGACAGTTCCCACGCGACCCGCTGCGGATTGATCGGATTGGCCGGCTGCATGGCGCGCTCTTCAAGCGTGCCCCACCAGTCCTGCATATGCTTGGCGATGGTTGCGCGCCAGCCGGTGTCGGCTTTCTGGTCAAGCAGGGGCAGCAGGGCGCGCAAGGTGTCCGCGCTGTCGCCGTGCAGGTTCACTTCGGCTGGATAGCGGATGCCCAGCATGCCCGCGCTGATGTCGATCTGCACCGCGCGGGCGTCGCCTTCCTTGGGCAGGAATTCGGCGTAGGGGAAGGCGGTGCCGACCATCAACAGCGTGTCGCAGTTGTTCATCATTTCCCAGCTCGGCTTGGTGCCGAGGATGCCGATGCTGCCCGTGACCCAGGGCAGGTCGTCGGGCAGGGCGGCTTTGCCGAGCAGGGCTTTGGCGGCGCCCGCTTGCAGGCGGTCGGCGATGGCGATGACGTCGTCGGTGGCGCCGAGCGCGCCGGCGCCAACCAGGATGGCTACCGTCTTGCCGGCGTTGAGCACTTGCGCCGCGCGCAGCAGATCGGCCTCCTGTGGCACCACCCGCGGCCGCGTGTAGCCGCTGCTCGACATGACGTTGCCGTGCTTGCGCGGCGGCGCCTCATAGGCTTCCTCCTGCAGGTCGTTCGGCAGCACCAGCACGCCGACGCCGCGCTCGCCGAGCGCGAGGCGAATGGCGCGGTCGATCAGGTGCCGCACCTGCGACGGCACGCTCGCTTCCTGCACGAAGTCGGCCACGTCGGCGAACATGCGGTCGAGATTGAGCTCCTGCTGGTAATGCGCGCCGCGCGCGCTGCGCGGGGCCTGGCCGCAGATCGCCAGCACCGGCATGTGGTCCAGCTTGGCGTCGTACAGGCCGGTGATGAGGTGGGTCGCGCCCGGCCCGCCGGTCGACAGGCAGACCCCGATTTCGCCGCTGAACTTGGCGTGCGCCGACGCCATGAAGGCGGCCATTTCTTCATGCCGGACCTGGATGAATTCGATCTTGCCGCCGGCGCGGTTGAGGGCGCCCATCACGCCGTTGATGCCGTCGCCGGGGTAGCCGAATATGCGGGTCACGCCCCATTCGGCCAGCCGCTCGACGACGAAATCACCAACGGTTTTGCTCATGCGCGCTCCCTGTATGAGTTGTCAACGTTAGCACTTGCCCATCACTGGCGGCGCACGTTTCGGGGTGCGCCGTCGAGAAAAGCGGAGCTGCGTCGACCCAACTACACGTGGCGTTGTCGCCAGCGCGATCCCATGTCCAGTGCCGCCTGCGCCGACTTTGCTAGCTCGTCATCTTGCAAAATCAACACATGAGGAAGCGATGTTTTATTTCCACTGCGCAATATATTTCCACAAGTCAATCGAAGTGGACTACCATCTATTCCATACTTTCTCGTGATGGAATGGAGCACCGCCATGAATCAACTTCGGTCCTTGTCGATGCTTGTCCTGCTCGGTCTGTGCAGCGCGTGCGGCGGCGGCGGCGGCGGCGCCTCAAGCACCGGTGCGCCGTCCTCGGCGGGCAACCTCGGGCAAAGTGGCGCCCCGGTCACCAACAAGCTGTCGGGCAAGGTGCTCGACAAGAATGGCGCGCCGATCAGCGGCGTCACCATCAGCGTCTTCCATCACAACGACAACACCACGGCCACCACCACCACCGACGCCGCCGGCAGCTATGCGATTGCGGGCCAGAGCACCGGCGCCAATTCCGATTACGCGATCTTTGCCGGCAAGGCTGGCTACGGCTTCATCCCCGCGATCGGCGACAGCGCCGGGGCGGTCGGCAAGCTCGATTTCAACGGCTTGTACCGCACCGTCATCCGCCTTCTGTCGATGCCGGGCCACGATGTGAGCAGCGCCAATTTCACCGCCCTGGCGGCCGGCGACAAGGTCGCCAGCCTGCCGCGCACCGGGCAGACGGTCAGCTATGCGGGCGGCGACGATGTCGCCGTCAAAAGCGGCGTGGCCTGGCCATCGGCCCGCTTCGTCGACAACGCCGACGGCACCGTGACCGACAAGCTGACCGGCTTGATATGGCTGAAAAACGCCGGCTGCTTCACGCCGACCAACTGGGCCGCCGCCTTGAGCGCCGCCAACCAGCTCGCCAACGGCGCCTGCGGCTTGAGCGATGGCTCCACCGCCGGCAAGTGGAGAATGCCAAACGTGAACGAGTTGGAAAGTCTGATCGATGTCTCGCGCAGCAATCCGGCCGTGTCGAGCCAACATCCATTTACCAACATCAGTCTGAGCACGGCATATTGGTCGTCCACCACTTACACAGCCTTGATCGCCAACGCCATGGCGATCCGCTTTTCCGACGGCCGCTGGATCAACGGCATCGACCTCTCGGACGGCAGCTTCAATAACAACAAGACCACCTCCAGCAACGCGCTGTGGGCTGTCAAGTCCGGCTCGGCCGGTGCGATCCAGTTGCTGGCCACCGGTGTCTACAACGGCCAGGGCGGCGGGTCCTTCGGCGCCGGCGACGACGCCAGCCTGCAGCTTGGCGCCGCCTTGCCGTCGCCGCGCTTTGTCGACAAGGGCGATGGCACCGTCGCCGACACCGCGACCGGGCTGGTCTGGCTGAAACGGGCCGATTGCATCAAGCAGACCTGGGCCGCCGCGCTGGCGAGCATCAACGCGCTGGCCAGCGGCACTTGCGGGCTGAGCGACGGCTCGTCCGCCGGCCAGTGGAGAATGCCGAACCGCGGCGAGATGCTGAGCCTGTCCGACCGCGCGCCGACCTTTCCCCAGGCCTCGTACTTCAACGGCCAGTACCAGACTACCGCCACCACCACCGGCCCGGTCATTTTCAATAACTTCATCGTCTCCGATTATTACTGGACCTCGACCACGGACGCGGCCGACAGCACCCAGGCCTGGACCCTCTACAGTTGCGACTTCGGGGTTTACAACATCGCCAAGAGCGATCTGCGCTTCGCGCTCGCGGTGCGCTAATAGCGCCCCCTCGCCATCGCCATCAGTTCCGCTGCTCGATTTCGACGGCGGCGCCTGGCATTGCACGGTGCCGGTCGCAGCCCCCAAGACCGTCGCAGCCGGGAAGGCGGCGTCTGCCACCGCACGGGTTCAATCACAGCCCTCAAAAACCGTCGCACCCGCGCAGGCGGGTGCCTATGGCATCGCTGCGAATTTGCGTTGACAACCCATAACCACATGGTTATGATTCATCCATGCAGCCAATCGCCGACGCCGTTTTCAAAGCCTTATCCGACCCCACCCGCAGGGCGATCTTCGAGCGCCTGGCGCGCGAGGGCGAGCAAACCGTGCACGCGCTTACCGAGCAGGCCGGGGTGTCGCAACCGGCGGTGTCGAAGCATTTGCTGATTTTAAAAAGTGCCAAGCTGGTGGAAGCCAGGCGCGACGGGCGCGAGACGCATTACCGGGCCGATCCGCTGGCCCTGGCGCCGCTGCGTGAATGGATCGGCGCCTACGACGCCTACTGGAACGAACGGTTCGACAGCCTCGAATCACTTTTAAAAAGGATGGACCAATGACCGACACAATCACCGCAACGCGCTCCGTGGTCGTCGAACGCGAGTTCCCTTATCCGTCGGAGAAACTCTGGCGTGCCCTGACACAACCGCACCTGGTCGAGGAGTGGCTCATGAAGAATAATTTCAAGCCGGAAGTCGACCACCGCTTCACCTTGACCGGCGACTGGGGCGGCGTCGACTGCCAGGTCATGGCGGTCGAGCCGAACAAGACGCTGACCTACACCTGGTCGGCCATGGGTCTGGAAAGTGTCGTCACCTGGACCTTGCAGGCGACCGGCAAGGGTACGCTGCTGCGCATGGAACAATCCGGATTCCGTCCCGACCAGGAACAGGCATTCCAGGGCGCCAAGTACGGCTGGCAGAAGTTCTTCGCCAACCTCGAGCAGGTCGTGGAAAAGATGGACTGAGGGTGTGCACTGCTACCATGGCCGGTCTGCGCTTCTTGCGCCGGCCGGCCGCAGCGGCGAGCGCGAATTCACCTCACCATGTCACACGCAGAAGGAGCAGCGATAATGAAAAAAATCACGGCGAGCAATGGCGAGTCGCCTTCCCAACTGATCGACGCCACGATCGCCGGACTGGACGATTGGCGCGGCGAGACGCTGGCCGGCATACGCGCGCTGATCCAGCAAACCGATCCCGATGTGCTGGAAGAGTGGAAGTGGAGCATCCCGGTCTGGTCGCACGACGGCCTGATCTGCACCGGCGAAACCTACAAGAACAAGGTGAAGCTGACCTTCGCCAAGGGCGCCTCGCTGGCCGATCCGGCCCAGCTGTTCAATTCCAGCCTTGACGGCAACACGCGGCGCGCCATCGATATTTTCGAAGACCAGCCGATCGATCAGCAAGCCTTCAAAGCACTCATCAAGGCGGCGATCGCCCTCAACCAGTCGTCGGCCAAGAAGTAGACGCAGCGGGGCGCGGCGCTGCTTGCGCCCCGGCCTCATCATCTCTTGATCAATGCACCGGCACCAGCCGCACCCGCAACTGCGCGCTTTGGCCAGCGGCCAGCGCGGTATCGAAGCCGAGCAGTGTGGTGCCGGGATTGGCCGCGTCGTAATCGTGCGGCGGCGTAGTCGGCCAGGTCGCCAGGGTTGCGTTGAGCGGCGCGTCGAGATGCACCCTGAGCCGCTTGCCGTTCTTGCGCAACTCCGCCACCCGAGGGCTGATCAATTCCACCCTGGCGCCGGTCAGCATGGTCCAGCGCACGGTCGCCGCCGCCGGTCCCGCCGCCACCTCGTCGACCACGCTGACCTGCGCCTTGTCGACGATGGCGATCTGGCGCGTGGCCTTGCTCAGCGTACCCTTGTACAGCCAGGCCATCTCGACCGTCGCGCTCATGCGCGCGGGCGTGGCGTCGACCGCCGTCAGGTAGGCCTTGCCGTCGACTTGTTGCAGCTGCCCGTTGACGGTCAGCGTGTTGTGGGTCTGGTTCCCGTAGCGGAAAACCTGCCAGCGCTGCGAATCCTGTTTCATGTTCCACAGGTCGACCTTTTTCGATTCGAGCGATTCGTATTCCTGCATGCCGAAATCCATCGCCCAGCGCACGCCGTCGGCATCCATCACGAAGGAACCGCCATCCATGTGGCCGTGACTGTTCGATGGACTTCCGCCCTTGATGCCGACGAAGATCGCCGCCGGATCGGTCCATGAACTGCGCATCAGCGCGACCGGGTTCGATCCCTGGCCGCTCCACACGGTCTTCGCCGGCGGGGCGATCGCGCCCAGGTTCTGCTCGCCGAGCCACAGCATGAGGGCCGGCAGCAGGCGATTGCCGACGATGGCCGCCGGCTTGCCGTCGGTGATCAGGGTGCGTTGCTGCCACAGCAGCGAGGGCGCGTTGCGCCGCTGGGCGTACCAGAACATCGCCGGAAACAATTCCTGCCCGGTGACCGCATCGGAATAGTTGAACGGCAAGCCGCTCGGGCCGGTCATGTGCAGCAGATAGTCGGCGGTCTCCATGAAGCCCGGCTTGTCGCCCAGGCCGAACGACTGGCCGAACATGTTTTCCAGCGCGCTCACCAGCAGCACATTGAAGCCGGTGCCGTAGCCCCAGTAGTTGTAGCCCTCGGGATAAGCGCCGTCCGGCATGTAGGCTTGCATCGGCAGGGCCACCGAATCGATGGCACGGTTGATGATCGCGCGCGCCTTGTCGGGCTGGTCTTCATAGACGGCCATGGCGCCGAACACCATGCCGGCGTTGCAGACCTGGTTCCAGTTGTTGCTCACCTTGAGCCAACTGTTTTGCGCCGGCACCAGCGATGGATCGATGCCCTTGGCGATGATCGCCTCCCTGATGCGCGCGCGCGAATCGACCGGAAGCTGTGCGTTGAGCCAGTCGTAGCCGATCGCCATGGCCATCGTCATTTCGCCCACGTCGAGAAAATGCGACGGGTTCCAGTCGGTGAAGGCGGCCACCGCCAGCATTTCGCGCTCGCCGCGCGCGGCGTATCTGGCGTCGCCGCTCATGCGGTAGGCGTAGGACAGGAAGAACAGGCGGCGCAAGGCCTCGCGCGAGACGTGCAGCAGGCGCTTGCCGGTCATCACGCGCTCGAGCGGCGCGACCTGCAGCAGCCGGCCGGACTCGGCCATGATCAGCTCATGCACCTGGCGCGCCACCGGGTCGGCGGCGATCTTGCGGGCGATGGCTTTTTCGCCGCCCGGGGCCAGCAGGATGCGCGGATGCGCCGGAACCGCGTCGACCGAGGCCAGATGATTGGTTTGGGCAAGCGCAATGCTGCACAAGAGCGAGCAGGCGAGCAGGAAGGCGGGGCGGAGCAGTCTGGGCATGGGGTCCTGGGAAGATCGGGGCGTCGGCGGCGCGGCTCGGATGCGTGCGCCGGGATGCGCATTTGTACACACAGTGCAAACTTTATCATAGGTATGACAGCGTTACCACATTTGTCGAGCAAGTACCGACCCGCGTGGCGAGGCGGCCTTCCGAAAGACGCGATAAGCGATAAGTTTTTAGTATGGGAGCTGCATCAAATGAAATTGCCTTGATTTCAAAAACTTTATTATTCGCGCAGTGTCGTGGAAATGAATTGCAGTCGACGCATTGGCGCCAGGGGAATGAAATATATTCGTCGGGTAAATATATTTCTATGTCGCGTGTATTAATCCCTCTGGTAAATCAAATCCGTCTTATCTCGGCATTTAGCCCTGTTCGCTTGTGGTGAATCAATCGCGTCACGTCACGGCTCAGTAGCGTGGGAAGCTTCTCCGATAATACTCTGCCGGGAGAGATAAATGCGGTATGCAATTGCCAAACAGGTCGATATCGTCCACGTCTTGAATGTACCGCTTGGTAATATCGGCGAATTCGATTGCGTGAATATGATTATCAACAGCATCGGCTTGGGACAGGGCGGATGGATTATTACCTGCAATACCGATATTATGCGCAAGCACATGCTCGATCCTACCTTTCGGCGGCTGGCCGCCGAGGCGTCGCTGATTGTGGCCGATGGCATGCCGCTGATCTGGGCCAGCCGCGTGCAGGGCGCGCCTTTGCCCGAACGGGTGGCCGGTTCAAATCTGATCAGTTCACTGAGCGCGGCGGCGGCGCGCGCGGGGCGCTCGGTATTCCTGCTCGGCGGCGATCCCGGCACGGCGGAGGAGGCCGCCGATGCGCTGCGCCGCGTCTCGCCGGAGCTGCTGGTGGCGGGCACGCTGTGTCCGCCACCAGGGTTCGAGTCCGACGCCAGCCGCATGGACGAGATCCGCGTCGCCCTGGAGCGGACCCAGCCTGCCATCGTATATGTGGCGCTTGGCTCGCCCAAGCAGGAAGTGCTGATCGCCCAGCTGCGCGACGCCTTCCCGGCCAGCTGGTGGATCGGGGTCGGCATCAGCTTCAGTTTCCTGGCCGGTCGCGTGCGGCGGGCCCCGCGCTGGATCCAGCGTTGCGGCCTGGAATGGGCGCACCGCCTGTGCCAGGAACCGGGCCGCCTGGCGCGGCGCTATCTGCTGCACGGGATTCCGTTCACAATGTTTCTTTTGATGAACTCCATGATTGCAAGAGTGCGCAAGGAAACACTGTTATTGAAAACCCGGGTGCCCCGGCAACCATGAGGCGCCGGGGAGCGGATCGCCGGCGCCGTCGGTCCGGCGTTTATGGCTTACCGTAGTTCATCGGCAGAAATTGCAGACGGTCCCAAGGGAAGCCATTCAGCAGCGCGTATTCCGCCGTGCCGCCAAACAAGGCTTTATACGGATCGGTCTTGCCGAGTGCCGTGTACGATTTCGGGTTTTGCACCCGCACCGAAATGGCGCCGGCCTTATCCCACACCACAAAGCCGTATTTCTGCGCGGCCTTGGCAATGATTTTCGCCACCGGATGAATACTCAAGGCGTCGACATTGACCGATGGATCGAGGCGGAAACGCAATCCTTCCGGAATCCGGTTGGCCGCGCCGCCTGGGTTATAGCCGTCCGAGCGTGCCGCCGGCCACGACACCACGCTCGATTTTTCCAGATCGACGAGGGCGATGCCGATCGCGTGGCGAATTTCACCGCGCGCCAATTCTTCCGCCGTGATCTGGCCACCGAGAAATGGCAAACCGGTGGCGGTGGTGCCGTAGGAAGCCGGCCAGATACCCTGGCTCTTCGAGGCGTTCTGCAAGCGGCCGCCCCAGCAGGCCTGCCAGGTGCCGCCGCTGTTCTTGGTTTGCCAGAATTCCCAGATCGTGTCGGTGGACGGCTGATACACCGTCATCTCGCCATCGGTGCCCGAAGAGGGCTGCGCGCCGGCCGGAATCGGCACCGAGGCCCACTGCGACGTCAAGCCCGCGTCGGCGTAGCCCTTGCCCTGGCAATCCCAGAACTGCACCTTTTTGGTGGCAGTGCCGGCTGCCGCAGTGTAGACCGGGCTGGCGTAGGAGTTCGTGTTGACCGTGACGTTGCCGTAGTACGCTTTGATCTGGCGCAGGAAATCGTTCTTGAACCCGTTGGAGTTTGGGTGCAGCGATACCACGGCAGGAATCTTGGTGTACCAGAAGCTGGTCGGCGAAAAGACCGCGTCCGTCGGCAGGCTGCCTGCGGTGCCGCCGCCGCCGCCCGTTGACGTGTCGTTGTAGACACGGAACTCGTAGAGCGAATATCCCCATTGGGTGGCGCGCTTGACGCCGGCCATGCGCACGAAGCGCGCGGTGGTGGCGGGGAAGCTCAGGCTTTCGGTGCCACCGACGCCGGTGCTGGTGCTGTAAACGGTCTTCCAGGTCGCGTTGTCGGTCGAGGTCTGGATATTGTAGGCCCGCGCGAACGCCGTTTCCCAGGTCAGCGACACGCTGTTGATGGTTTGCGCCGCGCCCAGGTCCACCTGAATCCACTCCGAATCGGTACGGGCCGAGGCCCAGCGGGTTGCCAGCCGTTCGTCCACGACACCATTGGACGCAAATGTACCACCTTCGATGGATGAGGCGCTCGTCGTTTTGTTGAGCGCCAGATTGGTAGTCGACGACATGATGGTCGCAGCGAACTCATCAGGACGTGCCGAGCCGGCCGCCGTGCTGGTGACTTCGCCGAGGTTGCCGCTGCCGTTCGCCGTGGCGTTGCCATTCTCGTCGAGATTGCCGCCGCCGCAAGCGGTCAGGACCGCCGCAACGCCGCATGTGAGTACAAGTCGTTGGTTCTTGGTGAAGATTGTCGATTTCAGCATCAAAAATTCCCGTCTACCTATTGTGTATGGAAAAGATTTGATGCGAGTCAACTGGCATAGTTCCGAAAAGAAAAAATATTTTTGGCTTGCGGAAAAAGTATTGAAATTTGGTGCAAAACTTGTTAGTGGGAAGTTGATTTTTGCAATGATTTCAACCACTTAAGATGATCTTCACCTCGCGCTGACTCAGCCGCGCGCAATTGAGCCAACGCAGAGTCGCGCCCGGTGGGGCGCTTAGCGTAGGAGTTCCTGCGCCGCAGCCCTGCCGCGACGCCCACTACTTGCGCGAGCGTTTCCATGAGCTACACGACTCCCGACCGGCCCCGCCTGCGAAGCTTCGCCCGTCGTTCCCAGGGCGCGGTCAATCTCGCGGCCGCGCCGCTGGCGGTCGACGACGATGTCGAGCTGGTCTCCTACCTCCACGTGCTGCGCGACCATATCCGCTTGATCGTGGCGGTCACCTGCGGGGTCGCCCTGATTGCCATCGCCTACGCCGTGCTGGCCCGGCCGGTCTACGAAGCGAGCATGCTGATCCACGTCGAGGAAGCCGGTCCCGCCGTGTCGAAAAACGCCCTCAACGAAGTCGCCTCGATGTTCGAGACCAAGAAGGGCGCCACCGCCGAAATGGAACTGCTTCGCTCGCGCATGGTGGTCACCCCCGCCGTCGAGCGCCTCAAGCTGTATATCCACGCGCGGCCGGACTACTTTCCGCTGCTCGGGCAACTCGTGCGCGACGCCCGCCCCGGCGAGCTGTCGAGCCCGGGGCTGTTCGGCATCGGCGGCTACCTGTGGGGCAGCGAACAGATCGAGGTGCCCGTGTTCGACGTGCCGGCCGCGCTCCTCGGGCGCGACTTCGCCGTCACCGTCATCAGCGACGAGGAATTCATCGTGACCGAGTCGTCGGCCGGCATCCGCTTCAAGGGCCGGGTCGGGCCGCCGCTGCGCATCACGCTGCCGGCCGGCGAGGTGGCGATCCAGGTCGCGCGCGTGGCGGGGCGGCCGGGTGCGCGCTTCCTGCTCACGCGGGTCTCGGCGGTCAAGCGCGTGCGCCAGCTGCAAAAGGACTTGATCATCGCCGAACAGGGCAAGCAATCGGGCGTGATCGAGGCGCGGCTCGAGGGCCCCGACCCGGTGCTGGTCAACGCGGTGCTGCAGGAAATCGGCCATCAATACATCGCGCAAAACATCTCGCGCAAGAGTGAGGAAGCCGAGCGTTCACTGGCCTTTCTCGAACTGCAGCTGCCCAAGCTCAAGGCCAGCCTGGAAGCGGCCGAGGAAAAGTACAACGCGTTTCGCAACGCCAACGGCACCATCGAATTCGCCGAAGAAGCCAAGCAGAGCGTGCAGCAGGCATCAGCCGCCAAACTGCGGCGCACCGAGCTGATTCAAAAGCGCGCCGAAATGCTGACCCGCTTCACCGCTCGCCATCCGGTGATCGCCGCGCTCAACGACCAGCTCTCCGCCGTCAACCAGGACATCATCGACATCGCGCGGCGCATCAAGAGCTTGCCGTCGATCGAGCAAACGTCCTTGCGCCTGAGCCGCGACATCAAGATCAACACCGACCTCTACACCTCGCTGGCCAACAGCGCGCAGCAGCTCAAGATCGTCTCGGTGGGCAGCGTCAGCAATGTGCGGCTGGTCGACCCGCCGGTGCTGGTCGACGAACCGATCCGCCCGCACCGTGCCTTGATCATCGGCGGCGGCCTGGCCGGCGGCTTGCTGCTGGGCGTGGCGATCGTGTTCGTCCGCCGGGCCTTGCGCGGCGGCGTCGAGGATCCGATGCGCATCGAGCGCCTGCTCGGCGGGCGGGTGGTATTCGCCAACATTCCGCACAGCGAGGCGCAGGCCAGGCTGCAGCGCAGCGCCCAGCGGGGCGGCAAGCGCGCACTGCTGGCGCTGGAGTGGCCCACGGACGGCGCCGTCGAAGCCTTACGCAGCTTCCGCACCTCGCTGGAGTTTTCGCTGCCGCAATTCCACAACAACGTGATGGTGCTCGCCGGTCCGACCCCAAACCTGGGCAAGTCCTTCATTTCCGCCAATTTCGCCGCCGTGATGGCGGCGAGCCGGCGACGTATCCTGCTCATCGACGCCGACGTGCGCAACGGCCAATTGCACCACTACTTCGGCTGCATCCCCACGCCCGGATTGTGCGAGGTGATCACCGGCGCGGCCACGCTGTCGGGCGCGATCCGGCGCGGCGTGCTCGACAATCTGGACTTGCTGCCGATCGGTTCGCTGTTGACTGACCAGCCCGATCTCTTCCTGCACGCCGATATCGGCGCGATGCTGGCGGCGGCGGGCGAATCGTACGACCTGGTGGTGGTCGACTCGCCGCCCGTGCTGGCGCTGGCCGACGCGCTCGTGCTCGCAGGCCACGCGGGGGCGGTGTTCCTGGTGCTGCGCGCAGGGGTGAGCACCGAGCGCGACATCACCGAGGCGGTGAAGCGGCTCAACCAGGCCGGGGTCTCCCCGCTGGGCATCCTGTTCAACGATGTCAAGCCGCGCCTGTCCGGTTACGGCTACCAGTACGACCAATACAATGTGGCGAAGCTCGGGTTTGCCGGCAGCGCATGACAGCCTATCCCTCAGCCCTCATTCTTGGCGTAGTGCCGTCCTTGACCTGGGCCGTGGCGCGCTGCATTCGCCGTGCCGGCGGGCGCGCGGTCGTGCTTGCATGGCATCCGTTTTCGCCCATGAGCCTGAGTGGCGACTGCAGCCGCTATCTGACCTGGGCGGGCATTCGCAAGCAGGGGCTGCGCCTCGACCCCGCCGCGCTCGACCAGGTGCGCCGTGTCTGTCGCAGCAACGCCATCGATGCGGTGCTGAGTGCCGACTACGATACCGCACTGTTGCTTGCCGCCTGCGGCAGCGAGGCCGGTATCCCCGTCTGCGCGGTGGCCAACCCGGCCACGCTGGAGACGTTCAACAATAAATGGAACTTGACGCGCCTGGTGGAGCACATTGGCCTGCCATGTCCGCCGAGTCGCTTCATTGTCGATGAACAGGCCTTGCTCGACACCGGGCTGGGCTTTCCGTTGATTACCAAGCCGCTGGACCTGTGGGCCAGCGTCGGCTTCCAGGTCCACCAGACACGTGAGCACCTGGCCGCCACACTGTCACGCGAACAGTTGAGCGCGCCCTTTCCATTGATCGCCCAGTCGTTCGTGCCCGGCTGCGACGCAGGTGCCTCCTTCCTCGCATCGCACGGACGCCTGCGCGCCTATTCGGTCTTCCACCATCGGCGGCGCGGATGGCGCGACTTCAAGCACGAACCGCGCGTGCGCGGCTATCTGGAGACCTTTATCGCGGCGACCAGCTACAGCGGGGTGGGACACATTGACCTGCGCTACGACCAGGCGCGCGACGAATACAAGATACTTGAGATTAATCCGCGCTTTTGGGCGTCGCTGCTGTACGCCGCCCAAGCGGGGCTCAATTATCCGGATCTGCTGATCAGGTTGCCGCAATGGGATGGCAGCTCGGTGCAAACGGCCAACGCGCGTGAAGTCGGTTTGCCGAACTACGAACGCGTGATGACGGTCCTTAGCCGCTGGTGCGGCGCCGGATATGAGCGGCTCACCGGCGCTGTGCTGTAGACGTGGCTTTGAATTCGTGCGGCCAGGAGGCTACCGCACACGCCGGTCCCAAGCCTACCTGACACGCCGGGCCAGCAGGCGACTTGACACGCCGGGCCAGCAGGCTACTTGCCATGCCTGGCGAGCAGGTACTCGACACGCACTGCCTTGCATATCTGTCGCGCGCGCTGCCGCACTCACTCGTCGTGGCGTTGCCGCACATACTCGTCGTGAGCACTGCAGCACCTATTCGTCGTCCGCGTTGCCGAACTCATCTGTTGCGGGCGTTGCCGGACCTACTTGTCGCGGGCGGCACCGAGCCAGGCGACCTGGCGTCGGATCAGAAACCGCAAGTACAGTGGAATTTTCATCACGGCGTAGACCAGCACGTGGCCGAGTTGGCGCGACGGCAGAATGTCGCGACCGCATTTGTGCCACGTCAGAATCAGCACCGCGCACAAGGCGGCCGGCGGGATGGCGGCCAGCGCCCATGGCAAGGCTTCGCCGCTCGCCTTGGCGCCGACCAGTCCTGCGGCGCCGCCGGCCAGCGTCAACATCAGCAACAGGCTGACCGGTGGCACGCAAAGGTCGAGTGCCAAGGTAACTTGGGCAAGATCGCGCCGCAGGAGGCCATGCGCGGCCAGCTTCGGGCCGTACGCCGCGATCAGTCCGAGATGGCCGTGCTCCCAGCGCGTCCGCTGGACGGCGCTGCCGGCGGCGTTATCAGGGAAAACACTGGTGACCACGGCCCGCGGGCAGAACAAGGGCACCGCACCAAGCAAAGCCAGGTCAAGGCCCAGCTTGAGGTCCTCGACGATGTACGGTGTATCGAGCGGCGCGACGCGCGCCAGGCGCCAGGGCAGGGCCATTCCGCTGCCCGTCAGCTGGCACCCTTGGCCGAGCCGCAGTGCGCCGAGAGGGCGCAACGCATTCTTGACGGTCCAGGCGAACTCTGCCACGCGTTTTGCCGCAGTGCTCTTGTCGCTGGCGAACATCAAATATTGGGCTTGTACTGGCCGGCCGCTGGCGGCGCAGGCGCGCGCCAGCAGGTCAAGCGCGGACGGCGCGAGCAGACAATCGGCATCGACGACGATCACGACTTCCGGTGGCGCGCCGTGCAGATGTCGGATGCCAAACGCCAGCGCATATCCTTTGCCGCGCCGATCCGGGTCGGCCCGGACGGCGACTTCGGCGCCGCACAAGTGGGCGACCATCGCCGTGTCGTCGTTGCAGTTGTCGGCGATGACCACCAGGCGGTCGCCCGGCAGCAACTGAGCAGTGATGGACGCCAGCGTCGCGCCAATGCCCATTGCTTCATTGTGAGCCGGCACGAGTACGACCAACGTGGGACGATGGCCGTCTGCTGGTGCCTGTTCGTTCACCGCCGCCGACGTATTGCACGCGTTCTGACAAGCTGGCGCATGGCGCGCGATCCGACAATCTGGCGCTTGCTGCGCGTTCTGACAAGCTGGCGAATCGCCACCGTTCGCGGCGGCTTGCGCGGGGTTCTCATGTCCGAAAACCAGCCTATCTTGCCGGCCCAGAGGGGTCGCCGATTCGTCCCGATTCGTTACGGCCGGCCAATCATCCCCAGCCGAACGTGCGGGCGTAGTTTCCCATCGCACGCGGTTGGGCGAAGCCAAAACTTGCAGGGTGAGCCAGGCAACCGGCAGTGTCAGGATAAACAGGCACAGCCAAAATAGAACATGCAGCGCGGCCGTCATTGCTGGCGCCCCTGCTGCTTTGCTTGCAGCTGATCCTGTTCTTGCTTCCGCTTCTGCTCGTTTTCCAGCAGTGATTGCGGCTCTGGTTGTTTCTGCTGCTGTTCAAGCTGCGGTTTGTGGGGCTGCTGTTGTTGCTGCTGCTCCTTCTGTTGTTGCTGCTGCTCCTGCTGCTGTTGCTGCTTCTGCTCCTGCTGCTTGTGTTGCGGTTGTCGCCGCTGCCGCTGCCGCTGCTGCTGCGCCGACACGATACAAGCCGCAAGCTTCGCCACTTGCGGTGTGATCGCATGGCGTTGCAGCACCCGGCGGCGCGCTTGTTTTCCCATCAGTTCGAGGTCGCCGGGTGTTGCCGCCAATACCGCTTGCAAGGCGCCCGCGAGCGCGTCGACGTCGCCGGCTGGGAACAGCCATCCGTCCAGACCGTGACGCACCAGTTCGGGAATCCCGGCAACCCACGTGGTGAGAACAGGGCGGCCAAGCGCCATCGCCTCCATCAGCACCACGGGCAAGCCTTCGGCAAAGCTGGGCAGCACGAGCGCGCGCGCGCCGAGGATGATTTCACGCACCTGGCCACTGTCGATCCAGCCGGTGATGCTCACCATGTCGCCGAGATGAAGCTGGCGGATGCGCGCCTCGATGCTGGCCCGCATTTCTCCATCGCCAGCGAGCACGAGGTCGATTACGATCCCGCGTGCCACCAGCATGGCTACCGCGTCGAGCAGCAGCAACTGGCCCTTTTGTTCGCACAAGCGGCCGACGCACACCAGACGAGGGACCTGTGGTGGCGGTACGCCGGCGCCAGCGTGGAAGGCCGGCTCGAGGGCGCAATGGACCACCTTGATCTTGTGCCACTGGGCATGCTCGACTACCCGGAAGAGCTGGCTGCGTCCAAACGAACTGATCGCCACCACGAAGGCGGCGGCGCGAATCTTGTCGGCCAGGTGCAGCGCGGCGGGCTTGTCGAACTCCTCGGGGCCGTGCACGGTGAAGCTGAACGGAAGCTGGCCGATGTGCGCCGCCAGCATCGCCACCTCTGCCGGATTGGTGCCGAAGTGGGCGTGCAGGTGCTGGACGCGGTCGCGCCGCATCCACGCCGACAGGCGGCACGCCTCGGCCAGGTAGACCAGGTGATAGGACAGGCTTCGATCAGCGCGCCGCGCCATGCGCAAGGCCATGCGCAAGGCGCCCAGCACGAGCAGCGGTCGGTCGAGCAGCGCCCGCAAGGCGTCCAATGCCAGGCCGCGCATGCCATTGCGCAGCAGGTAGGCGGTGCGGTCGCGTTCATGCAGATCGGCAGCGTCGGCCAGCATGCCATCGAAGCCGCGCAGTGCGTATCTGTGAACCAGGAAACCTTGCGCTTCCAGTTCGAGCATCTCGCGCCGGATAAAGGTGTGGCTCACTTTCGGGTACTCGTTGACCAGGTAGCCTACGCGGATGCGCGGCCGTTCGCGCGTGTTCGCGTCGGGACCGTTGGCGCCCTCGGCGTCGTGCTTGTGGTCATGGTCGCGCATTCGCGCTCCTGTGGCCGGCGCAGACGGCTCCCATGAGAAACCAGAAATACCAGTTGTACGACAGGTAGTACAGCATGTTGTCCGAGGCGGAGGTCACGACGTAGGCGAACACCAGCGCGAACAGGATGGTCGCGCCCTCGCGGTCGCGGCCATGGACAGTGCGCAGCATGCCGGTCAGGCGCGCAAACAGCCAGGCGTAGGTCGCCAGGCCGGCAACGCCTGCCTCGAAGAATAGTTGAACATAGACATTGTGCGGGTCCCAGGTGTCGGGCCCTTCGAGCGGGAAAAATCGCGGCGAATAGAATTTGAACGAATCGAGGCCGTAGCCGAAGCCGGTGTGATGGTTGTCCATCCAGTTCAGCCCGGCTTTCCACAGCAGCAATCGCCACGCGAAGGAATTGACGTTGCCTTGCGTCGGCGACTCGTTGTTCGAGCCAAGGTCGGCGAGCCGCTCGCGAACCGCCGGGTCGAGCATGAGCAGCGCCGGCACCAGCAGGACGTACAGCAGGAGCCGGCGCCGATGGAACATGCCGTACAGGCCGAAGACCATGAAGGGGCCCGCCCAGGCGCTGCGGGTCTTGGTGCATACCAGCAGCGCTAACAGGATCATCGTGTACAGCCAGAGGGCGCGGCGCAGGGCGGGGCGGGTCGGCCCGCCGGAAGCGCGTTGCAGGTACAGGATGGTGGCCATGATCAGCACCAGGTAAAAACCGAAGATGTTGGGGTGCGAGAAGGTCGCGCTGATGCGATATTCTTCGCCGCCGCGCCAGCCGCCTTGCAGCATCAGTTGCGCCAGCCCGAAGGCTGCAGGTATGAGAGAAGACAGCACGATCGCGTGCAGGCAGGGCCGGACGTCGGCCGGCGAGCGCACCAGGTAGAACGGAATGGCGAAGACGGCGCAGTACGACAGCTGCACGAGGAACAGCCGCGCCGAACTCGAAAACGAGGGCGCGAGCGCGGTCGATACGAGCGCGGCGAACAGAAACGGCAACCACATTGGCGCGACGGCCCGGCCGATCGCGCGAGGCCGGCGCAGGTAATAGCGCGCGGCGACGACCAGCATGAAGAGGTTGACGATGGCGCCCAGGCCCATGCCGCCGCCGGACTCCGGCTTGATCGCTTCGAACACCGGGTCGCAGGTGGCGCGCGCGATCAGCACGGCAAGAAACAGCCTGGCCATGCCGTGCTGTTTCGCCGGACCGGCGCTGCCAGCGGCTTGTGCGATGGTATTCATGTGGTCAGCGCGGTGGCAGGTGTACAGGCTCGCCCCGGCATGCCGCGCAGCAGCCAGGATTTGATGGCGAACCATTCGCCCGATTCCACCGTGTCGCGGCGGCGAAAGCGCGCGTAGCGGGCCATCATGCGCGGCAGCGAGCGGTTGGCGAGCACACGCCGGAAACGCAGTTCGCGCTGGACTTCTTCGGCGCCGCCATGCAGCCGCAGCAGGCTGGCAGCCATGGCGCCGTAGGCCTCGTCGAAACGGCTGGCGCGGCCCATGTCGAACAATCGGCCTCCATGATTGCAGAAGGGCGCCGGGTCGAACATGGGCAGGTCGTGCATGGCGCACAGCGAGCGGGCCAGAAAGCGCGAGATGGCCAGCGACAAGCGCATTTGCTCGTTCACCCGGGTCACGCTGATATTTCCGCCATGCCAGCGATAGCGGATCAGCCGCTGGTCGAGGTTGACGCACTTGCCCAGTATCGCCAGTTGGCCGAACATGAAGTAGTCCTCGGCCAGACCGTCGACCCGCATGCTGTGCGCGGGCGGCAGCACGCGCAGGAAGTCGGCGCCGTAGCGGGCGCCCAGCCGGTCTAGTTCGATCCGGTCCATCGTCAGGGCAGGGTGGGAGAAGGGATTGCGAAACAGGCTGGCGACGCCGATCCGCTGCCTGCCCACCGGCAGGCGCAGGCGGCCGAAGCTGGCGCCCCTGGCGTCGATCAGGTCGGCCTGTCCGCCCACCACCGCCACGCCAGGGTGGCAGGCGAATGCCGCAAGAGTGTGCGCGATGCGGTCGGACAGGCAGGCGTCGTCGGCGTCGAGCCGCATGGCGTAGCGGCAATCTGACAAGGCCAGGCCGGCATTGAGCAGGCCCGACAGGCCGACCGCGTTGGGCAGACGGTGCAGCACGATGCGGCGGTCGGTTTCGGCGTAGCGGTGGCTCAGCGCCAGGCTGCCGTCGGTGGATCCGTGGTCGAGCACCAGCAGGCGCCAGTCGCCAAAGGTTTGCGCGCGCACGCTGTCGATCGCCTCGGCCAGATAAGGCGCGCCGTTCTTGACCGGCAGGAGGATATCGACGGTGGCCATGGCATTCCTAGGCCTGGCGCAGCCGGAACAGGGCGCGCATGTCGGTCATGTCCTGGCGCAGCAGCACCAGCAGGGCGAAGACGTAGGCCAGCGCGCCGGCGGCCACGTTCACGGCAAAGGACAAGAGCTTGCCCAGGCCGGCCGTGACGGCCATGGTGTCGAGCAACGCCAACGCCAGCAGCATGAAGGCGGCGGCCAGCACCGGCTTGCCCAGTTCCGCCAGCACGGTCAGGGGCGCCAGCTTGAGCGAGGACATCACGCAGGCCAGCGCGGGCGCGAGCATCAGGCAACTGGCCGCCAGGATGCCGGCGCCGGCGCCGCGCAAGCCCCAGCGCACCGCCAGCAACAGGCATGCCACTTGCACCACCGTGTTCAGAAGCGACAGGCGCAGCAGGAGGCTGGCCTTGCCCAGTGCGAGCAGCAGGGCGGTGGTGGGGGCGTGCAGCGACTGGATAAAGCCGCTCGGCGCCAGCCATTGCAAGAGGCCTGCCGCCTCGTGCCAGCGCGGGCCGAACACCAGGTCGACGAACGGCGCGCGCAAGTAGTACAGGCCGGCCATCAGTGGCGCGGTGAGCATGGAAATGGCGGCGCCGGCGCGCAGGAACAGGGCGCCCAGCTCGGCGCCGGCGTGCTGGCGCCGGCTCATGGCTGGCAGCAGCACGCGGGTGGCGATGCCGGTGATGTTCTGGAGCGGAAATAGCATGACCTTCGACGCCATCGCATACACGCCGAGCGTGGCCGAGCCGAGCGTTTTGCCGACGATGACGCTGTCGGCGTTGCGCTGGAGGTAGGTGACGAACTGGAACAGCGAGTAGTTGCCGACAAAGCCGAAAATGGTGCGCAGCTCGGCGAGGTCGAACAGACGGCGCGGCCGCCAAGCGCTCGCGCGCCAGGATTGCAGCGCGGTCAGCCCGGTCAGCACCAGCATCTGCCAGACCAGGCTCCAGGCGCCGCCGCCATTGGCCGCGATGGCGATGGCCGTCAGTACGCCGGCCACCGCGCTGACGGCCTCGATGCGCGCCAGCGTGCGAAATTGCGAGTCGCGTTCCATCAGCGCCTGCTGCACGGCGGCGATGCTCGACAACGGTACGCTCAGGGCGAGCACGCGAACGATGGGCACCAGTTCGGGTTCGCCATAAGCGATGGAAATGGGGCCGGCCAGCGCCACCATGGCGGCGGCGATTGCCAGCGCGAGTGCGACGTTGACCCAGTACAGCGTGCTTTTGAGTCGTTCGCCCAGCACCGGGCGCTGGACAATGGTGGCCATGGTGCCCAGCTCGCGGAACATGAAGGCCAGGTTGGTCACCGTCATGGCCATGGCGATCAGGCCGTAGGTTTGCGGGGGCAGCAGGCGCGCCAGCACCACCAGGCTGACCAGTTGTGAGCCCACCCGCGCGCCTTGCGCGAGGGCGACCCACCGCACGCTCGACGCCATGCTCATGACGGCTCGCTACGGTTGAAACGCGGTAAACATTGATGAAAAAAAATGGCCATGGCTTTGCGCTAAGGCGGGCGACGGTCGATCATACGGCCGCGTTGCCGATGTCGGTTGATGTCGCTCAAGCGGGCGCGCCCGCCCGGGAAGGCGGCGCGCCGTTTGAAGCCGCGCCAGCGCGCCGGCTTATTCCGCCATCGGCAACTTGCGAAAGCCCACGCCGAAGCGGTTCCAGGTGTTGATGGTCGAGATGGCCAGCGTCAGGTCGACCATTTCCTTTTCGCTGAAATGGGCCTGGAGCAGCGCGAAGTCCTCGTCGGGGGCGTGGGTTTGCGCCAGCAGGGTCAGCGATTCGGTCCAGGCCAGCGCGGCGCGTTCGCGCTCGGTGAAGAAGGGTGTCTCGCGCCACACCGACACGCATTGCAGGCGCCTTTCGGTTTCTCCGGCCTTGCGCAGATCGTTGCTGTGGCTGTCCACGCAGTAGGCGCATTGGTTGATCTGCGAGGCGCGCAGCTTGACCAGGTCGAGCAGCATGGGATCGATGCCCAGCTTGTTGATGGCGCCGTCCAGGGTGATCAACGCTTTCATGGCGTCGGGCGAGGCGGCGTAGAAGTTGAATCGGGTGCTCATGATGGTCCTTTGATGTCGAGGGGGCTGCGGCAATTGTAGGTTGCGGCGCGGCGCCCGCAGGTAGCCAATCCGGGCAAAAGCGCCGGGGCCAATGGCTGGTCAGTGACACAGCCTTGGGCTAAGATGGGATCCCCAGGCACGGACCCAACGCTAGCAATGGAGCTTCACCTCATTATCGTCGGCAGCAAGGACTTGTCCGGACAGGTGTATCGCCAGTTGAGCGAGGCGATCCGTTCGGGCCGTCTCGCGGATGGCCAGCAGCTGCCGCCGACGCGGTTGCTGGCCGCCCAGCTGGGCATTTCGCGCAAGCCGGTCGCCGAAGCGTACCAGCGCCTGGGCTACGAACAGCTGCTGGTCGGCCAGGCCGGGCGCGGCACCTTTGTCAGTGCGCCGGGCGCGGCGCGTGCGGCCAGCGCCCCTGCCGCGGCGCTGGCCGGACAGGCCACGCTGGCCAGGTGGGAAGCGCTCGACAGCCCCTTGCGCGCGCCGCAGCAGGATGGCGGTGTGCGGTTCGACTTTATCGGCGGCGCGCCGGCGGCCCAGCATTTTCCTCAGGATGACTGGCGGCGCTGCATTCTGCACGGTCTGCGCCAGGAGAAGGCGGAGGGCGCCCGCTACGCCCCCACCGAAGGGGTGCCGGCCCTGCGCGAGGCGCTGGCGCGGCACGCCGCCTTCGCGCGCGGCGTGCGTTGCGAGGCGGCGCAGCTGGTCGTCACCAACGGTGCGCAGCAGGCGCTCGACCTGCTCGGCCGGATCCTGCTCGAACCGGGCGCCTGCGTGGCGCTTGAGGATCCCGGCTATCCGGTGGCGCGCCTGCTGTTCCAGAGCCAGGGCGCGCGCGTGGCGCATGTGCCGGTCGACGCCGAGGGCATCGTGGTCGAACGCATTCCGGCCGATGCGCGCCTGATCTACGTGACCCCGGCGCACCAGTTCCCGCTCGGTATGCCGATGAGCGAGGCGCGCAAGCGCGCCCTGCTGGCGCGCGCAAAAGAGATCGGCGCGGTGATCATCGAGGACGATTACGACAGCGAATTTCGCTACGAGGGGCGGCCTGCCGATTCGCTGCAAAGCATGGACCGGGACGGCGTGGTGGCGTTTGTCGGCACGCTGTCGAAAGTGGTGCTGCCGACACTGCGGATCGGTTATGTGGTGGCGCCGGCGGCCATCCTGCCGGCGCTGCGGGTCGCCAAGCATCTGAGCGACTGGCACACCGCCACCCTGACCCAGCACGCGCTGGCCAGGTTCATCGACGACGGTTCACTGCTGCGGCATATCCGGCGCGGCCACGATATTTACGCCGGCCGGCGCGAGGCGCTGTTGCAGGTGTTCGCGGCCGAACTGGCGCCGTGGTTCACGCTCGTGCCGGCGGTGGCCGGCTTTCACCTGGCCGCCATCGCCGGCGCAGGGCTCGACGTCGAGCGCCTGGTCATGCTGGCACGGCGCGCCGGGGTAGGCCTGTATTCACTGGCGCCGTTTTATAGCGAAGCGCCGCCGCGCCAGGGACTGCTGCTCGGTTACGGCGCGATCGACACGCTCGATATCGGGCCGGCGCTGGCGCGGGTGCGCGTCATCTTGATTGGTATGTACGCCGTTCCGCCACACTGAACGCCGCTGTCGACACGCGATTCGCCCAATCCGCACCAATGCGGCGCGTGGTCGTTGACTTTGGTCCGGCCAATTAATAGGATGAACTCATGCTCGATCCAGCATGCATCGCATCCCGCCGGTCCACCGGTCTGTCCACTTCAACAAGGAATCCATCATGCGTCCTGTGCGCCTCATTCTCGCGGCGGCAACGCTCGCCCTGCCGGCTTTCGCCGGCGCCGCCGTGGTCGGTCATGTGGTGCCCGCCACGCCTCTGAGCGAGGCGAGGGTGGCCGGCAAGGCGGACTGGCTGGCCTACCTGGCGCGCTCGCGCACCCTGCTCGCAGCGGACAAGGCCGCGCTGGCGGCCGAGAAGCCGACCGGCCCCATCCCCGTCGTGCGCGAGAGCGGGTCCGGCGCCAGGTCGATGCCGCTCAAGCGCCCGGCCGAGTGGTACGCTTCGGCCGAAGCGCGCCATGTGGCCGAGGTGATCCTCAGCTTCCAGACCCCGGCCGGCGGCTGGAGCAAGAACATGCCGCGCGACGGCGCCCCGCGCCAGCCTGGCCAGTCGTACGCGCCCGGCCACGAGGGGGTGGCGGCGGAGCCGTGGAACTGGGTCGGCACCTTCGACAATAACGCCACCACCACCGAGATGATGTTCCTGGCGCGCGTCGCGGCGCAGTTACCGCCCAAGGAGGGCGAGGCATATCGTGCCAGCTTCCTGCGCGGCCTCGACTACATCTTCAATGCGCAGTATCCGAACGGCGGCTGGCCGCAGGTGTATCCGCTGCAGGGCAGTTATCACGACGCGGTCACCTACAACGATAACGCGATGAACGACATCGTCAGCCTGCTCGCGCAGGTGGCCAAGGGCAAGGGCGAATTCGCCTTCGTGCCGGCCGCCTTGCGGGCGCGCGCCGGCGAGGCCGAACGCCAGGCGATTGCCTGTATGCTGGCCAGCCAGGTGCGGGTGGGAGGACGGCTGACGGTGTGGGGACAGCAGCACGATGCGATCACCCTGCTGCCGGTCGCGGCGCGCAATTTCGAGCCGATCTCGCTCGCCAGCGCCGAAAGCGCCGGCATGCTGTCGTACCTGATGACGATCGAGCGCCCGTCACCGCAGGTGGTGGCGGCCATTGAAGCGGGCGTCACGTGGTTGAAGGCGAACGCCTTGAAGGATAAAGCCTGGGTGCGTGGCGCGCAGGGCGCGACGCTGGTCGATACGCCGGGCGCGCCGCTGCTGTGGGCGCGCTACTACAGCCTGGAGACCGGCCTGCCCATTTTTGGCGACCGCGATTTGAGCATTCATGACGACGTGACGGAGATCTCGGCCGAGCGGCGCAACGGCTACGCCTGGTATGGCACCAGCAGCGCGCGGGCGCTCGCCGATTACGCGGCCTGGCGTCAGCGCGGCGGGAAGGGCGCGGCCGAATAGGCGTCGCCCACACGTCGAAAGCGGCGCGGCGGCGATGCGGGCCGGCTGTATTGGTAGCGCGGCGGGCATGGAACACAGGGCTCGCCGCATATCACGTTCAGCGCGTCAGCACGTTCAGCGCGCGCCGAACTTCTCAGGGATGCCCGTTCCATTCCAGCGTCGCGCCGGCGGCCAGCGCGAACTCGCGCGCGGTCTCGCCATACCGCAGCTTGAGCGGCTTGCCGAGCAGCGAACGCACCCTGGCGCTGGTCAGCTTGCCGTCCTTCCAGGCGATGTCGACTTCGTAACCGCCGCGTGCGCGCAAACCCTTGACCGCGCCGTTCGGCCAGGCCGCCGGCAGCGCCGGCAACAGGTGCACGAAGCCGCGGTGCGATTGCAGCAGCATTTCGGCGACGGCGGCGGTGGCGGCGAAATTGCCGTCAATCTGGAACGGCGCCGGATGGGCGTCGAACATGTTCGGAAAGGTGCCGCCATTGCCATCCTTCGGCGGAGCGATCTGGGTCGAGAGCAGGGTGTAGGCGCGGTCGCCGTCGCCGGCGCGCGCCCACAGGTTTTCCTTCCACGCCAACGACCAGCCAGTGCCGCCCATGCCACGTTTGAGCAGTGATTGTTTGGCCGCCGCGTAGATGGCCGGATCGGTGTCGGGCGTGATTTGCGCGCTCGGATACATCCCGTGCAGATGCGAGTTGTGCTTGTGGCGGTCGTTTTCGCCGTCGAGGTCCTGCAGCCATTCCTGCAACTGGCCGAAGCGGCCGACCTGGAACGGCGCCAGGCGCGCGCGGGTGGCCAGCACGCTCTGGCGGAAGGCCGGGTCGAGGCCGAGGATCTCGCTGGCGCCGGCGGTCTGGGCGAACAGGTCGCGCAGGATCGACATGTCCATCGTCGGTCCTGCCACCAGGCCGCCGTGCTCGGGCGACATCGAGGGCGAGGTCACCAGCCATTGATGGCCCGGCTCGGGCACCAGGGTGTCGAGGAAGAATTCGCTGGCGCCTTTGAAGACCGGGTAGGCGTCGGCGAGGAAGGCGCGGTCGCCGGAGAACTGGTAGTGTTCCCACAGGTGCGAGGTGAGCCAGGCGCCACCGGTCGGCCACATGCCGACCGCCGCGTCGATCGGCGCGGTGGCGCGCCAGATGTCGGTGTTGTGGTGGGTGACCCAGCCTTTGGCCTTGTACATCACCGAGGCGGTGCGGCGGCCGGTGACCGCGATGTCGCGGATCAGCTGGAACAGCGGCTCGGCGCATTCAGCCAGGTTGGTGGTCTCGGCCGGCCAGTAGTTCTCCTCTGTGTTGATGTTGATGGTGTACTTGCCGCCCCAGGCGGCGGTCAGGGCGTCGTTCCAGATCCCCTGCAGGTTGGCCGGCTGGCTGCCTGGCCGCGACGACGAGATCAGCAGGTAGCGGCCGAACTGGAAGTACAGCGCGGCGAGCGCGGTGTCGCCGCCATCCATCTTGCGGATCCGCTCGTCGGTCGGCAGCAGCGCATTCGGGCCCTTGCCGATATCGAGCGAGACGCGGCGAAACAGCGACTGGTAGTCGCGCACGTGGCGCTCGCGCAGGGCGGCGTATGGCCTGGCTGCGGCGCCGTCGATATCGCGCGCGGCGCGCGCTGCAGGATCGGCGCCGATATCCTTGTAGTTGACGAAGTTGGTGCCCGCCGCAACCAGCAGCGTCACCGCGTCGGCCTTGTCGACCACCAGCGCGGCGCCATCGGCGCTGACCGCGCCGCCTTCGTTGCGCACCTTCAAGCGCGACTGGAAGCGGATCGCGCCTGGCCTGTCGTTGAAGGCGCCGCCGTGCCCGGCCAGCAGCAACTGGCCGTTTTCCACCGCGCTCACCGCGTCGGTGAAAGGGGTCAGCATCGACGCCCGGAATGAAATGCGGCCCGGCTTGTCGGCCGACAGGCGCACCACCACCACTTGGTCGGGCGCGCTGGCGAACACTTCACGCGTGTAGCGCACGCCGTCGCGCTCGAACACGGTGGTGGCGACCGCGTTGTCGATGTCGAGCGAGCGGCGGTAGCCGGTCACTTCGCCCGGAGCGACGGGGAAATCGAGCATCAGGCTGCCAAGTGTTTGATAGTTGCTCATCCTGATCGGTTTGCCCATCGCCGACTTCAAAGTCAGTTCTTCGGCCTCCTTTTGCTTGCCGGCGAAGAGCAGGCGCTGGATCTCCGGCATGGCGGCCGGCGCATCGGGATTGGCCGGATCGTACGGACTGCCGCTCCAGATGGTGTCTTCGTTGAGCTGGATGCGTTCGCGGTCGACGCCACCGAACACCGTGCCGCCAAGCCGGCCATTGCCGATCGGGAGCGATTCGAGCCACTCGCGCGCGGGACGTGGATACCACAGCGTCAGTGCGTTGGCCGGCGCGCCTGCGGCCGCGCGCACGGCGCTCGGCACGATCAGGACGCCCTTGCCGCCGCTCGAGACAATGCGCGCGCCGCTGGCCGGCGTCAATTGCCAGGCGTCGGCAGGAGAGGGCGTGGAGGCCAACGCCAGACGCGCCGCTTCGTCCGCGTTCAAGGCGTGGTTGTGGACCGCCAGGTAGCCGATCTCGCCGACGAAGCGGTGGCCGCCCTGGGCGTCGGCGCCCAGTCGCAGCGGCGCCTGGGCGCTGGTGGCGTCGATGCGGCGTTTGGGATCGACCGGCATGACGGCGGCCGCCTTGCCGTCGAGGTAGATGGCGATCAGCTGCTCGCGCGAGTTGAAGGCGGCGACAACCTGGGTCGGCCGGTCGGTGGCCAGGCGCGCGGCGGTCTGGATCGCTTGCTGTGCGCTGGTGATCAGCCGCAGCGTGCCGCCGGCGCCCATTTCGAGGCGCATGCCTTGCCTGGTGCCTGGCGTGAGTTTGTCGAACACCACCGCGCCCTCGGGACTGGCGGCCGACGGTTGCAGCGTGAGCGCGACGCTCATGTTGTCCGACAGGTTCGTATGCAGCAGGTCGGTCTCGTAAATGGCGGTGGTGGCGTCGAAGTGGCGGCCTGCTTGCGTGGCCGCCGCGTGGGCGCCGGCGGCCTGGAAGGCGAGCAGCAGCGCGACAGCGCAGCGGATGATTGAGCGGGAAGGGAGCATGCGGGCCTTCTTGGGTTAAAGGATTTCGTTGTCATTCGTTATTCGGCACCGGATCGGCGTCATCGGCGGCGATTGCCCCCAAGTCCTTGAAGGGCAATCGACGCGCTGAAAACGCTGCGGGGCGCATTCCGAACGGACGCCCGTGGCAGCTAGCCCGGGAGGAATGGGTTAGCTGGGCACGAGTACGTTATATTTAATAAACGCACTTTGGCTGAATGATGACAAATTCCGGCTTGCTTGGCAAGGGATAAAACGGTTTCCTACAAGGGCGGCTACCGTGTTGTTTCTGCACGGCGGCGTCGGCTCGGACAGGCGCGCGTGGTCCCGTCAAAAGCGTGAGCTCAGGGGGCATGGCGATCCTGGTCCGCGCTTCGTCCGCCGTGACCACCAACATCGGCCACGCCATGAAAAACGCGCCCACTCGGGGCGCGTCGATGTCATGTTTCAGCCGGTTCGCCGGGCAGGTGAACCGGCCGCAGCGACATTAAGGATTGGCCAGGGCGATGTCGGCAATCGCGTTGGCGCCGGTGCCGGTTGCATTGCCGGTGACCGTGACCGGGGTGGTCGTGGTCAGCTTGTTGGAGAAGCCGGTGGCAACCGCATTGACGAGGAACTTGCCGGTGCCTGGTGTGCTCGCGGCCGCGGTGAACACCAGCGGCAGGGTCGCCTTGTACGGCGCGAAGCTCAAAGCGCCGACGGGTAGTTGATCCGTGGTGTACGCGCCGGTGGCCAGGTCGACAGGCTGGAAGCGGTAGGTCACGATGACGGCCGGATTGCCCGGGGTGGTGCTGGTGTTGGCGGTGACGGTCTGCTGCGCCATGATCCAGGTGCCATCGTCCGGCGCCACTGCTGGTGCCGTGTAGATCACGCGGCCGCTCAGTACACCTGCGTTCGAGGTTGCCATCGTGATGGTGCTGGTCGCGGTCGACACTGCGGTGGTAGCGGCCGCTGCCACTGGCACCGTGCCAACGACTGCTGCGACGCGGCCATTTCCGGTCGCGACCACGTCAAAGTTGCCGACTGGCAGACGGGGCAGGACAAATTCGCCGGTGGTTGGGTTGGGGATCGTGGTGGCGAAAATAGCGCCGTTCTGCTGGGCCGTCACGACGACCTTGCTGGTCAGGATTGCCTTGTCGATAAAGCCGCCGATGTTGCCGGTGGTGGCAGCCAGGGCGCGTGCGCGTGGCTTGAGCACACGGACAGTGCCGCGGTTTTGAATCGAGTTGCAGGCGTCGAAGTCGAAGACCAAGCTGGCCTTCTTGCCGTCTTCGATTTTCAGGTCGACCGGCATTTTGAAGCCGTTGGTCAGCGAAACCGCCGTCTCAAGCGGCAGTTCGGTCGTGCCGCCGGTGACCTTGTAGGTGTTGGCGGTGCCGCTCGTGTTGCCGTCCAGGACCAGGCGCATCTGGGTGTAGATGCCGACCGGCAGGGAAACGTCGCCCAGGTCAGTGGTAGCGCCGCTCAGGACAGACGCCAGATTGAGCAGATTGATTTTTTTCGCAGGCGAGAAAGTGACTTCGGCCCAGCCGCTCGCGTCTGCCGCGGCGCTGAAATCCTTGTGGAAGCGCACTTTGCTGACGGTGACGTTGATGGCGTCGTAAGCGCATGACGGCGCATCGGTCATCACGGCCACACCGACCGTACCCAGCGTGGTCGGGGTGGCTGTTGACGAATCATCGCCGCCGCCGCCGCAAGCGACGAGCGACGCCGCAGCGATGGCGCTGGTGGCGAGTAAGCTGATGTAACGGGGGATGTGTGCGTTCATGATTAGTTGTCTCTTAATATGTTTTGCGGCATGTTACCGGTACCCGCTACGGGGTCAATGACGCGTGAATCTCGTCATGGGATGACGATAGCAACTTTAATGCGCACCAGATACTCAATTTCGTGATTATTGGTGATTTTTATAAGGCCTTTGAGCCATTTCGTAGTCCTGCTTAGTCTTTTTCTGCTAACTACACCTATCTTGCTGCCTTCTTTTGGTGTGGTATTGTTGCAGTAAAACCACGATGGTTGATAATATCGGCAAGATTTGTAGTGAATACGCATCGAAACCAAATAAATATTGCGAAATCGCAACGATTTTCGGGAGAGCGTATCGATTGGTATCGATAACAGAGCGCGTAAGGACGAGAATGGTTTTTACTATATTGAAGCGGGGCCGTATAGCGCTGTAGGTGAGCGACAGTTTCAGGGTTTTTTTCGATGGTTCGCTCAAAAATTTGAGCGGACCTGGCGCCGGGCACGACGGCGCAGCGTGAAGCCGAGATCGGCGGTCAAGCGGAAAGGTCGTCAGGCGGGAGGGTAGTCAGGCGGGAGGGTAGTCAGGCGTAGTCAGGCGGGAAGGTCGACAGGCGGGAAGGTCGACCGGCGCGACATCGCGGGGAAGCCCGCCGCTCGCCGGCGGACATCCACCCGCGCGCCGTCAGATCAGTCGGCGCGCCGTCAATTCCTTCTTGGCGTATGCGTAGAAAACCGGGGCCGCGATGACCCCGGGCAGGCCGAACAGCGTCTCGCCCACCAGCATGGCGATCAGCAATTCCCAAGCCTTGGCCTTGATGCGCGAGCCGATGATGCGCGCGTTCAGGAAGTACTCGAGCTTGTGCAGCACCACCATGAAGGTCAACGCCGCGATCGCCGTTTGCAGCGAGTGCGACAGCGCCAGGATCACCAGCACGGTATTGGAAATCAAATTGCCGATCACCGGCAGCAGCCCGGCGACAAAGGTAATGCCAACCAGGGTCTTGGAAAACGGCAGCGTGATGCCGGCCATCGGCAGGGCGATGAAAATGAAGATGGCGGTGATCACGGTGTTGATGCCGGAGATCCAGACCTGGGCGAAGACGATGTCCTGGAAAGCACGCGACAGGCACACCGCGCGCTCGACCAGGGCGGCGGCAAAGGGCCGGCGCGATTGCGGATCCGCGCTGTCGTGCAGCGCGACCATCACGCCAATGATCATGCCGACCAGGATGCGGGTCGCCGTCTTGCCGGCTTCGGCGCCAACCGCCTTGGCGTCGTCGGCGTGTTCGCGCAGCAAGCCGGTGATCATCGTGCGCAGGCCGTCGGCGTCGACCGGAAAATAGCCGAGCAGCCAGGCCGGCACCTGGTTGCGCGAGGCGTCGATGATGTCGGCCATTTTCTTGAGCAAGGCGGTGACACTGGCAGGGTCGGCCTTGAGCAGCACCACCACGCCCCAGATCGACAGCGTCAGCAAGGCGATGACGATGGCGCCGATGGCGCCGGCGGCAATCATGCGCGCGCGGCCGTCACTGATCCGGCCGCTCAGCACCGGCGCCATCAGGTGGATCAGCGAATACACCAGCAGGCCGGCGAACAGGGCGCCCAGCAAGCCTTTGAACAGCACCATCAGTAAAAACAGCGCCGCGAATCCATAGGAAGCCAAGGTGCTTGAATCGAGTCGTCGTGTGAGGGGCATAAACTTCCTGGTGGCATCAACTGCAAGTGCTCGCATAGTAACATCGCGCACGACCGTGGTGGCCGTTCGAGCCCGTGAGCGGGCCACGTTATCCTGGCCGCGCGCCGCTTATTCCGGCACCAGCTTGGCCTGCGCGACGGCGGCCGGCGCCGTCGCGGGGGCGGCGCGCGTGTTCTTGCAACGGTACATCGCGCTGTCGGCGCGCTTGAGCAGTTGCTTGGCGCTTTTGCCATCGAGCGGGTAGATGGCGATGCCGATGCTGGCGCTGGCCGCGACCTGGTCGCGGCCGATCGTAATCGGCCGCGCGAGCGCGCTGAGAATGGCATCGGCCAGCGTTTGCGCGTCCTCGGGTTCGCGTATGGATTCGAGCAGCACGACGAATTCGTCGCCGCCGATGCGCGCCACCGTGTCGACCGCGCGCACGCACTGGCGGGCGCGGTTGGCCACTTCCTGCAGCAGCAGGTCGCCCGCCGCGTGGCCGTAGCGGTCATTGACCTGTTTGAATTTGTCGAGGTCGATGTAGAGCAGGGCGAAGGCGCTGCCGGCGCGCCGCGCGCGCGCGAGGGCGCCTTCGAGGCGGTCGTGAAACAGCTGGCGGTTCGGCAGGCCGGTGAGGGTGTCGTGCTGGGCCAGATGCAGCAATTGTTCATGCATCCTGGTGCGCTCGATGGCGGTCGCCACCTGGATCGAGACGAACTGCAGCAATTCGCGGTCCTGCTCGGTGAACGGCGGCATTTCCGGCGGCCGCGCCACAGCCAGCGCGCCAAGCGCGCCCGGCGCGCCGCTGCCCGAGACCAGCGGCACGCCCAGCCAGTGCGGCGACGGCGGCGAATGCGGCGCCGGCACATGCAGCGACAAGGCGTGCATGCCCGGCGCCGACAGCAGCAAGGGTTTGCCGCTGTTCATGAGCTGCACGCACAAGGTCAGCGCGGCTGGCGTCAGCGCCGCCGAGGTCTGGCCGAACTCGTCGCAGTGATAGGCCAGTTCCATGGGGGCGGTGTTGGCGCCGCGCAGCACGATCGTGAAACCTGGCGTCCACAGCAACTGAGCGACGATCGCCTGGATCATCGGAAACAGGGTGGCCAGGTCGCGCGCGGTATGGGCCGCTTCCGAAATGGCATGCATCGCCGCCTGCCGGCCTTCGGAGCGCTTGTGATCGGAAATGTCGCGCGCGACGGCGATGCGCAACTGGTCCTTTTCCGACCAGCGCGCCGACCACATGATCGTCACGCGGCGGCCATCTTTGCGCATGTAGCGATTTTGAAAATGCGGGAGGGTGGCGCCACCCATGATGTTAGTGACGGCGGCGAGGGTGCGCGCGCGGTCTTCGGGCGCGACCATGTCGATCATCCTGGTGCCGACCATTTCTTCCGGCGTGTAGCCGAAAATCCGCTGCGCCGCGGCGCTCACGTACACGAAGCGGCCATCGGCGTCGACAGCGCAAACCGCATCGACCAGAAGGTCAATGAAACCGGCCGGAGGGGAGTAACGCGGCGTTTCCATGATGAAACTAGTATAAGGGCATTTACATTTGTATCGATACCAACGGTGGTGCCGTTACGACACTAATCGCATAAAAAAATGTCATCGGTTGTCGTGCCGACAACAAATGTTGGCAAGCACGTCAACACGGCGGCGCAGCCGGGCCGTTTGCCGCCATCCGCGCTGGTCGCCGCCGGCGGTAAAATGGCGGCCTTTTGTTTACGGACGCGAAAGTCATCCCATGCCAGCACTGCCCACCACGCGCGACGAACTGATTGCCTTCCTGGCCGTCGAGGGCGCGCCAGGCCTGCTCGACGGCGCCGACCTGAGCGGTGCCGACCTGTCGCGCCTCGACTTGCGCGACCTGACCTTCCGCCAGTGCCAGCTGCGCGAGACCTCGTTCTACGGCGCCCAGCTGGCGCGCACGCGCTGGCAGCGTTGCCGTGGCGCGCAGGCCGATTTCGAAGCGGCCGAGCTGGTCGACGCCCAGTTCGACGCCTGCGACTTCAACAACGCCAGCTGGCGCCGGGCGCGCCTGGCCTCGGCCAGCTTCGGCGAATGCAAGCTGACCGGCGCCAGTTTCGAGGAGGTCTCGCACCTGGGTCTGACGTTCGCGCATTGCCGCCTGGCGGGCGCCGACCTGCGCCGCATGTCGTTCAGAAAAGCGCGCCTGGTCGGACTGGACTTGCAGGACGCCGAACTGTCCGGCTGCGACTTCGGTCAGGCCGTGTTCGAGGAATGCAGCCTGCGTGACGCCCACCTCAAGGACGCCCGCTGCGACGGCGCCGACCTGCGCGGCGCCGACATCGCCGGCCTGCGGCTGGCGAGCGCGCGCCTGTTCAAGGGGGCGATTATTTCGACCCGCCAGGCGGCCGAACTGATGCTTGAATTCGGCCTGGTGGTGGCCTGAACGAGGGCGGCGCCGTCTACCCAATTGGATTCTGGCGAGCAAAAAAGCGGCTGCGGCTTCTACTTATCATAGGTACAAACGGAACATTTTCCCGTTGGCATACGCTAAACTGCCGCATATGCAATCGCCCGCGTCGTCTTTACAGCGCGTGGGCGGGTCGGCGTTGACGGCCGCGCCGGACCTCGCCCTGCGGCCGTGTTCCCGCCGCCGCCCTCAATCGCCGGCGCCAACAACACCAATAAAAAGGACTCCACCATGAACACCCTCGACGAACTGGCCCTGGCCTATCACAAGACCGGCAGCGCCGGCAAAATCGCCACTCAGGTGACCAAGCCGGTCGCCACTTCGGCCGACCTGGCGCTGGCGTATTCGCCCGGCGTCGCCGCGCCCTGCATGGCGATCCACAAGGACCCGGCGCTGGCCTACGAGTACACCGCCAAGGGCAACCTGGTGGCCGTCATCACCAACGGCACCGCGGTGCTGGGGCTGGGCGACATCGGCCCGCTGGCCGGCAAGCCGGTGATGGAGGGGAAGGTCGTGCTGTTTAAAAAGTTCGCCGGCATCGACGCCTTCGATATCGAACTTGACGAGCGCGATCCGGCCCGCCTGGTCGAAGTGATCGCCACCATGCACCCGACTTTCGGCGGCATCAACCTCGAAGACATCAAGGCGCCCGACTGCTTCTTTGTCGAGCAGCGCCTGCGCGAACGCTTGCCGATCCCGGTCTTCCACGACGACCAGCACGGCACGGCGATCGTGGTGGGAGCGGGATTGCTTAACGCGCTGCACCTGACCGGGCGCGACATCGCCAGCGTGAAGGTGGTGTGTTCGGGCGCCGGCGCGGCCGCCATGGCCTGCCTCGACATGCTGGTCGACCTGGGCGTGGCGCGCGCCAACGTGTTCGTCTGCGACAGCAAGGGCGTGCTCACCACCAAACGCGAGCTGGCCGCTGAAAAGCTGGCCTGGGCCCAGGACACCGAACAGACCTCGCTGGCGCAGGTGATTCGCGGCGCCGACGTGTTCCTCGGTCTGTCGGGCCCCGGCCTGCTGTCGCAGGTCGATGTGCAGAACATGAAGGCGCGCCCGATCATCTTCGCGCTCGCCAATCCAACCCCGGAACTGCGGCCCGAGCTGATCGCCGAAGTCGCGCCCGAGGCGCTGATCGCCACCGGCCGCTCGGACTATCCGAACCAGATCAACAACGCGCTGTGCTTTCCCTACCTGTTCCGCGCGGCGCTCGATTGCGGCGCCAGCACCATCAACGCCGACATGAAGCGCGCCTGCGTGACGGTGCTGTCGGAACTGGCGCGCTCGGATGCACGCTTCGGCAAGGACTACCTTGTGCCGGACCTGCTCGACCCGCGCCTGCTGCCGACGGTGCCGCCGAAAATCGCCAGCGCCGCTTTTGCCAGCGGCGTCGCCCGCAAGCAGCTCGACGAAGCGCAGTACCGCGAGCGGCTGTCGCTGCTGGCCGAGACGTTGCGCTAGGCCGCGCCCCGGCGACGCGTTACGCCTTGCCGGTAGCGATGGTTGCGTCGAAGCGGCGCGCCAGCTTCTGCGCGCGGAAACTGGCGACGATGAAGTCGACAAACACCCGCGTTTTCGCCGGCAGCAGCTTCTGCGCCGGGAAGTACAGCGACAGGCTGCCGCTGTCGACATGCCAGTCGGGCAGCACCCGCAGCAAGCTCCCGTCGTCAAGATAGGGCAGCGCGTGCGGCATGCTGGCCAGCGCGATGCCCATGCCCATGGCGGCGAAGCGGCAAGCCGCTTCCGGGTCGCTCATGGTGCTGTGCTGACGCAGCGCGATGGGCGCCTGGCGGCCTTCGCGGTCGCGCAGGGTCCAGGGCCGCACGCGGCCGGTCTGCGGTGAACGCACCAGGATGCCGTCGCACTCGGCCAGCGCGGCCGGCGTGCTGATCGCGGCGCGCTGCGCCAGGTAGCCTGGCGCGGCCAGCAGCACTCGGTGCGCCGGTCCCAGTTCGCGCGCCACGGCGCCTGGCGGCATCTCGAAGCCGCCACCGATGGCGGCGTCAAAATTCTGGCCGATCAGGTCGACCGTGCGGTTGTCGAAGTGCCAGTCGAGCGAGATGCGCGGATACAGGCGCAGGAACTCGTCCATCAAGGGCACGATGTAGGTCAGGCCGAAGGACGGACCCATGCTCACGCGGAGCACGCCGGACGGCGCGTCGTCGGCGCTGGCCAGGTTGGCCACCGCGTTTTGAATCGCGCCCAGGCCGCTCCCCACCTCGTTCAGAAAGCGTTGTCCAGCCTCGGTCAGGGTCAGCTTGCGCGTGCTGCGATGGAACAGGCGCACACCGACGTGCTGTTCGAGCTTGGCGACGTTCTTGCCGACCGCCGCCGAGGTCAGACCGAGCCGGCGCGCCGCTTCCGAAAAGCTGCCGGCTTCGGCGCTGCGGACGAAGCATTCGATACTGTTCAAGGTTTCCATGCCTGCCATTCTAAACCGTTTGGATCATCTGATCTGCCGGATTGGTACCTAGTCGATGGGTAATCGATCCGCGACACTGTGAACTCCTTACCAACCAAACGGAGCACACCATGTCGAATCAAGCAAACCTGTCGGGCAAAGTCGCCTTCATCCAGGGCGGCTCGCGCGGGATCGGCGCGGCCATCGCGCAGCGCCTGGCGGCCGACGGCGCGGCCGTCGCCATCACCTACGTCAACGCCGCCGGGCGGGCGCAGGCGGTGGTCGATGCCATTACCGCCGCGGGTGGCCGGGCGATCGCCCTCAAGGCCGACAGCGCCGACGCCGGCGCGCTCACCCAGGCCATCCGCACGGCTGCGGACAAACTGGGCCGGCTCGACATCCTGGTCAATAACGCCGGCGTCTACCAGGTCGCGCCGCTCGACGCGTTCGGGCTGGAGGACTTCGACCACATGCTCGCGGTGAACGTGCGCGGGGTGTTCGTCGCCACCCAGGAAGCGGCGCGCCACATGACGGCGGGCGGTCGCATCATCAATATCGGCAGCAACGTGGCCGAGCGCATGCCGTTTGCCGGCGGCGCGCCCTACGCGATGAGCAAGGCGGCGCTGCAAGGACTCACACGCGGGCTGGCGCGCGACCTGGGACCACGCGGCATCACCGTCAACAATGTGCAGCCGGGCCCCGTCGACACCGAGATGAATCCGGACAGCGGCGAGTTCGCCCCGGTGTTGAAGGGCTTGAGCGCGCTGGGCCGCTACGGCCGGGCCGAGGAGATTGCCGGCTTTGTCGCTTACCTCGCGAGCAACGAGGCGGCGTACGTCACCGGCGCGAGCCACCTGATCGATGGCGGGTTCAACGCGTAGGGGCGCTTGCCTGGCCGGTCGCGCTGGTGCTCAGGTGGCGTCTCTGCGGCGCCACAGCGCCCTCGATCGGCCACGTGGTGCCGGCGTCGCTTGTGCGCGTCACGAGGCGCCAAAGCACCGCGCGCTTGTCGAAAATCGGCTGCCCCGCGTATTTTTGACCGTTGTCCGGGTTGAGCAGATCTTCCATCCGAATAAACGCGCAGGCCTCTGGCGCTACGTCGCCCGCAGCGGACAGAAACTGGGCCCCGCTATTGTCGGTATCGGGCAGATAAATGCCCGATACCTTGACCGGGTGGCCAGTGCGCACTGCCGTGTGGGTATCGAGGGCATAGACCGGCCAGCGCGGTGGCGGGTCTAAAGCTCCCCTTGCGCTCTCGTCGTAACGACTGGTCAATTCGCCAGGGGACCAGTAAGCGCCAACGCTGGCGCTGATGTTGCCGGCCATGCCAGAGGCCCGATTCAGCAATCTGCCGTAGGTTTCCCGATCGGCGACATTCATCCAGTCCGGGGAGAAATCGGACTGCCCCTTCGCGTCGCTCATCGGACCATGGCAGGCATCGAGCCCGGCCAGGTCGCCGTGCGTCAGTTCGATGTAACCGTCGCATAGCGCGCGGCAGGTGTCCCGGAAATTGGGCAGCACGCGTTCGCCCCAGACGATATCGGGCCGGTCGGGCAGGAGACGGCTGCGATCATCGCGTGGCGGCTTGCGCATGAAGGCGTCCACGCATTGCTCGACATGCGCGATCATCTCACCCCACACATCGCGCAGCTGCCCTGTGTAGGCGGCCGATGTGTAGCGCTCCAGTAGAAATACCTCTTGCGGATCCAGTGCCGCCATTATTTTGCCCAGTTATTTATCTGTACCGGCATGACCACCAGGCTGGAGTTGCCGCCGTGGCGATCCATCCGTGCGGCGCGGCCACCAATCCCGCATCCTTCGCGGCAGCGAGGCGACGGCATGCCCGGTCATCAGCCGCTCGGGGCGCCAGACAAGGTCAGGTAGATCAGCGAGCCGGAGGCTTGGTCGCAGCGAAAGCCCTCGACCGCCTTGCCGGTCTTGACGAGCGTCGTCCGGAAGGCCTGGCAATGCGGCAGCGCCGACAGCGCGACCGTGGAGTTCTTGTGCTGCGCCAGCAGTTCGCGAAACGGCGCCGTCAACCACGGCCTTGGCGCTTCCGGCGCGATCCACACCGTGCCGGCCCCCGGCTGGAGCGGAGCGGCCTTCGCACCGGCTGGCTCGATCTCCGCGACCAGGGTGACGAAATCGGTGGGGCCGGGCACGCCGCCCGTGTATTCGGGGGTGCCGAACACTTCCCAGCGCGCCTTGCCCGGCGCCGGATCGAGCGCCACCAGCGCACGCAAGGCGGCGATATCGTTAGAGACTTTGTCCACGTTTTCCTTTTTTTCCTGGCAGCCCGATAAGATGACGCCGGCGCACAGCGCCAGAGCGATGAAGATACTGCTGATGCGTGCGCGCTTGTTCACACCCGGTTCCTTAAACGACGATTGTCCGATGGCTTGCGCTGGCGGCTGGTGCCTGCATTGCTGGTCTGCGCCGCCTTGGCCGCGCCTTCCACCCATCTGGTGTGGCGCTGTACGGTAGCATAGTTGGTGTACTGCTTCGCCAGCCCGCTGATTTCGAACTGGCCGTTGGCCGAGTCGGGAATCCCGGTGGCCACGTCGGCCGCGCCTGGATTGAAGTTGTAGCGATCCTCGACATGGAAAACCAGATCGGCATCGTAGACGATCTTGCCCTTGTCGACCGAGGCCACCACGTTCGCGCTCACCCACAGGAAGTGGGCGCCGATCGCCTTTTGCCAGTTCGAGGTGGCCGGGTAGGGCGCGATGCCGCCATTGCCGACGGTGTAGGCGTCGCTGGTGACGGCGAAGCGCAGCCGGTCCTTGCCAATGATCTCGGCCTGGGTTTGAAAATCGGCCAGCACATTCTTGATGACGTCGGGGCCGGACGGATCGCCTTGCAGGTAGCGCTCGTAATTGATGGTGCGGTCCTTGCCGTTCCCGGACAGGAAATGGCGGTAGGCGGCGTTCGCATCGGACAGGTCTTCGTGGTTGCACGCCGCCAGATACTTGCCGGTCTGGGCGTTGCACAGCGCTTCGGAACCCTCCAGCATGGCGAACCAGCGCACCAGCTGGGCCCTGTCGCTGGCGGTCGGCGCGCGCGGCGGATACATGTCCAGGTGGCCGTTGTCGTGGCGGATAGCGGGACGCGTGGGCGGCCCGATGCGATAGCGTCCCGCCCTGTCGACCAGGCCCACGGCGGCTGGATGCGCGGCCTTTTTCTCGGTCGGTTCGAGCAGGATATCGAATGGACTTGTCATGCCTTCCCCGTCAGTTTGGCGATTTCCTTCATGGCCGCGTGGCCGACATAGGTCTTGGCCGAATGCGCGGCATCGCCATGCGCGTGCTCGGTGTGGCCCTGTTCGTCGGTGGTGCCGTGGTACGCCACGCCGTTGTCGAGGCGGATGAAGTAAGGCATGGCAGCCAGCGCTTGGCCGCTGCCGGCGTCCTTGAGGTGCACCTTGCGGGCGAAGAACGCCTCCGACGAGGAGGGCAGGGGCGCGAACGAGGCGGGTTTGCTGGCGCCGCCGTCGAACAGGTGCTGGCCGCCCTTGACGCTGAAGGTGCCGGGGCAAGCGAAGGTGATATTGCCGCCTTCGAGGGTGATCGACGACTGGCCCGCCTGGATGACGATCTTCTGCGACGCCTTGATTTCGATGGCGTCGTTCACCGAGACCACTGTGATGGCCTTGTCGGCGAGGATTTCCAACTGATCGGTATGGGCCTGCAGCGACACCGGCCCGTTGGCGGCAACGGCCTGGATGCCGCCGGCGTGGCTGAAAAAATTGACCGCGTTGGCCGCCACCGACGACACCGTGCAGGCGGCGGCCAGGTGCAAGTCCGACTGGCTGGTCCAGTGCAGCTGCCCGCCGGCGAACAGCAGGGTCGATGCCGGCGTGGCCCAGTTGATGCTGGCGGCCGAATCCATCAGCACCAGCGCCTTGCCGAATTTTTCAACCGGCCGCGCGTTGTCTAGATCGCGCGTGCCGGGCGCCGCCTTGGCCGCCTGCTGGCCGTTGAGCGCGCCGGCGTGCTTGCCGTTCGCCGCCGGATCGATCTGCGCGAGCAGTTCGTCGCGCGCGGCAGCGCCGTGCTTGCTGAACAATGCCTGCTGCTGCGCCGCCGCGTCGCCCAGGCTCTTGCCGAGCGTTTGCGCGCCTTTGAACAGTGCCACCGCTTCGGCCGCGTCCATCTGGGTCGAGCTCACGCCGCTGCCCTCGCTGGCGCGCGCACTGGTCGTCAGCAGCACGCCTTCGCCGCCGCGCAGCACGGCCCAGGCATCGGTGCGCAGTTCGAAACCTCTGCCGCGATAGCTGCCGCGATGCGCCGTACCGGGCGCCTGCTGGATCAGGTAGCCGAGATTGAGCTGGGTCGCCGCGCTGCTGCTGGCCAGCCGCGTGCGCAGCTGGCCGGGCGTGTCGTCGAGCTGCCATTGGCCGAAGCCGCTCTTGTCGAAGTTGTGGCTGTGGATCCCCGACAGCACGCCGGCATGGTTGACGCCCGAGTCGACCCCGGCGGCGAACGGCGGCGTGTCGGCGCCGTTGTAGAGCTGGGCCACGACCACCGGCCGGTCGATGTCCCCTTCGATGAAGTCGACCAGCACCTCGGTGCCGATGCGCGGGGTGAACTGGGTGCCCCAATTGGGCCCGGCCAGCGCCTCGGCCACGCGCACCCAGGCGCCCGACTGCTCGTCACCCGGCGCATTGCCCTTGTCGTCGGCGCTGTGCGCCAGACCGCCCGGGTTGGCGCGCTCGCCGCGCTGCCAGGCGAACTGGATTTTCACCTGGTGGTCGCGCGCGGTGGTCGACACGGCGTCGCCCAGGCCGACCACGATCGCCGTCTGCGGGCCCGGCGCGGTGCGCCGGTGCGGTGCCGCCGTCGCGCGCGGCACGATCGGCACGACCTCGCGCACGCAGGAGAACGCGTTGCGGTAGGTGCCTGCCTCGATCTGCGCGCCGGCGGAGGCGATGTTCGGCGCGACGTTGTTGCGTCCCTCGTGGCGGACCGACAACACGGTAAAGGTGTCGTCGCCGGCGCCGTAGCGTTCGTGCTGGCTCAATGTGAAGCGGTGGCCGGCGGCCAGGCGGCGCGCTGCCCCGGCCCCTTCGAAGACCTTGTTCTCCAGTTCCTCGGCCTTGAGCATCAACTGGCTGTGGCTGTTGGCGGCGCCGCCGTCGCTGGCGATACGTTCGCCACTGCCGTCGTAGATCGTCAGGGCCGGCAGTTCGCCGGCGTCGAGGCTGGACGATTGTTCGGCCGCCGGCGCCAGCAACTGCCGCGGGTCCCAACTGCTGATGGCGACGGCGTTGGCGCGCAGCTGGCGGCGCGCGCGAAATTCGTCGATGGCGTCGTCGCGCTCGGTGGCGCGCACGCCATGGAAGCGGATCGTATCGTTGCCCTGGATGGCCGGCGCCCTGGCCTGGCTGTCGAAGATCACCAGCTTGTGGCGCGCCTGGCCGTCGGCGCTGTCGTCGGCGCCGGCCTGGTCGTGTTCAAAGCGCCAGTTCAAGCCTTCGGACGCCAGCAGGCGCACCAGGAATTCGAAGTCGCTCTCGCGGTACTGGGTGCAGATGTCGCGCGCCGTCAGCGGCTGGGTGATGTCGAACTCAAAGCGCAGCTGCGGATAATCGGCCAGCAGTTCGGTGACGATCTCGCGCGCGTCCTGGTCCTGGAAGATATAGCTGTCGCGGCGCAGGGCCAGCAGGGCCAGCGCCGGTTCGAGCCGCAGCCGGTAGCGCGCCAGGCCGCCGTCGGCGCCCAGCCAGGACGCCTCGGTGCAGATGCCGTGCCAGGCGCGCCGGCTGTCGTCCGGCTGCAGCAGGCCGATCGTCAGTTCCTCGCCGATCAGGGTGTCGAGTTCGAGATCGGTCGACACGCTCACGGCGTCGAGCTCGAAGCAGAACAATTCGTTGACCGCTTCGCGGCCGCTGAACCGCTCGGCCATCAGCGCTTCGGGCAGCGCGCGGTCCTGCGCGCTGGCGAGCGTGACCAGGCGCGCGTGCTGGCTCAGGCCAGTGCCGAACCGGCCCAGCGCGGCGAGGGCGGACAGCGCGTCCATCAGGGCAGGGTGATGGTCAGGTTGGCGGCCTTGGGCGCGAGCTTGACGACGTCGTTGTAGGCGCTCATCTGTTGTTCGGTGTGCTTGCCGAGCGAGGCGCGCAGGGCGATGAAACCGAGCACGCAGATCAGCGCGAACACCGAGCACAGGACCCACAGCGGCAGGTCGCTGCGCAGCTTGTGGATGATCTGGTCGGGCCGTTCGGCAAACGGCGCGAAGCCGCCGCGCTTGCCCTTCATGTTGGCGATCTCGTCGCCCAGGCGGGCGGTGAGGTAATTGAGTTTTTCCGAGCCTTCGAGGATGTAGCGGCCCTGGAAGCCGAGCAGCAGGCACATATGGAACACTTCGAGCGCCTGCAGGTGGGCGGCCCCGCGCGCGCGCAGCGATTCGAGCCGGATGAAGAAGTTTTCGCCCGCCAGCTGGTCGCCGAACAGGCTCAGTTGCAGCGGCTTGCGCGACCACATTTCGCGGATCGAGAACGAGGAGCGCAGGATGATTTCGTCGACCGCCGCGCAGAAGGCGTACTTGGCGGCGTCGATGTCGTCGGCCGAGGCGCCCTGCTTTTTTGCGCCGCGGCCGAAGTCGTCGAGGAACACCGTCATCTTGTGGGCGAAGTCGGCATTGTCCTTGGGACTGTTGCCGTTCTTGAGCATGAAGAGGGCGTAGAAACCGTCGTACATCAGGTCGAGCAGGGTTTGCGGCGCGGCGCCGGCCGGCGCGATGGGGGCGCCGACGTTGATCAGGGAAGGTGCGGTCATGGTGGTCATGGGAGCGGGTCGGGTCGGTCGTCTCGGCAGCGGTTCAGGGTTTGGTCAATGGTCCGGTGGATCGGTCAGCATCGGTCAGCATCGGTCAGGCGGTGGGCAGCGTTCAGTGGCGGTCAAAAGCGGTCGGCATCGGTCAGGAAGTGACGGCGACCA
>JBDSTZ010000462.1:0-29066 GCA_039927975.1 Massilia sp. | reverse complement strand
TATGCAGCGTTTCGCAGTTACCGTCAACCCCTTTTTGTTACCGCGCCGTTTCCGGTACGCCCTTACAAACCCGCCAACTGCTTGATTTAGTTAACGTTTTCTTCGGGGAGGCGAACTATAGCAAAGCCGCCGGAGCCTTGCAAGCCCTTCCCAACGAAAAAACGCCCGCGCAAGGCGGGCGTTTCCGGAACAAGTGCGGCCGATGGCCGCACCAGTGCACGATTAGTACTTGTAACGCAGACCCAGCAGGTACGAACGGCCGGTATGCACCGCGTCCGATGGCGCATTGCTGTCGACGTTGCCGAACGCCGTGTTGTACGACACAAAACGGTCATCGTACTGGTCGGTCAGGTTCAATGCCTGGAAGGTCAGCGTCAACTGAGGCGTGAAGTTGTAGCTGATCTGCGCATCGATATTGGTCGTATGGTTCTTGCCCTGGAAGTCAGCGCCACTACCTGGCAGCAGCGTGCTGGTGTACTTCGAGCGATACGCCGCGGTGACACGTGCGGAGAATACCTTGTCCTCGTAGTACAGCGTGCCATTTGCCGACACAGGCGACATGCCCAACAGATCGGCCACGGTCAGCGCCGACGACGTTGGCACCAGCTGGTACTTCAGCTTCGAGTCGACCTTGGTGTAGTTGACCACGCCACCCATGTTATTGAAGGGCGAAGGCAGGAAGGTGAACGCCTTCTGCAGATTGATCTCGTAGCCGCGAATCAGACCGCCCGGGGTATTGACCGGGTTGGTGATCGAGAAGGTGGTCGAGCTGTTCAGCCCCGCACCTGGCGCGACGGCTTCCGGATCAAGCCCCAGCGAACCGAAGGTACCGGTGTAGGCCGTGCGCTGGATATAGGTCTTCATGTTCTTGAAGAAGTAACCAGCCGAGAACAGGGTGTCCTTGTCCTTGTACCATTCCAGATTCAAATCGTAGGTCGTGCCGCGAATCGGCTGCAGGGTTGGATTGCCGCCCGTATAAGTCAGTTTATCCACATCGAACGCGCCCGCCGGGGTCAGCTGCTGCAACAGTGGCCGCGACATGACCTTCGCAGCGCCAAAGCGCACAATCACATCCTTGACTGGCTCGATATTGACGTTCAGGGACGGCAGGTGGTCCGTGTATTCCTGCGTGGACTTCTGATAGGTCGGCGGTGGCGTGACGCCACCCTTGGCCGGCAAACGCAGATAGGCCGAGGTCTCTTCCTTTGTCTTGACTACGCGCATGCCGACATTTCCCCGTACCCGGATGCCGAACACTTCGTGGTCATAGTCGAGCTGACCGTATGCCCCGGTATCGCGCTCGGCGGCATCCTGGTTCAAGGGGCTGGCGGCGGCGATGGTGGTGCTGGTCGCATAGGCGCCCGTGTTGCTGCCGAAATTCAACGCCGCTTTGATCGCGTTAAAGTTTGGCACCAGCCAGGTCTGGTCGCCGCTACCGGTTCCCATGGTCTGGGAGAACGTGTAGTCCGCCAGGTTGGCACTGAGCTTGGCCGCGTCCGCAGCGGTAATGTTCTCGCTCGCCAGTCGGGCTTCCATGGTCTTGAAGACAAACTTCTTGTAGCTGAGTCCGCCGCGCAAGGTGAAGTGCTCGTTAATGTCGTAGGACAAATCGATTTTGTGCGTCTTGAACTGGTTTTCAGTCTGGTTCGGACGGATCCGCATCAGGCTGGCGTCACCCTTAGCGGCGGACGAAGAAACGGTCCAGTAGCAAGTCTGGTTGACGGTGCAACCGTTCGAGGTGCCGTAGTTGAACACCGGCGCCAGTGGCTTCGTATAGTCGTAACTATAGTTCTGCACGTCGTAGGCGTCGAGCGTCAGCGTGGTCTGCTCAGGATTGCGCTGCACCGAATTCGACAATCCCGTCAGCACCTTCAACTGCAGGTTGTTGGTGATTTTCTGATCAAGGGTCAAATTGAGCTGATTGAACTCGGACGACAGTTCGTCGTGGCGGTTCTCGGAACGCATATCGACGTTGTTGAAACTGGCCCTGTCGATTTCGCCCTTGTTGTTGATGTTGTAGTTAAAGATGCTGGTGTTCGGATTGCCCGACGTGACCAGCGGATTGCCGGCGCCGCGCGACAGCGAAATCACTTCGAGGTATTGCTCGTTGCGGTTCTGGGTGAAATCGGAATGCATCGCATCGAGACTCAGCGTGGTGCCTTGCACCGGACGGAACTGGATCGCGCCGGTCAGGCCAGTACGCTCGACAACATAATCCAGATGGCCGTAACGCGGAATCCGCGGGTGCAGCGCCTTGGTCACATTGAGCGCTTCACCGGTCAGATCGGACAGGGTGCCGGCTGCGGCCACGTTGGTGTTAAGCGCTGGAATGGTGATGAAGGTCTTGCCGCCGTCGGTGCTATAGCTCTTGAAACGCGACGCGCTCGATTGCTGGCCGAGCGAACCGGCCACCGTCGAGATGGCGCCGTTTTCCCAGCGACCGGTCGACGGCCCTTCTTCGGTCTTGTCGTTGGTCGAGTGGGCGACCGAGAACATGCCGCCCCAGCGCTTGTCGTCGCTGCGGGTCGACACCATGAAGGTTTCGCGGTGGTTCTTCTTCTTCGACAGGTCGTTCCATTGACCGGTGAACGAACCGCCCATCGCGAAGCCTTTGTAATCGAATGGACGCGGGGTGGTCAGGTCGACGGCGGTGCCGAGCGAACCCTCTTCGATCTCGGCGCTCATCGATTTGGTCACCTTGATCGAGCTGAACAGTTCAGCGGCGAACACGTTGAAGTCGAAACCACGGTCGCGGTTAGCGCCGCCGGAGGAATCGCGGCCGCCGGTGGTGGCCAGCGCTTCCATGCCGTTCAGCTGGGTGCGGACGAACTGGCCGCCCAGGCCGCGCACGGTGATCATGCGGCCTTCGCCTGCGTCGCGGTCGATGGCCACGCCAGGAATGCGCTGCATCGATTCGGACAAGTTATTGTCCGGGAATTTACCGATGTCTTCGGCCTTGATCACGTCGACGATCGAGTTGGCTTCCTTCTTGACCGCCAGCGAGCTTTGCAGACTGGCGCGGAAACCGGTCACGACCACGGTGGCGGAATCGGCCGGCGGCGTGGTTTGCGCGAGCGCGGAACCGCCCATCGCGAGGGGGAACAGAGCGCTGACGACCACGCTCATGCGGGTTTTTGTAGGCCTACGGTTGTTACGATTCATACATCTCCCTGTTTATTATCTGTCATCAGCTTATAAAATTCGCCGACTTACAAGTGCCGCTCCGATCCTTAAAAGGGTGGAGCACCGCGTTTGAAGCAATCGATTACAAAGGTATTCACATGGAAACGGAAGTAAACGATTGACAAATGTTTCCCGACAATCGCGTTATATCCCGGATTTCCGTAGTTACGTAAGCGCAATGGGTTTTGCAATTGCATTTACACCAGGCCAATGATCAATTAAACCATTGGCTTTGGCAAGCAAAAAGTGGTCAGATCGGATGCGGATTTCGCAACGTTCGGTAGGACCGAACACCAAAGCGGTCGGACCGCCTGCGTCACATTCCGTCGAATTTCGCAGGGCGCTTGGCGAGGAAGGCGGCCATTCCCTCGCGTTGCGCGGGGGTGCCGAAGGCGGCGTGGAAGTAACGGCGTTCGTAACGCACGCCCTCCGAAAGTGTTGTTTCGTAGGCACAGTTGACCGCATCTTTGATGGCCATCGCCACGCTCACCGGCATCGCGGCGATCGCGGCGGCGGCGGCCAGCGCTTCGTCCATCAATTTATCGGCCGCCACCACGCGCGACACCAGTCCGATGCGTTCAGCCTCGGCGGCGTCGATCATGCGCGCGGTGAGCAGCATATCCATCGCTTTTGCCTTGCCGACGGCGCGCGGCAGGCGCTGGGTGCCGCCGGCGCCCGGCGTGACCCCGACCTTGATTTCCGGCTGGCCGAATTTGGCCGTGTCGGCGGCGATCAGGATGTCGCACATCATTGCCAGCTCGCAGCCGCCGCCCAGGGCGTAGCCGGCGATCACGCCAATGATCGGTTTGCGGACCGCAAGGATGTGCTCCCAGTTGCGGCCGATGTAATTGCTGACATATGTGTCGGGATAACTATAGTTCGCCATGGCGGCGATATCGGCGCCTGCAGCGAAAACCTTTTCGCTGCCCGTCAAAATGATACAGGCGATGTTGCTGTCTTCATCAAACTGCCGGAGCGCCTGGCCCAGCTCATTCATCATATTCTCGTTGAGCGCATTCATCGCTTGCGGGCGGTTCAGACGAATCACGGCGACGCGGTCGCGGGTTTCGGTCAGCAGGTCTGCGTAGCTCATGGTTTTACCTTTTATGAAAATGAGGGAAGAAGCGTTATCAATGCAAGCAATGGCGGGGAGCGGCGCCCCCGCCAGATGGTGAAGTTTATTGGGGCTTGGGCAGCAGCACCCAGATCGCGCCGCGCTGCTTCATCAGCCCGGCGTTGTGCGCCGCCTCGTCGCCAAAACCATAGAAGAAGTCGGCGCGCACCGCGCCACGGATGGCGCCGCCGGTATCCTGCCCCATCATCAGGCGTTGCAGCGGCACCTCGCCGCCGGGCCGGGTGGTGGCCAGGAACACCGGCGCCCCAAGCGGCAGGAAAGCCGGGTCGACCGCGACCGAGCGCGCCGGCGTCAGCGCCACGCCAAGCGCGCCCTTCGGTCCGACCGCAGGATCGCTCACCCGTTCCTCACGGAAGAAAATGAAACTCGGGTTGGCGTTGAACAGCTCCTGGCGCCGGCCCGGGTTGGCCACGATCCACGCCTTGATGCTCTGGGCCGAGGCCTGCGCCGGCGTCATCTGGCCCTGTTCGACCAGCCAGCGGCCGATCGCCTTGTAGGGGTGGCCGTTCTGGTCGGCGTAGGTGACGCGCACGGTTTCGCCGGTGTCGGCGAGCTGCACCCGGCCCGAGCCCTGCACTTCCAGGAAGAAGGCCTCGACCGGATCGTCGACCCACAGCAATTCCTTGCCGCTCAGATCGGCGCGCTCGATCTCGGCCCGTGTGCTGTAGGGGACCACTTTCTTGCCGACCAGGCGCCCGCGCAAGCGCATATTCTTCAGTTCCGGGTAGACGCTGCCGAGATCGACCGTGATCAGATCGTCCGGCACCCGGTACAAGGGAGTCTGGAAGGCGCCGCCGCGCTTGCGGGCGCCGTGCAACATCGCTTCGTAATATCCGGTGATGAGACCGGTGTCGGCGCCATCGGCGGCGCGCACCTGGTTGGGCACGAAGCGGTTTTCGAAGAATCGGCGGATGGCCGCGCCGTCGGCCGGGCTGACACTGCGCGCGGCCGTGCACACCTCGCTCCACTCCGGCTTGCGCACCAGCACCGAGCATGAGGCCAGGAACGGCGACCAGGCTTCGCGCAGGTCGTCCTGCTGCCAGCCGGGCAGGTCGGCGAAGCTGGCGGGGGTGAACAGCGGGGCCGGCGCCGGCTTGGGCGGCACGGTCTCGGGCGGCGGGACCGGGGACGCCGGCGGCACGACGATCGGCCCTGCCGGCGGCAGATTCACCACGGGCGGCCTGGGTGGCGCCGGCGGCGGGGTGGTACAGGCCGACAAGGCCAGGGCGACGGCGCCCAGCGAAACGAGTAAACTGCGGCGTGATGTGAACATAAGGAGTGCTATGTGGATTTTGATGGTGGAAGCAGGCGTTGCCCTATTCCTGCTGGTATTTATTGTCTGGTGGACGATGTACCATGGCCCGAAACCCGATCAGCGCGAGCGACCCGCGCGCGACGCCAAGGACCCGCCGGACACGCCGCCCGCCGCTTGAGGCGCGCGCTGCGGCCCGGCCCTGCCCGCCAGGCCTAGTGCAGCGTGCGTGGCAGCGACAGCACGAATTCGGGAATCGGCGACTCGAAGCGGTGACCGTCCTCGGCCACGAAAAAATATTCACCGAGCATGGAACCCTGCGGCGTGCGCAGCTGGGTGCCGCTGGTGTATTCAAACCGCTCGCCCGGCTGCAACAGCGGCTGATGCCCCACCACGCCGAGGCCGCGCACTTCTTCGGTATGGTTGTTGGCGTCGGTAATGACCCAATGGCGTGAAATCAGCTGGGCCGGCACGGTACCGCTGTTGACGATGGTGATGGTGTAGGTGAATACGTAATGGCTGCGGTCCGGCTCGGACTGCTCGGCCAGGTATTGGGTCTTGACGGTGACGGTAAAGGCGTAGGCGGCCATCGGATTCCTCTTGCGACGCGATTGTTGTTGGTGGTTGGCGGCTGGCCCGGCGCGTGCCTGCGTGCGCCCGGCGCCCGGCCCGATGCGTCATCATACATGGCGGCCCAAAACCCGGCTGGCGCGAAAGCGCGGGCGCAACAGCGTAAAATAGCGCATCCCTTTATTTTGCACGCACTCACATGACCCAATTTCGCATCGCTCCCAGCATCCTGTCCGCCGACTTCGCCCGCCTGGGCGAGGAAGTGCGCAATGTCGTCACCGCCGGCGCCGACATCATCCACTTCGACGTCATGGACAACCATTACGTGCCGAACCTGACCATCGGCCCGCTGGTCTGCCAGGCGATCCGCCCGCATGTGCAAGTGCCGATCGACGTCCACCTGATGGTCAAGCCGGTCGACCGCATCATCCCGGACTTCGCCAAGGCTGGCGCCAACATCATCACCTTCCACCCGGAAGCGTCGGACCATATCGACCGCTCGCTCCAGCTGATCCGCGACAGCGGCTGCAAGGCCGGCCTGGTGTTCAATCCGGGCACGCCGATGCACTACCTGAACCACGTGATGGACAAGATCGACATGATCCTGATTATGTCGGTCAACCCCGGTTTCGGCGGCCAGTCCTTCATCGCCGAGGCGCTCAAGAAGATCACCATCGCGCGCCGCATGATCGATGAATCGGGCCGCGACATCCTGCTCGAAGTCGACGGCGGCATCAAGATCGACAATATCCGCGCGGCCGCCGAAGCGGGCGCCGACACCTTCGTCGCCGGCTCGGCCATTTTCGGCCAGCCCGACTACAAGGAAGTCATCGACGCCATGCGCGCCGAATTGGCCAAGGTCGGCCAATAATGCGTGGCGGTGCCGCGCGCATCCGCGCCGCCATCGTCGACCTCGACGGCACCATGCTCGACACGGTGCCCGACTTCCAGGTCGCCCTCAACGGCATGCGCGGTGAATTCGGCCTGGCGCAGATCAGCGCCGAACAGATCAAGGACATGGTCGGCAAGGGTTCGGAAAACCTGATCCGCAGCGTGCTCGCGCTCGACTTCACGCCGGACCTGGTGGAGCAGCGCTTCGACGTTGCGATGGACGCCTACCAGCGCCACTACCTGGCCATCAACGGCAATCACAGCACACTGTACGAAGGCGTGCTGGCAGGGCTGGCGGCGATGAAGGCGAGCGGCCTGCGGCTGGCCTGCGTGACCAACAAGCCGATCGCCTTCACCACGCCACTGCTGGCGCAGAAGGGCCTGGCCGGATTTTTCGAGATCGTCTACGGCGGCGACTCGCTGGCGCGCAAGAAACCCGACCCGCTGCCATTGCTGCAAGTGTGCCGCGATTTCGATCTGGCGCCGGGCCAGGTGGTGGCGATCGGCGACTCGTCCAACGATGCCGAGGCGGCCCGCGCGGCCGGCTGTTTCGTGCTGACCGTACCGTATGGTTATAACCACGGACGGGCTATACACGAAACCGATTCGGATGGTATAGTTAATACGCTGCTCGACGCGGCACGGATGATTAGTTCGCACAACGACACCGCCAACTGAAGCACATAACGCATGTTTTTCATCAAAAAACACAATGTCAACCAAACCGGCTCGATTGAGGCCTGGCTTTGGCGACGCTGGCAATCCTGGGCTAAGTAACCCGCATTGATTGCTGTCGGCCGCCCCCGTGCGCCGGCAGGTTTTTTGAAAACCCACTGCCGCCCTTCCCTCGCGGCCTGGAGAAAAAGCATGACCGAACTCGAATTCAAATCGTTGGCCAAACAAGGCTACAACCGTATTCCGCTGATCGCCGAAGCCTTCGCCGATCTCGAAACCCCGCTCACGCTCTACCTCAAGCTGGCCCAGACCCAGAACGCCGGCAAGAATACCTTCCTGCTCGAATCGGTGGTCGGCGGCGAACGTTTCGGCCGCTACTCCTTCATCGGCCTGCCGGCCACCAGCGTGCTGTGCACCTTCGGCCAGCGCACCGAGATCGTCAAGAACGGCGCGGTGATCGAAACCCACGAAGGCAATCCGCTCGAATTCATCGAACAGTTCCAGGCCCGCTTCAAGGTCGCGCTCAGCCCCGGCCTGCCGCGCTTCTGCGGCGGCCTGGCCGGCTACTTCGGCTACGACACCGTGCGCCACATCGAGCGCAAGCTGGCCGACACCACCCCGCGCGACGATCTCGGCCTGCCCGACATCCAGCTGATGGTGACCGAGGAACTGGCGGTGATCGACAACCTGTCGGGCAAGCTGTACCTGATCGTCTACGCCGACACGGCCGCGCCGGAAGCCTACTCGAAGGCCAAACAGCGCCTGAAGGACTTGCGCGTCATGTTGCGCCGCGGGCTCGACGCACCGGTCACATCGAGCTCGGTGCGCACCGAAGCTGTCCGCGAATTCAAGAAGGAAGACTACCTGGCGGCGGTCGAGCGCGCCCACGAATACGTGATGGCCGGCGACCTGATGCAGGTGCAGATCGGCCAGCGCATCCGCAAGCCGTATGTGGATTCGCCGCTGTCGCTGTACCGTGCGCTCCGCTCGCTCAATCCCTCGCCGTATATGTACTACTACAATTTCGGCGACATGCAGATCGTCGGCGCCTCGCCCGAGATCCTGGTGCGCAACGAGACCGCGCCGGACGGCCGCAAGAAAGTCACGCTGCGCCCGATCGCCGGCACCCGTCCGCGCGGCGCCACCGCCGCCCTCGACGCCGAACTGTCGAAAGAATTGCTGGCCGACCCGAAGGAAATCGCCGAACACGTCATGCTGATCGACCTGGCCCGCAATGACCTCGGCCGCATCTCCGACATCGGCACCGTCAAGGTCACCGAGCGCATGGTGGTTGAAAAATACTCGCACGTGCAGCACATCGTCTCGAACGTCGAAGGCACACACAAGGAAGGCATGTCGAACCTGGACGTGCTGCGCGCGACCTTCCCGGCCGGCACCCTGACCGGCGCGCCGAAAGTGCGCGCGATGGAGATCATCGACGAACTCGAACTGACCAAGCGCGGCATCTACGGCGGCGCCTGCGGCTACCTGTCGTTCGGCGGCGAGATGGATGTCGCCATTGCGATCCGCACCGGCGTGATCAAGGACGGCATGCTGTACGTGCAGGCCGCCGCCGGCATCGTCGCCGATTCGATCCCCGAGATGGAATGGCAGGAAACCGAAAACAAGGCGCGCGCCGTGCTGCGCGCCGCCGAACAGGTGCAAGACGGCCTGGATGGGGAGATCTGACATGCTGCTAATGATCGACAACTACGACTCGTTCACCTACAACATCGTGCAATACTTCGGCGAGTTGGGCGAGGACGTGCGCACCGTGCGCAACGATGAAATCACGCTGGCCGAGATCGCCGCCATGACCCCGGCGCGCATCTGCATTTCGCCCGGTCCCAAAACGCCGGCCGAAGCGGGCGTCTCGATCGACGTGCTGCGCGAGTTCAAAGGCAAGCTGCCGATCCTCGGCGTGTGCCTTGGCCACCAGGCCATCGGCGCGGCGTTCGGCGGCAAGGTGATCCGCGCCCAGCAGGTCATGCACGGCAAGACCTCGCCCGTCACGCATACCGGCGTGGGCGTGTTCAAGGGTCTGCCGAGCCCCTTCACCGTGATCCGCTACCACTCGCTGGCGATCGAGCGCGCCTCGCTGCCGGACTGCCTGGAAGTGACCGCGTGGACCGACGACGGCGAGATCATGGGCGTGCGCCACAAGGAATACGACATCGAGGGCGTGCAGTTCCACCCCGAGTCCATCCTGTCCGAGCACGGCCACGCCATGCTCAAGAACTTCCTCGAACGATAAGCACAAGGCACGCTACGGCGTGCCTTTCTTATCGATCGCACCGTATTTCCTCGTCATCCCAGGCCCCGCCATGTCCATCACACCACAAGAAGCCCTGCTGCGCTGCATCGAACACCGCGAGATTTTCCACGACGAGATGCTGTACCTGTTCCGCCAGATCATGTCGGGCGAAATGTCGCCGACCATGATCGCCGCGCTCACGCTCGGCCTGCGCGTGAAGAAGGAAACCATCGGCGAAATCGCCGCCGCCGCCCAGGTGATGCGCGAGTTCGCCACCAAGGTGCCGATGGACGACACCACCAATTTGCTCGACATCGTCGGCACCGGCGGCGATGGCGCCCACACCTTCAACATCTCGACCGCCTCGATGTTCGTCGCCGCCGCCGCCGGCGCGCGCGTGGCCAAGCATGGCGGGCGCAGCGTGTCCTCCTCGTCCGGCAGCGCCGACGTGCTCGAGTCGCTCGGCGCCAACATCAACCTCAAGCCCGAACTGATCGCCCAGTCGATCGCGCAGACCGGCATCGGCTTCATGTTCGCGCCGAACCACCACGCGGCGATGAAGTACGCGGCGCCGGTGCGCCGCGAGCTTGGCGTGCGCACCATCTTCAACATCCTCGGACCGCTGACCAATCCGGCCGGCGCGCCGAACATCCTGATGGGCGTGTTCCACCCCGACCTGGTCGGCATCCAGGTGCGCGTGCTGCAGCGCCTCGGCGCCCAGCACGCGGTGGTGGTCTGGGGCCGCGACAATATGGACGAAGTCTCGCTCGGTGCGGGCACCATGGTCGGTGAGCTGGTCAACGGCGAAATTCGCGAATACGAGATCCATCCCGAGGACTTCGGCCTGTCGATGATCGCCAGCCGCAACCTGAAGGTGGCCGACTCGGTCGAGTCGAAAGCCAAGATCATGGAAGCGCTGAACGGCGAGCCTGGCGCGCCCTATGACATCGTCGCGCTCAACGCCGGCACCGCGCTGTACGCGGCCGGCGTCGCCAGTTCGATCGAGGACGGCCTGGCCAAGGCGCGCGCGACGATCCTATCGGGCGCCGCGCGGGCCAAGCTGGCGCAGTTCGTCGAAGTCACGCAGCAGCTCGGCGCGGCGTGACCGGGAACAGGGAACAGGGACGCGCATGTTCGGAATCCACGACCTGCCGGTGTTCATCGCCGCCGGCCTGATGCTCAACATCATGCCGGGGCCCGACTCGCTGCTGATCATGACGCGCAGCGCCACCCAGGGCTGGCGCGCCGGCGCGATGGCGGCGCTTGGCATCGGCGCCGGCACCTTCGTGCATATCTTCGCCGCCGCGCTCGGCCTGTCGGCGATCCTGGCGACATCGGCGACGGCCTTCACGGTCGTCAAGCTGATCGGCGCCGCCTACATCCTGTATATGGCCATCGGCCTGCTGCGCGCCAAACGCGGCGCGGCCCAGACAACGCCGGTGCTGCCGGCCCTGCCCTTTGCGCGCATTTTCGCGCAAGGCTTTTTGACCAATGTGCTCAACCCGAAGGTCGCGCTGTTCTTCCTCGCCTTCGTGCCGCAATTTATCGACGCGCATGCGGCGGACAAGGCGATCGCCTTCATCGTCCTCGGCTGCGTGTTCAGCCTGAACGGCATGCTGTGGTGCCTGTGCCTGTCGCTGTTCACGGCGCGCGCCAGCAGTCTCGTCAAACTCAATCCGAAGGTCGCGCAATATCTGAGCCGCGCGACCGGCGGCCTGTTCATCTGGCTCGGCGTGAAACTCGCGCTGGCCAAACAACAATAAATCCATCATGACCGACATCCTCAACAAGATCCTGACCGTCAAGGCGGACGAAGTGGCCGCCGCCAAGAAGCAGCGCGACCTGGCCAGCCTGCGCCGCGAAGTCGAAGGCGCCGATGCGCGCGCCGGCGTGCGCGGCTTCGAAGCGAGCCTGCGCAAGACCATCGCCGCCGGCCGCGCCGGGGTGATCGCCGAAGTCAAGAAAGCCTCGCCTTCGCGCGGCGTGCTGCGGGCGGATTTCCGTCCGGCCGAGATCGCCGAGAGCTATGCCCGTCACGGCGCAGCCTGCCTGTCGGTACTGACCGACAAGCATTTCTTCCAGGGCCAGGAAAGCTATCTGATCGCCGCCCGCGCCGCCTGCGAGATCCCGGTGATCCGCAAGGATTTCATGATCGACCTCTACCAGGTGTACGAGGCGCGCGCGATGGGCGCCGACGCGATCCTGCTGATCGTCGCCGCGCTCGACCATGGCCTGATGGCCGAACTTGAAGCCTGTGCGATGGAACTTGGAATGGATGTGCTGGTCGAAGTACATGATGGCGATGAATTGACTGCGGGGCTCAAGCTGCGCACGCCGCTCCTCGGCATCAACAACCGAAACCTGCGCACCTTCGAGACGTCGCTGGACACTACGCTCGGCCTGCTGCCACGCATCCCGCCCGACCGGCTGGTGGTGACGGAGTCCGGCATCATGGTGGCCGACGACGTCAAGCGGATGCGTGATTCCAACGTACACGCATTCCTGGTGGGCGAAGCGTTCATGCGCGCGCCGGACCCGGGGGTCGAACTTCAGAGGCTGTTTACCTAATATGAAAACTCCAGGCCGCATCAAATTCATTCCCTTGATTGTTGTGGCCTGGCTGGCCGGATGCGCGCACCAGCCGCCGGCGCAATCAGAGTCCCACTACGCGAGCCCGAACATGGCGAGCCCGACCGTCTCGAGCCGCGCCGCCCCGGGCGGCCTGTGGTCCGGGCAGCGCACCGCGTTCGACAGCATCGACGCGTACAAGAACGACGTCGCCGAGCAGGTCATGCGCTACAACAGCGAGCACACCTTCGCCGGCCAGTTGCCGCCGATGCTGCCGGCCATCGTGGTGCTCAGTATCACGGTCGACCCCGAAGGCAGGATGACCAGGGTGGTGGTGCAGCGTTCGCGCGACGACGACGCCTCAAAGGTGGCGCTGGCGTCGATGGCGCGCAGCGGCCTGTTGCCGAAGCCAGTCAATCTGATCCACGGTGGACATCGCTCGCTGACGTTTTCCGAGACCTTCTTGTTCAACGCGGATTACCGCTTCCAGTTGCGTACGCTGGCGGGTATTCAATAGCAGAAATTTGCTGTTGGCGAATCGGGCAAAGGGAATGCAGGGCCGCTAGTCCTGATCAGGCTGGTCACCGGAGTGTCCGGCTCGCTGTACGGCGCCGGCGCGCGTCCGTGCATGCCCGGAGGCGGCACGGTCTTTGGGCCCGGTTGATAGCCGGGGCGGGAATTCGTGTATGCCAGGAGACGGCACGGCCTTTGGACCCGTTGATAGCCGGGGCGAGGGTTCGCGCCTGCCGGAAGGCCGTACGGCCCTTGGTACCCGTTAATAGCCGGGACGAGGATTCGCGCCTGCCAGAAGGCAACACAGCCCTTGGGTACCGGTTGATAGCCGGCCGAGGGCTCGTGCCTGCCAGGAGGCCCCCTGGCAAGCGCCTTATGCGCTTGGCCGCTTCAATCCCTTCACATCGCCGGTGACTTCCAGCGTGATCGACGGCACCCGGTCGCCCTGCAGCGTGACGTCGAAGCTCATCAGCTCGTCGCGCCTGAACACGTGCACCTGCACGCTGTCGCCGACCTTGTAGCGCGCCAGCAGCGCCTCGACGTCGGCGGCGGCGCCACCCACCCGCAACCCATCGATCGCCACCAGCACATCGCCGGCCGACAAACCGGCCCGATGCGCCGCCCCGCCCTCGTGCACCTGCGACAGCTTGCAATTGGCGCCATCGCGCCCGAATCCGCTATCGAAGGACGGCTTGGCGCTCTTGCGCTGGTCACCGAGCTTGACGCCGAAGGGCGCGTACAGGCGCGCCAGCGGCAGCTCGTCCGTGCCGCGCACATAACGCGCGAACAAGGGCGCGAGCCTGGCGCCGCTGATTTCGTCGAACAGCGCTTCCACCTCGGCCTCGGTGACGCCGCGCGCAGCGCCCTGATAAAAATCGCGGCCATAGCGCTCCCACAAGGCGCGCATCACGTCGTCGAGCGACTTCTTGCCACCGGTCTTGGCGCGAATCGTCAGGTCGAACATCAGCGCCACCAGCGAACCCTTGGTGTAGTAGCTGACGATCGCGTTCGGCGCGTTCTCGTCCTGCCGGTAGTATTTGCCCCAGGCATCGAAGCTCGAATCGGCCACGCTCTGCTTGGTCCGACCGCTGCCGCGCAAGACGCTGCCGACGGTCTTCGCCTGCAGTTTCAGGTAGGCCGCCTCGTCGATCAGGCCGCAGCGCACCAGCATCAGATCATCGTAATAGCTGGTGAAGCCTTCGAATAGCCACAGCAGCGAGGTGTAGTTTTCGTTCTGCAGATCGTACGGTGCGAACACCGCCGGCTTGATGCGCTTGACGTTCCACGTATGGAAATACTCATGGCTGCACAAGCCCAGGAAGCGCAGATAGCCTTCGCTCGGCGGTCCCGATTTCGGATCGCTCTTGCTGGGCAGGTCGGCGCGCGCGCAGATCAGCGCGGTCGAGGCGCGGTGTTCGAGGCCGCCGTAGCCGTCGCCCATCGCCAGCGTCATGAAGACATAGCGGTCCATCGGCGCGCGCTTCCTGCGCGGCTCGAACAGCGCAATCTGACTCTCGCAAATCGCCTTGAGGTCGGCCTGCAGGCGCGCCATGTTCAGGTTCGGCACGCGTCCCGAGATGACGATATCGTGCGGCACGCCGTGCGCCTTGAAACTGGCCAGCGCGAAGTCGCCCATTTCGACCGGGTGATCGATCAGCTCATCGTAGCTGGCCGCGCGATAGGTGCCGAAGCCATAGCGCTTCGCGCCCAGTTCTGGCAGCGCGGTCGCCACGCGCCAGGTGGCAGCCGCCGGGTCGCCGGGCCGCTGGATGTCGGTCTGGTGCGGCAGTTCTTCCTGGCCGAGCACGCGCAGGTACACGCTGGTGCCGTTGAAGAAGCCGTGAGTCTGATCGAGGTGGGCGGCGCGCACCGACAAGTCCCAGGCATACACCTCGTAATGCACGGTGAGCGCGCCGTCGACCGGCGCGGCCTGCCACGAGTCCTTGCCGAGCTTGGTGAGCGCCACCGGCACGCCTTTAGATTCAGCCAGGATGCGCACGATATTGCGCGAAAATTCGCGGATCATGTAGCTGCCCGGGATCCATGCCGGCAGCGCGAATACCTGCCCCTCCGGCCCGGGCGCGGCGACGGTCAGGCTCACCTGGAACAGGTGGCCGGCCAGGTCGCGCGGCACGATGGTGTAGGCAATCGGGGGAAGTTGATGAATGCTGGGTTTTTTCATGGGATCAGGAAGATGGAAGGTCGGACGGAGTGTCGATGTCATGGAATATACCGCGATCGGCGACCTCGATGGTGCGCAGCTCGGCCGATTGCAGCAGCGCGCGCGCGCCCTGGTCGCCTTCCAGCGCCAGCAGCGCGGAAAGGCAAGCGGCGCTGAACGCGACCGGGTTGCCGCGCCGCCCGCCGAGTACCGGGGCGGCGATGCGGGCGCCGCCCGCCAGTGCGTCGCGCAGCGCGGCGATGGTCGACGGCGCGACGTAGGGCATGTCGCCCAGCGCGACCAGCCAGCCGGATGCGCCGGCCGTGTGCGATACCGAGTGCACCAGCGACGCGGCCATGCCGTCGTCGGCGCCGGCGCAGACCGTCACTTCGCAGCCAACGGCGCGCAGCGTGAACGCGACCTCGTCGTCGGCGCGCACCACGGCCACCACGCGCGGCAGCACCGCCAGCAGATTGCGCGCGCTGGCGACGACCACGGCCTGGCCGCCGGCGAGCGGCTGCAGCAGCTTGTTGCGAGTTCCGAGGGGATCAAAACGGCGGCCCCTGCCGGCGGCGAGCAAAATACCGACAGGGGTCATGAGGCGGACGATGGCGAGGTCAGGCGGTTTTCAGGTCGAACGGCAGCTTGCGCAGCCGCTTGCCGGTCAACTTGAAGATCGCGTTGGCGTAGGCCGGCGCCAGCGGCGGCACGCCAGGTTCGCCGATGCCGGTAGGCGGCTCGGTCGAGGGCACGATGAACACGTCGACCTGCGGCATGTCGGTCAGGCGCGCCACCGTGTAGTCGCTGAAGTTCTGCTGCTCGACGACGCCGTCCTTGAGCGTGATGGCGGCGCCCGGCAGCGTGGTGCTGAGCGCCATCGCCACGGCGCCCTGCACCTGCGCCTCGATCGTCAGCGGATTGACGGCCAGGTTGCAGTGCACGCCGGCCGTGACCTTGTGCAGCTTCGGCACGCCCTTGACGACCGAGGCTTCGACCACGTAGGCCACCACGGTGTTAAACGCCGTGTGCAGCGCCACGCCATACGCGCGCCCTTTCGGCAGCGCCTTCTTGCCGTAGCCCGACTTGGCCACCGCCAGGTCGAGCGCGGCCAGGTGGCGCGCGTGCTTCTCGCCGATCAGCTTCTTGCGGTAGGCGACCGGGTCGGCGCCCGCCACATGCGCGGCCTCGTCGATCAGGGTCTCCATCACGAAGGCGGTGTGGGTCGAGCCCACCGAGCGCCACCACAGGATCGGCACGTTGGCCTTGGCCATGTGGGCGGTCAGGTTGAGCGGCACCTCGTACGGTTCGCCCATGCCTTCAACCATGGTGGAGTCGACGCCGTCCTTGATCATGAACTGCTCGAACGGCGTGCCGGTGATGATCGACTGGCCGACGATGGCGTGGTCCCAGGCGACGATGTTGCCCTTGGCGTCGAGCCCGATGTCGGCGCGGTGCACATGCGACGGACGATAGTAGCCGCCCTTGATGTCGTCCTCGCGGCTCCACATGGTCTTGACCGGCCCGCTCTTGCCGGCCGCGCGCCAGGCCTTGGCGACATTGACCGCCTCGACGATGTAGTCCGAACTCGGCGTGGCGCGGCGGCCGAAACCGCCGCCGGCCATCAGCGTGTTGAGGGTGACCTGCTCGGGTTTCAGGCCCGAGGTGGCGACGATGGACGCATGGTCGATGGTCTGGAACTGGGTGCCGGCCCACACCGTGCAGCGGTCGGCCTGCAGGTCGACCACGCAGTTGAGCGGCTCCATCGGCGCGTGCGCCAGGTAGGGAAATTCGTAGACGGCCGAGATTTTTTTCGGCGCGCCGGCCAGCTTGGAGGTGTCGGCGGTCTTGACCACCGCGCCAGGCTTTTTCGCCAGCGCGGCGTAGGCCGTCATTTGCGCCGCGCTGCTGACCTTCTCGACGGCGCTGCTGTCCCAATCGATCGCCAGCGCATCGCGCCCTTGCTTGGCCGGCCAGTAGCCGTCGGCGACCACCGCGATGCCGCGCGCGCCGCGATCGAGCGGCACCTCGAACACCGCCAGCACACCCTTGATCGCCAGCGCCTTGGTGGCATCGAACTTGGCCACCCTGGCGCCGAACACCGGCGGACGCGCCACCACCGCCACCTTGGTATTGGCCGGTTTGAAGTCGATGCCGAACTGCTGCTTGCCGGTCGACTTGGCGCGCGCGTCGATGCGCTTCATGGGCTTGCCGATGAAACGGAAGTCCTTCACATCCTTGAGCACCACGGTTGCCGGGACCGGCTGCTTCATGGCGGCGTCGGCGAGCGAGCCGTAACTGGCCTTCTGGCCGGCCGGACCAAGCACATAACCGCTGGCGGTGCGGCACTGGGCCGGCGCCACTTTCCACTGCTCGGCGGCGGCGCCGATCAGCATCGCGCGGGCGCGCGCGCCCAGTTCGCGGTACTGGGTGAACGAGTGGGCGATGGTGCCCGAGCCGCCGGTGATCTGAATGCCCAGCACCGGGTCCTTGTAGGCGTCGCCGGCCGGCGCCAGTTCGCCGCGCATCTGCGACCAGTCGCAATCGAGTTCCTCGGCGATGAGCATCGGCAGCGAAGTGTTGACGCCCTGGCCGATTTCGATCCGGTTGACCATCACGGTGACGGTGTTATCCGGCGCCACGCGCAGGAAGGCGTTCGGCGCCGAGGGCGCGGGCCCGTCGGCGGCGCGCGCCAGGCGGCCGGCGCCGGGCAGAAAGAAGCCGAGTACCAGGCCGCTGCTGGCGAGCGCGCCAGCCTTCATGAAACTGCGGCGCGAGAGGCCGCCGTCGAGCGGGCGCACGAGCGCCTCGCGATTCATCCATTCACGCATGCGACGCTCCTCAAGCCAGGGTTTTAGCGGCGTCTTTGATCGCCGCACGGATTCGCTGATAGGTGCCGCAGCGGCAGATATTGCCGCTCATGGCGCCATCGATGTCGGCGTCGGTCGGCGCCTTGTTGGTGCGCAGCAGGGCCGAGGCGCTCATCACCTGGCCGCTCTGGCAGTAGCCGCACTGCGGCACGTCGTGCTTGACCCAGGCGTCCTGCACGGCCTTGCCGATCTTGTCGTTCTCCATCGCCTCGATGGTGGTGATCTTCTGCCCGGCGGCCGCCTCGATCGGCGTGATGCAGGAGCGGATCGGCGCGCCGTTCAAGTGCACGGTGCAGGCGCCGCACAGGGCGGCGCCGCAACCGAACTTGGTGCCGGTCATGTTCAGGTTGTCGCGCAAGGCCCACAGGATCGGGGTCGATGGATCGGCGTCGACCTGCATGTCGCGCCCGTTGATATTGAGTGTGACCATTCCCTGCTCTCCTCCGTGGACGTGTGCCCTGTTATGGATGGGTGGTGCGCCACCCGTTTTTTGCTTATTGTTTACTCGACGCCAGCTTTCCTTCGACCATCTCCAGATCGGCCGCGCCGTCGACCCGGATGCCGTCGGCAAAGTAGATCGCCGGCGTCGCCTGGATGCCCAGCTTGTGGCCCAGCTCGAACACCTTGTCGTTCGGGCTCGGGCAGGCGGCCGGCGCGACGGCGGGTTCCTTGCCGTTCAACATCCAATCATCCCACGCTTTTGCCCTGTCTGCTGAGCACCAGATATTTTTCGATTTTTCCGGCGAGGCCGGGCTGATGATGTTGTAGAGGAAGGTGTAGACAGTCACGTTGTCGAGCTTGTGGATGGTCTCCTTGCGGAACACTTTGCAGGCGCTGCAATTGGGATCCTCGAAGACCGCCATCACCCGCTTCCCGTTGCCCTTGACGTACTTGATCGCCATTTCGAGCGGCAGGTCGGAAAACTTGATCTTGCTGAGTTCGGCCATGCGCTGGCGCGTGAGGTTGACGCCGGTCTTCATATTGTAGATCTGGCCCATGATCATGAATTCGCCCTTCTTGTCGGAATACATGATGTCGCCGCCGGCGCGCACTTCGTACAGCCCCGCGTACGGGGTTTCCTTGACCGAGTCGATCTTCGCGCCCGGCACCAGACGGGCCTCGACCGCCTTGCGGATGGTCGCCTCGGGCGAGGGTTCGGCGTTGACGCACGAGGTGAGCAGGGTCATCGCCAGCAGCGCGGCGATTTTCATTTTCAACATAACAACTCCAATAGATTGAGGACTACTTGCCCAGCGCGTGGGACATCAGACGGCGCTTAACTGACGGCAACTTGTCGAGCAAGTTTAATCCGATATTGCGGGCCACGCGCAGTGGCTCGAGATCGGCGCCGAACAGGCGCGCAAGGCCATCGGTGGCAAGTTGCATAAGCAGCACGTCTTCCTTGCGCGCCCTGGCATAGCGGGCCAGCACGCGCGCGTCTCCGATATTGCGCTGATCCTCACGCGCGGCGATGATCTTGAGCAACTCCGTGATATCGGCGAAGCCGAGGTTCATGCCGTGGCCGGCCAGCGGATGGACCACGTGGGCGGCGTCGCCCACCAGCGCCACGCGCGGCGCGGTGATCGCGTGCGGCCGGATCAGGGCGAGGGGGAAATCGCGCACCGCCTCGGGCTGGAGCGGACGCAGCGCGCCGAGCTGCGCTTCCGACAGCACCGCCAGGCGCACCGCCAGTTCGCTGAGCGTCTCGCGCATCAGGGTGTCGGCCAGCGCGTCGGGCGCCGACCACACCAGCGAGACGCGCTTGCCCGGCAGCGGCAGCAAGGCGACGATGCCTTCAACGCCGGTGAACCACTGATGGGCGACGCCGTGATGCGGCTTTTCGCAGGAAAAATTGGTGACCACCGCGCGCTGATGGTAGGAGCGGTAGTCGAGCCCGATGTCGCACTGGCCGCGCACCCAGGACTGGCCGCCGTCGGCGCCGACCACCAGCGAGGCGCTGAGCCTAGCGCCGTCGTCCAGCGTGACGCTGGCCTCGTCGTCCGTCACCGCCAGCGCGGTGGCGCGGCCGCTGACCAGCGTGATGTTGGGAGCGAAGCGCAGAGCGGCGTCGAGCGCCTGGTTCAGGTTGCTGTCCTCGACGATCCAGGCCAGCGCGCCGACGTGGGCGCCAAAGGCGTCGAAAGCGAGGTCGCCCGGCTGCTTGCCGTCGCCCTGCACCGCCATGGTGTCGACCGGCGCCACCCGGCTGTGGTCGAGCGCGCTCCAGACCTTGAGGGACGACAGCAGGGTGTGGGCGGTGTGGTTGAGGGCGTAGACGCGCACGTCCCAGGACTGCTCGGCGCCCGAGGCGGACGGGGCGGTCGCGGGCGCCGGGCCTGGCTTGGCGGGCGGCACCAGCAGGGTGACACTGTGGCCGGCCTGGGCCAGGCCGAGTGCGGTGGTCTTGGCGATCGCGCCATTACCGACGATGCAAACATCGGCCTTGGCGGACGTGGAAGTGGAGGATGGGCTGTTCATGCAAAGCATTATAGCGGCTTGAAACGCCACGGTTTTTCTACGTGCGAAGGCAAAATTTCAGGAAAGTTGCTACTCGGCCTTGCAAAGCCCTGTTCCGGTGTCTATAATCATGCCTCTTGGCCTGGTAGCTCAGTCGGTAGAGCAGAGGATTGAAAATCCTTGTGTCGGTGGTTCGATTCCGCCCCGGGCCACCAAGATTCCAAAGCCCTGTTTTTGCAGGGCTTTTTCGTATCCGGCGCACTGCCGGTGCACCATGTAGGTGGTCCACCTCTACTGAGGCTCGACCATGCTACTCCCCTCTTATTTGCGCCGCTCTCGACACGGCATCTACTATTTCCGCATCGTTTTGTCTGACCGTTTAGCCCTTGTTCTGGGTCAGCGCGAACTTGTCCGTTCTCTCGGTATCCGTTACCCTAACCAAGCTAGGTTTTCTGGCTACCAAATTGCGCAACGGATTAAACCACTTTTAGAACGGCTGGAAACCCTCATGGCTATTGATCCGACCTTGATCGACCCAGATGAAATTAAAAAGTTGGTCGTCAAGGATCTCGTTTTTAGTCCTGACGGCGGGATGACAATTGGGCATCTCGAAACGCACCCTGATCCAGTCATTGCCGAAAAGGAGTTGGAGTCCGTTCGTAAAACAGCAAGAAGTTGGCGCGAGCTTCATAGAGACAGTCATATCTGCTATATTACCGACGAGGAAGTGGCGCTGCGAGCGGCAGCGGCACAACGGGTGCGCGAAGAACTTTTGCAAGCAACTGTCCAGGTCGCGCCTAGCGCGCCTTCTGCGGTGCAGCTAGCGCACAACACGATGCCATTACGCCCTTCAACGCTGCGTGAGGGCTTCGATCAATATTTGCAGTCGAAGAAGAAGATTTCGCAATCTTCCAAGGACGCCTACACCGAGAGCTTTGAGCTGTTTGCAGAACTCGTTGGTGGGGCGCATCGTCTTGCACATGACATTCGCCAATTAGAGGTTGCGGAATTCAACGAAGCACTGACCTTCGTTCCCGCGCACGCAAAGAAGCGTGGAATCTCACTGGGAACAACACAGAGCATCCTCAAAAATCCCCCAAAGCTGGTGGACAAGAAAGGCAACCCGATCAACACCATCAGCGGCAATAGTGCAAATGACATCGTTGCGAACCTCAAAGGTTTTTTTAACTTCCTCATCAAATCTGGTCGGCGCGATGGGGACAACCCTTTTGACAACCTGCACAGGCATTCAGATGGCGACAATGTGGGCGGCGCTGACGGATTTGACGAGCATGAGCTGCGGGCTATTTTTGACCCAGCAACCATTATGCAGGCGAAACGACCGTCTCAGTTCTGGGGCATTCTCCTTGCGCTCTACACCGGCGCGCGGCTCAACGAAATTGCGTGCCTCGACCTGATCGACTTTGTCGAAGAGAAAGGTATTCGATGTATCTCAATTCGCTACATTCCCCGCGCCAAGCCCCACACCATTGAGCACAAGCGCAATCCGCACTCGGCCAAGCGCACCAAAAACGTCGAATCGCGCAGATTGGTGCCGCTGCACCCGGACCCTTTCGGAATCGGTATCGAAACTTACATGGAGGACCTTTGCGAGCTCGGGGCGACGCGGTTCTTCCCGACGTTCCCGCTGGATGCGAAAGGCAAGCGCGAGCGACGCCTGTCCCATGACGGTAACGAGTATCTGAAACTGGTTGGCGTCCACGTAGAGCGCAACAAGGTAATGCATAGCTTCCGTGACACCGTGTGCGAGATGCTGAGCGTGGACAACATGGACGACGTGCGCGCCGATCAGTGGACGGGGCATAAAAACCAGAGCATTAAGGGGCGCCATTACCGGCGCAGCAAAGCTGCAGTGGATTTGCAAGCCAAGGAAGGTTTTGGCGCACTGAATTTCCCGTTCATCGACATCGACAAGCTGAAATACACCAAGGGATGGTGGAACGATTACATCGCGAAAAACATGGTGGATTAAAAACGAAGCCGATTATGTCGACCCAGCGAGGAGCAAGCGCCATAATTACATTTGTGAAAGTTCCCCTGCGTTGACCGGACGGTTCATGCGGAGACCAAAATCAACGAGAAAAGACCATTAAATGCCATTTTTAGACTGGGTAAACAAAAATCAAGCTAAGGAAACCACGAGCAACGTGCCTTACCACTTGCTCAAATTGGAGTCCGTCCACGGCGATGTGAGTGGGGCAAACGCCGAGAACCTGCTAATCCAAGGTGACAACCTACTGGCTCTTAAAGCGCTGCTCCCGTTTTACGCAGGACGGGTCAAGTGCATTTTCATTGATCCGCCCTACAACACCCAAAGCGCATTTGAACATTACGACGACAAGCTGGAGCACAGCCAATGGTTGTCGATGATGTATCCCCGATTGTTAATGCTGCGAGATATGCTGCATAAGGATGGCAGCATTTGGGTCAGCATTGGGGATCGCGAGGGCCACTATCTTAAAGTCCTCATGGATGAGATATTCGGCAGGACAAACTTCATTGCCACTATTGCTTGGGAAAAAGATAAAGGTGGGCGGGGTGATGCGGACATTTCTAACTCCCAAGATATGATCCTTGGGTTCGCGCGAAATAGAGCCCGATGGTCCGCAACGCGAAATCTCATTGAAAGAACTGTTGTGCAAGCTGGAAGATTTCGGAATCCCGACAACGATCCGCGCGGCCCCTGGAGGCAAGGCGATGACGGGACTGCTAAGAGCGGATCCGAAAAGCAACGATTTCCGATAACGCTTCCATCGGGTCGAGTGGTAACACCAAAAGCTGGACGATACTGGGCATTTTCCGAAGATACCTTTGCTCTCGCACGAACCGAGGGACGTGCGTATTTCGGCAAGAACGGGAATCGGCTGCCGTTGATCAAACGTTATGCAACTGTTGTTCGCGAAGGAGTAGCACCGAGAAGCTGGTGGCCTGCTGAGGAGGCAGGGACCAACCAAAGCGCAAAGCGGGATCATCTTTCCAAGTTACTGCCAGATATTCATCCTTTTGACACTCCAAAGCCGGAGGAATTATTGGGCAGAATCCTTCACATTTCCTCGAACAATGGAGACATCGTTTTGGATTCGTTCCTCGGTTCTGGGACCACTGCAGCCGTCGCCCAAAAGATGGGGCGGCGATATATCGGGGTAGAGATGGGCGAACATGCGCGAACACACTGCTTACCCAGAATGCTAAAGGTGATCGAAGGTGAGCAGGGTGGGATCAGCAAGGACGTTGGCTGGCAAGGTGGCGGCGGTTTTCGCTTCTGCACTTTAGGGGATGCAGCCTTCGACGACCACGGTCGCATCAGCGCCGATGTGACGTTCGCCACACTGGCCGCGTATGTCTGGCACTTCGAGACCGGCGAGCCCGGCCACCAAACATTCGACAAGCCGCTCCTGGGTATTCACAATGGCATCGCCTACTACTTGCTTTACAACGGAATCTTGGAAGATCGTCGACCGGCAAGCGGCAACGTTTTGACCCATGCCGTGCTCCAAGCCATCAATGAGATATTCGGGTTTGACGGGCCAAAGGTAGTCTACGGAGAAATGTCGAGACTGGGTGCGTCGCGCCTCGCCGCCGAAGGCATCACCTTTAAACAGATTCCCTATGACGTGAAGATGCGGTAGGGGCCCAAGCATGACCGATACTACCCAATACCGCAAGGCACTGGCCGAGCGTTCTTCTTATGTAGAGAACGTGCTGATTCACCGCATGGTGGCCAACCTTGCCGGTGAACTATGGCGGCGCGACCCGACCGAGCCCCTGCACATCTTTAACTCAGAAGTGGATGACTCGGGCTTTGACTTGGTGCTAGGTTGCGGCACGAAGCTGCGCTACATCCAGGTCAAGCAAGTGCACTCCACGGGAAGTGCCAGCAAGTTCTCTGTTCGCCTAGACTTCGCACGTATGCTGGGCAGTTGCGTGGTGGTTATGGTGCACACTGAGGACGAGTTGATGATCGACCACTTCCTGTTTTACGGTGGCGCGGTCCACGAGCCCATGCCAAGCGTCGAGGACAACAAGCCATCAATCGTGCCAGGTAAGCGGGACATCGACGGCAATCGCAAGACGCGCCAACATTACCGAGACGTAAAGCGCAACAAGTTCACTGGGCCGCTGACGACCGCGGAAATGCTAGACGCACTCTTTGGAGTGGTGCACGAGGGACACATAGAAAAACAAGCATGCTAACACTTAAAACATACCAACAGACCGCTTTGTCGGTGCTGACCCAATTTCTATCCGATACCCGTAGCAAGCCGGTGGCGGATGCCTATGCAGCCACCCTTGCCGGACAAAGCCGCACTGGTGAAACCTATCAAGCGCTGTTTGGCGCGGTCCCCTGCGTGTGCCTACGCGTGCCTACCGGAGGCGGCAAGACCATCATGGCAGCGCACGCTGTGGCCTTGGCAGGCAAGGCCGTGCTCGATAGCGATGCACCTATTGCGCTATGGCTCACGCCCTCAGACACTATCCGCACCCAAACCCTCGAAGCGCTGGCCAATGCGCGCCACCCTTACCGGCAGGCGCTAGCCCACTACTTTGGCGACCGCGTGCAGGTGTGCGACTTGGAAAGTCTGCAAACGATCAGCCCGCACGATGTCGGCAAAGCTGCCATCGTGATCGTGGCCACCATCCAATCGTTTAACGTGAGCGACACCGCCAAGCGCAATGTCTATTCGTTCTTCGAGGAACTGGCGCCGCACTTCGACAACCTGCCGCCGCATCTAACCGCAGGCCTGGAAAAAGTGTCCGAAGCGGACTTGCACTCCCAGCCCTTCCTGACCGTGAAGGACTTAGGCCGCGTCAAGTATTCCGTGGCCAACTGGATGCACCTGCAAAGCCCCATCGTAATCGTGGACGAGGCACACAACAACCGCACCGACCGCTTTTTCAAGTCCTTGGGGCGCGTCAATCCAAGCTGTGTCATCGAGATGACCGCGACCCCAGTGCCTGGCAACAACGTGCTGTATCACGTCGGCGCCGCCGAATTAAAGGCCGAGCAGATGATCAAGCTGCCCATCGTGCTAGCCGAACATCCACAGGGCTGGCGCGAGTGTCTGCGCGATGCTGTGCTGACGCGCGACCGGTTGGAGCTGGCCGCGCAGCGCGAATCGGATTACGTTCGACCTATCGTGCTGGTGCAGGCCCAGCCCAAAGGCGGCGAGGCCATTGTGGACGTGGTGCGCCAACACCTGATAGAGCAGGAGCGTATCCCGGAAAATCAAATCGCCGTGGCCACCGGCACGCAGAAGGAGTTGGACGGCCTTGACCTGTTTGATCCCGCCACGACCATTCGCTATGTCATCACTGTGGAAGCGCTAAAAGAAGGCTGGGACTGCTCGTTCGCCTATGTATTGGCGAGCCTTCAATCGGTCAATTCGTCCAAGGACGTGGAGCAATTGCTGGGCCGTGTGCTCCGCATGCCCTATGCGAAAAATCGGACACAGGATTCCCTGAACCGTGCCTATGCCCACATCGTAGCCGACAACTTCGCGCAGGCGGCAGCCACGCTCAAAGATCGCATGGTCCAAAACATGGGCTTCGAGCGGTTGGAAACGGCCTCGTTCATCATTCCTCAACAATCGCTACCATTGACTGGTGGTGAGGGTGGTGCGCCCGCCGCCGCCCGTGCAGGTGGTGCTGCCACGCCAGCAATGCCGGATTGCCACATCGACCTGCCGCAAGCACCGGACACGCAGAACTGGCCCGAGGAATTGAAGCAGGTTGTGCGGGTGATGCAGACCACGCAAGGCGCCACCGTCTTGCTCAATGGCGAAGTCAGCAGCGAGATACTGGCACAGGCCGAGGCCTTCATCAGCAATGCCATGCCCGCCAAGGCGCGCGAAAAGGTCAAGGAGCAGTTCGATGCCCACCGGGCCATGCGCCAAGCTATGCGCGCCCCGGCACAGTTGGGGTTGGACTTTGTCGCGATTCCACAGCTTTGCCTGCGCCTCGACGGCCACCTCGAAGTGGTCGAGCGCGAGACGCTTTCCGGCTTGGGCGATTGGAGCTTGCTGGACCAGCAGGTGCAACTTGCCGGGTTCAGCATCACCGAGACAGTCAATTCGTTCGAGATTGATGTCAACGGCGCCAAGGTTACCTACAAGCACACTGACGCCCAGCAGCTTTTGCTCAATCAAACCGTGAGCCACACCAGCCAACAGGACCTGATCCGGTGGCTCGATGTAGAGGTGCGCCAGAGCGACATTGGACAGGCGCAGATGCAGGCGTATCTGGTCAAGATGGTTACCCACCTGATCGCAGAGCGCAGCTTTACGCTGACCGCGTTGGTTCGGGCCCGCTTCCAGTTGGCGCAGGCGCTGGTCAAAGAGGTCAAACGGCTGCGCCAGATTGCCATGGCCAAAGGCTTCCAAGGGCGACTGATGGACATGGCGGTGCCTGGCATCGAGGAGCTGGTCCATTACAGCTTCCACTACCACCCCGGCCAATACCCTGCACGGCAGATGTATCAGGGCAGCTATGAGTTTTCAAAGCACTTCTATCCCGTGATTCACGACTTGCGCGAAAAGACCCAAGCCGGGGCGGTTGCCGAGGAGTTCCGTTGCGCGCAGAGCCTCGACGCCCATCCCAAGGTCAAGCATTGGGTGCGCAACATCGAACGACAGGAAAAGTTCTCGTTCTGGCTGCCGACCGCGACGGACTACTTCTATCCCGACTTCGTGGCCGAGTTGACCGATGGTCGCGTGCTGGCCGTCGAATACAAGGGCGAACCCTACAAGACGAACGACGACTCGCGCGAGAAACAGCAGGTCGGACACCAGTGGGAACAATCAAGCGGTGGCCGCTGCCTGTTCCTGTTCGCCGTCGAGCGAGATGGGCAGGGCCGGGATGTGTTCCAGCAGATAGCCCACAAGCTGGCGTAATGCGCTCACAGAACCGGGCGAACTGTACTTAAACCATTTTGGTATACGAACCGTTTGCCTGTAACTGCGTTGCGGTTGGGTCCACGACTTAGGGGTGGAAAAAATTTAAGTGGAGAGCAGCGCCAAAACAGGCACAAATTAGTTACCTGAATTAAAATCAAAGCATCCCGGCCCCGATGCCAGTCAGCCGACTGGCAGAAGCGCTCCCCGAGAGGTGGCAGAAACTCTTCGGGTAAGCAGGGCCGGACTAGATTTGGGTTAATCCCTACTCGATACAGCGTAGCCGAAAAGCCGGGAGATTTTTCCTTGGACGGGCTGTCGAAAATGTGCCTCAGCTGCCGCTGAGAGAGCCGCTAGCGGTCATTACCGCGAAACCGGCGTCCGAACGAGCTATGGCGTAGCTAGCCATTGCTTCCGTTCGGAGATTCGACGTGAAAGCTCAACCTACCAGTCAACCTTGCGCCTCGAAGCGCAATTCCGTATCTAAGAATTCCCGTGCCATTGCCCCAGCTTCTGTGGCTTCGCACTTTAACGCGCGTGGCATTGTAGAAATCCCCGATTTCGTCATGGACCGTCCGGCAGCAGAGGATGGAATCCGCCTGACCATCCAGGCCCATTGCTTGGGCGACCGTCAGTGGATCGCAGAACCGATCTGGGGCTGCCAGCGGGGCCACCTGCCGCATGATGGCTTGCAACCACACACTGGCTCCGCCGTCTACCATAGCCGCAGCGAGGCGGTCGAGCACGCCCTTGATTTGGGCTTAGGTAAAATCCGCCAGCAACTCGGGGGGCTTGTCCAAGTGCCGGATTGGGGCAAAAAGGTGCTTGCCGTGGAAGCTTGGGCCGCCGATGCTGTTGTCCAGACGCGCGAGCACGACGAAACGCTGGTCCTTCATGGCACTACGGTGATTGACTTGTGTTCTGGTGGCTTGGGCTTGGCCAGCCTTGGCGCTGAGGTGGTCCTTGCCTGCGAAATCGACCCGGAAGCCCGCCGCGTCTACCAGAAAAACGTCAAGCCGCGCCAAATGCACGATGATGTGTGCACGCTGGACGGCGCCAAACTCCAATGCGACATCTTGACGTTGGGCCTGCTGTGCCAGGCGTTTTCCAAAGCAGGCAGGCAGAAGGGGCTTGCCGACCCGATGCGGAGACCTGTCTACGAGCACTCCCTTCGGCTGGTGAGTGAAATCGACGCGAAGGTAATTGTCATCGAATGTGCCCGGCAGTTGCTCACGCACGAAGGCGGTGCAGATGCCGAGGTGGTTCGTCAGACGCTCATGCGTGCGGGATATCGCGTGCAGCACCGCGCGCTGAACGCATCTGGCTTCGGCGTGGCGCAAAGCCGCGACCGCTCCTTCATCGTAGCGACCCGTCTGGGCTTGCCAGTGGACGCCATTATGGGCTACGTTTTTCCGACCGAACAAGCGCCGACCGTCTGCGTGGAAGACATTCTGGAACCCGGCGTTCCGCACTCCATCTCCAACGACCAGTTTGTGCTGCACTGAGGTGTACTGTCAATAGTGGACACGTCCGTTTCAAGCAGCCAGCGCCTCTTTCCTAAAGTTTTCGGCGAATGAAGCTGGCGATACGTAGCCAAGACGCGAGTGGCGTCGCTGGCGGTTGTAGAAG
>JBDSTZ010000461.1:0-11784 GCA_039927975.1 Massilia sp. | reverse complement strand
CGCCAGCGTGCCAAACAGGTCGGCGCGGCGCCGCAGCGCCAGCCGCAGGTCGCGCCGCACCACTTCGGCGACTACCTTCAGCATGATGCGGCCGCGCCCAGCTCCAGCCGCAGCAGGCGGCGCGCGTTGAGCGCTTGCGCCTGGTGGGTGGTGTAGACCACGATGCCGCCCCGCTCCAGGTGGGCGTCGAGGGTGGCGCACAGGGCCAGCGTGGCGGCGCCGTCGAGCGCGCTGAACGGCTCGTCGAGCAGCAGCAATTGCGGCAGCGGCGCCAGCGCCAGGCGCGCCAGCACGACGCGGCGGCGCTGGCCCTGCGACAGCACGCGGGCCGGCAGCGCGGCCTGGTCCCGCAAGCCGACGTGCGCCAGCGCGTCCTCGGCCTGCGCGCGGGTGCAGGAGCGGCCCGCCAGCGCCGCGCTGGTGGCAAGGTTCTCCCACGCCGTCAGGTCGTCCTTCACGCCGCTGGCGTGGCCGCAGTACAACAGTGCGCGGTGATAGTCTTCGCGCAGGCGGCGGATCGGCTGGCCCTGCCACAGCACCTCGCCGTCGGCCGGCAGCGCCAGGCCGCACAGCAGGCGCAGCAAGGTGGTCTTGCCGCTGCCGTTGGTGCCGCCCAGCCAGAGGGCCTCGCCGGCGCCGAGCGCGAAGCCGACCCCGCTGAACAGGGTGTGCCCGCCGCGCGCCGCGCCGAGCCGCACCGCTTCGAGTGCCATGACGTTCAGTGCTGCAGCAGTTCGGTGGTGCCGCCCGGCGCCGCCAGCGCGCCCGGCGTCGCGTGACCGTCGCCGATCATGCCGAAGCGCTTGAGGTGGGTACGCAGGATATTGCGGCTGATGCCCAGCACCCGCGCGCTCTGCACCTGGTTGCGGTTGCACGACTCGAAGGCGGCGCGGATCAGGGTTTCCTCGACGGTGTCGAACAGATTCGGCGTCTCCGATTCGATCAGGCCATTGAGCAGCGCGGTCAGGCGCTGCAGGTGTTCACTGGGGGCGACCGGCTGCGCCACCGCCGCGCGGCGCGGCGCCTCGGTGCGCTGCTCGTGGTGATGGCGATGGGCGATGCCGCTCAATTTGAGGTCCTCGGCCTGGATCACGCCGTCGCGGCAGACGATCAGGGCGAAGTGGACGACGTTTTCGAGTTCGCGGATATTGCCCGGCCATTCATACGCCAGCAAGGCCAGTTGGGCGTTGGTCGACAGGACCACGTTCTCCTGTTTGAGCTTGTCGCTGTAGATGCCGATGAAGTGGCGCGCCAGCGGCAGGATGTCGCCACTGCGCTCGCACAGCGGCGGCAGGTTGACCGTCGCCACGCTGAGGCGGTAGTACAGGTCGGAGCGGAAGCGGTCGGCCGCCACCGCCTTGTGCAGGTCGACGTTGGTGGCGGCCACCAGGCGCACATTGAGCGGGGTCGCGTGGCGCGCGCCGAGCCGCACCACCTGGCGTTCCTGCAGCACGCGCAGCAGCTTGACCTGCAGCGCCAGCGACAGGTCGCCGATCTCGTCGAGGAACAAGGTGCCGCCATTGGCCGCCTCGAACCAGCCGGAACGCGCCTGGGTGGCGCCGGTGAAGGCGCCGACCTCGTGGCCGAACAGTTCAGCGTCGATCAGCGATTCGCTAAAGGCGCCGCAGTTGACGGCGACGAAGGGCCCGCGGCGCGCCGACTGGGTGTGGATGTGGCGCGCGATCAGCTCCTTGCCGGTGCCGGTCTCGCCGATGATGAGGGTGGTCGCGTCGCTGCGCGCGATGCGTTCGACCTGCTGCAGCAGCTCCGAGGAACGCGGGTCGTGAAACAGCAATGCCTTGGCGCGGATCGACAAGGCCATGCCGGACGAGTCGGGGAATGTAAGCAGTTTGTCCACAAGAAGCGCCGTAAATATGATGAAGTGATGTGAGCGTAACGGATGAGCTTCCGTCTGCACACGAATCATTCCAAACATACAAATGCGACAAGTGGATATGGACTGCGGACAAAACTACTTATCGCACCATGGGCGCCGGCGCCAAGAAAAAATTGTTTGGCATTGTCCCGATATCAAAGCGCGTCGAGACAGACCGTGCCTGCCTCGCGCCCGGGTTGTGCGGCTCGAACCGCTCAACAGCGTGGCAATTGCACCGGCTTCGCACGGCCCGCGCCCTGCTAGCCGCCCGTCCCCGTCGCAAACGTCCACGTCTTGCTGACCGCTTTGCCGCCCACCGTGCCGGTGAACGTCACGCTGTAGGTCGTAGCCGGCAGCAGGCGCGCGGTCGGCACCAGCGCCAGTGTGTAGTCGTCGAGGTTGCCGTCGGCCGTGATGAGCGGACCGGTCGAGCTCATATTCTTGGCCAGCACCTTGGCCGCCAGCGTGCCGCCGCCGGGTGGCGACACCGCCAGCGTGTTGATCACCACCGCCGGCGCGGCGCCGGTGCCCGAGGCCTTGGTCTTGAAGTTGAGCAGAATCGGCGCGCCCAGCTCGGCGAATTCGGGCAGCGGCACCGGGCTCTCGGTGTGGTTGAGGAACACCACCGGCACGTTGGCTTGGCCGGCGTAGGGATAGACCCGCACGGTGCCTTCGGCCGGCAACTGTTCGGCGGCGTTGGAGGCCAGACCCATCTCGACCACGCACACGGTGTACTTGCCGTAGTTGACGATGTCCTGGGTGGTGGCGGCGATAAAGCCGACGTCGCGCGCGCCGCTGAAAAACACGCCGACGTGGTACACGCTGTTGGCCCAATTGGCCGAACAGGTATCGAAGGCGCCGATCACGTTGACGCCGTAAATCAATTCGCCGGCGGTGCCGGCATAACCGGCGGCCACCGCGCGCGCGGTCGGATCGATGCCGGTGAAGCCCGTCGTGCCGGGGGTCTCGGCGTGCGAGCGGATCAAGGCATTGGCGTCGGCGCTGATGTAGTTCCAGTGCGCCTGCGCGGCCTTGTCGAGCGGCGCGCTTTGCGTCAGCTGACCGGAGCCGATTTTTTCGCGCAGTGTGTTGACGGCGGCGAAAACGGCGGCGCTGCCGGTGGTGGCGTCGTACACCGGCGCCGGCACCGTGGTGACCTGGGCGTTGACGTCGACCGTTGGTGTGGTCGGCGTCGTCGGCGTGGTCGGCGTGGTCGGCGTGGTCGGGGTGGTGGGCGGATTGGTGGTTCCGGCGCTGCCGCCGCCACCGCCGCAGCCGACCAGCAGGGCCGACACGGCCAGTGCGATCAATCCAGTTCGTGCGTGCTTCATGGTGATTCCCGTGTTCTTGAAATGTTGGTCAGACTACGGACTGCCGCACCCGCTGGCGCGGCAGTTCCTGGTTCAACGCCCGGCCGGCGGCGGCGCCATCGCCACTTCGATCACTTTCAGCGCCCTCGCGGCGCGCTTGCGCTGCTGCTCCTGATCCTCCTGCCCGGGCGTGGTCCGGGTAGTAGCGTCGTCGTCGGCGCCGGTGTCGAAGCTGGCCGGCAGATCGAGCCTGAACAGCGGCGTGGCCTGGCCGGCGGCCGGCAGTTGCGGCGCCAGCGGCAGCAGCAGTGCGCTGCTGATGCGCGGCGCGTTCGCCCCTGGCGCCGGCACGACTGGCACCGGCGCGGCCGTCAGCGGCAGATCCGACGGCAGGATCCAGCTGTCGTACACCACCGTGATATCGGCGGTGGCCGCCGCAGTGGTGCTGGCCAGGACGTAGTTGCCCTTGTCGGCGCCGCTGGCGATGCTGATGCCGGTGACGCTGACCGGCTTGGCGGTGCCGACCGAGGCGCTATTGAAGGCGGCGCCGGTGCGCGCCAGCGTCAGGCTGTCGCCGCCGATGCGGTTGTCGCTCAGCGTGACGGTGGCGGCGGCGCTGCTATCGTAGGGCTTGGCGGCGGCACTGGCGCTCACCGTCAGCGTGGCCGGGGTGATGTTGGCGCTGCCGGCGGCGCTGGTGTTGAAGCTGTAGTTGCCGGCGTCGGCGCCGCTGACACTGATGCCGCCGACGCTCACCACTTTGGCGTTGCCGACGTTCTTGTCGGCGAAGGTGGCGGCGCCGGACGTCACCGTGAGCGCGTCGGTACCGAGACGGTTGTCGCTCAGCGTGACTGTGGCCGCAGTGCCGCCGTTGTAGACCCGCGACTGCGCCGTCGCGCCGATCGTCAGCGCCGCCTTGCCGATGGTGGCGAATGCCGCGCCGCTGCTGTTAACGGCATAGTTGCCGGCGTCCGTCCCGCTGAGCGATATGCCGCTCACATTGACGAACTTGTTGACGCCGACGTTCTTGTCGAGGAAGGACGCGGTCGAGGCGATGGTGAAGACATCGCCGGCGATGCGGTTGTCGGCCAGGCTCACCGTCGCGCTGGTGGTGGCGTCGTACACCTTCCCCACGCCAGTGGCCGAGACCACCAGGCTGCGCGGCGTGATGCTGGCGGTGAGGCCGGCCGGCTGGATCAGGTTGTAGTTCAGCGCGTCCGATCCGGACAGCACAAAGGCGCCGGTCGTGATGGCCTTGGCCGTGCCCACGTTCTTGTCGGCGAAGGTGCCGGTGATCGAGCCGACGCTGACATTGTCGCTGCCGAAGCGGCCGGTCAGCACCGCGCCGCTGCTGTTGATGCTCGCGCTGTTGCCGCCGTCGTAGACCTTGTCGAGCGCGACCACGCCGGCCACGTTCAGGTTGGCCCTGGCGATGTTCGCCGTGGTGGTGACGACCGCCGCCACGCTGTAGTCGCTGGCCAGGCCGCTGCCGTCGAGCAGGCCGATGCCGCTCACGGTGACGGTCTTGCCGGCGCCGGCGTCCTTGCTGGCGAAGCTGGCGCCGCCGGAGGCGACGGCGTTGACCGTCTCGCCGGCGACAAAGCCACTCAAGGTCAGCGCATTGATGGTCGCGCCGGTGGTGCCGTCGTAGGTCCGGTTGGCCACACTTGCGCTCGCGGTCAGCTGGGCCTTCGTCACGCTGATGGTGGCGCTGGCGCCGGCCAGCGTGTAGTTGCTGGCCAGTCCAGTACCGTTGGTGAGCGCCAGGCTGCCCAGGCTGACCGCCTTGCCATTGCCGACGTGCGCGTCGCTGAAGCTGCCGGAGCCGGTCAAGCCCAGGGTCTGGCCTTGCGGCAGCGCCAGCAGGTTCAGGCTGGCGGCTGCGGCGACCGTGGTGCCGTTGTAGGCGCGGCTGCCCGACAGGCCGACGGTGAACGGATTGATCACCACCGGCGCGCCGGCGAAAGCGAGCACCGGCAGCGCGTAGTTGCTGGCGCTGCCGCCAGTGCCGTCGGCCAGGTTGATGGCGCTGATGTACTTGGCTGCGGTGGCCACGTTGGCGTCGCTGGCTGTGGCGCCGGTGTAGCCGAGCGATTCGCCACCAACCCCGGTGGCGATGCTGACCGCGCCGGCCAGCGAGGCGGTGCCGTCGTAGGTCTTGGCGGCCGACAGCGACACCGTCTTCGGCGTGATCGTCAATGCGGCATGGGCCGCGTCGAGCATTGGCAGTTGATAGTCGCTGGCGCTGGCGCCGGCACCGTCCTGCAGCGTGATGGCGCTGACGAACTTGCCGGCGGCGGCGACGTTGGCGTTGCTGCCCGCCGCGCCGCTGTAGTTGAGCGATTCGCCGCCAATGCCGGTGACCACCGACACCGCGCCGGTCAGCCCGACGCCGCCGTCGTACACCTTGCCGGCCGACAGACCGACCGTGCGTGCGGTGATGGTGCCGGCCACGCTCTGGCTGGCGGAAGCGAGCGCATAGTCGCTGGCCAGCGCCCCGCCGCTGCCGCTGATGGCGCTGATCGACAGGCCTGAGACATTGAGCGCAGTTGCCGTGGCCACGTGCGACGCGTTGTACTGCGCGCTGGCGTAGTTCAAGGTGGCGCCAGTGTCGGCGCCGGCCAAGCCGCTGAAGGTAAAGGCCGGAACGAAGCCGCTGGCGGCTACGGTGCCGTCGTACACCTTGCTGACGGCCGCGTTGCTGAGCACTGCCGTCAGGGTGCGCGCGCCGATGGTGGCGGCAACAATCTTGCTGGTGGCGTCCAGCGCGTAGTCGCCGGCGAGCGAACCGGCGCTGCCGGCCACCGCGCCCACCGACAGGCCCGACACCGTGATCTTGCTGGCCTGGCCGGCGTGGGTCGAATCGTATGCCGCGCCGGTATTGAGCACGGTGGCGCCGGTATCGCCGCTGGCGAAGCCGGTGATGGCGTAGGTCGGCACGAAGCCGGCCGGCGCGCTGCTATCACCGTCATAGACCTTGTTCAGGCCCGTGTTGCTGACGGTGGTCGTGAGCGTGCGCGCGCTGATGCCGGCGGCGATATTCTTGCTCGACGCGTCGAGCACATAGTCGCCGAGCTGCGAGCCGGCGCTGCCGGTGACGCCCGCGAACGCCAGGCCGGAGACGGTCAGTTTCGTGGCGCCGAGCACGTGGGCCGAGTCGTATGCCACGCCGCTATTGGTGATGGTGGCGCCGGTATCGCCGCTGGCCAGGCCGCTCACGCTGTAGGCCGGCACGAAGCCGGCCGGCGCCGAAACGCTGCCGTCGTAGACCTTGGTCACGCCCGTGTTGGTGAAGGTGGTCACCAGCGTGGCAGGGTTGATCGAGAAGCTGTTGCCCGCTCCCGCCGCGTTCAGTGCCGGCAGCTGATAGTTGCTGGCCGTGCCGCCCACGCCGTTACCGAGCGTGATCGCGTCGACGTAGCTCGCGCCCGCGACGTGGCTGCTGTTGGCGGTCGCGCCGCTGTAGCTCAGCGACTCGCCGCCGATGCCGGTGGCGATACTGAGGGCGCCGGCCAGGCCGGTGCCGCCGTCGTAGTTCTTGCTGCCCGACAGAGACACCGTTTTCGGCGTGATCGTCACCGCTGCATTGGCGCCGTTCAGGGTCGGCAGGCGGTAGTCGCTGGCGAGGCCGCCGGCGCCGTCGAGCAGGGTCAGCGCGCTGACGTACTTGCCGACGGTGGCCACATTGGCATCGCTGGCGGTCGCGCCGCTGTAGCTCAGCGCTTCGCCGGTGATGCCGGTGGCGAGGGAGACCGCGCCGCTCAGCGACACGCCGCCGTCATAGACCTTGGCGGCCGACAGCGAGACGGTTTTGGCGCCGATGGTCGCCGCCACGTCCTTGCTGGTGGCATCGAGCGCATAGTCGCTGGTGAGCGAACCGTTGGCGCCGGCGACGGCGCCGAGCGAGATGCCCGTCACCGTGACCTTGCTGGCGCTTGCCACGTGGGCCGAATCGTACACCGCGCCGGTGCTGCCGATGGTGGCGCCGGTATCCCCGCTGGCGAAACCGGTGACCGAGAAGGTCGGCACGAAGCCGCTTGGTGCGCTGGTACCACCGTCGTAGACTTTGTTCACGCCGGCGTTGCTGACGCTGGTGGTGAGCGTGCGGGCGCTGATGGTGGCCGCGACTTCCTTGCTGCCGGCGTCGAGCATATAGTCGCCCGCCAGCGAGCCCTTGCTGCCGGCGATGCTGGTGATGCTCATGCCCGAGACGGTGACCTTGCTGGCCGAGACCACGTGGGCCGAATCGTACAGCGCGCTGGTGAAGGCCAGCACGGCGCCGATATCGCCGCTGGCGAAGCCGATGATGTTATAGCTCGGGGTCAGGCCGCTGGCCGACAAGGTGCCGTCGTAGACCTTGCTCACGCCGCTGTTGCTGATCGAGGCGACCAGGGTGGCGGCATTGATGGTGACGCCGTTCGACGCGCTTGCAGCGGCCAGCGAGGGCAACTGGTAGTCGGTGGCGAGGCCGCCGGCGCCATTGGCCAGGGTGATCGCGTCGATGTAGTTGCCGGCGCCGACGTGGCTGCTGGCGGCGCTGGCGCCGCTGTAGGTGAGCGCCTCGCCGGTGATGCCGGTGGCGACAGTGACAGTACCGGTCAGCGACACATCGCCGTCATAGACCTTGGCGGCCGACAGCGAGACGGTCTTGGCAGCGATGGTCGCCGCCACGTCCTTGCTGGTTGCGTCCAGTGCATAGTCGCTGGTGAGCGAACCGTTGGCGCCGGCGACGGCACCGAGCGAGATGCCCGACACCGTGACCTTGCTGGCGCTTGCCACGTGAGCCGAATCGTACACCGCGCCGGTGCTGCCGATGGTGGCGCCGGTGTCGCCGCTGGCGAAGCCGGTGACCGAGAAGGTCGGCACGAAGCCGGCCGGTGCGCTGGTGCCGCCGTCGTAGACCTTGCTCACGCCGGTGTTGCTGACGCTGGTGGTGAGCGTGCGGGCGCTGATGGTGGCCGCGACTTCCTTGCTGCCGGCGTCGAGCACATAGTCACCCGCCAGCGAGCCCTTGCTGCCGGCGATGCTGGTGATGCTCATGCCCGACACGGTGACCTTGCTGGCCGAGGCCACGTGGGCCGAATCGTACAGCGCGCTGGTGAAGGCCAGCACGGCGCCGGTATCGCCGCTGGCGAAGCCGGTGATGTTATAGCTCGGGACCAGACCGCTGGCCGACAAGGTGCCGTCATAGACCTTGCTCACGCCGCTGTTGCTGATGGAGGCGACCAGGGTAGCGGCATTGATGGTGACGCCATTCGAAGCGCTGGCAGCGGCCAGTGAAGGCAGCTGGTAGTTGCTGGCCACGCCGCCGGTGCCGTCGGCCAGGGTGATCGCATCGATGTAATTGCCGGCCCCGACGTGGCTGCTGGCAGCGGTGGCGCCGCTGTAGGTGAGCGCCTGGCCGCCAATGCCGGTGGCGATGGACACAACGCCAGCGAGCGCACTGCTGCCGTCGTAGGTCCGGGTTGCGCTGATCGACACGGTCTTCGGCGTGATCGTCACCGGCGCATGGGCCGCGTCAAGCGCCGGCAACTGGTAGTTGGCGGATGCGCCGCCTGCGCCGTCGGCCAGGGTGATTGCGTTGACGTACTTGCCTATGGTGGCGACGTTGGCGTCGCTGGCGGTGGCGCCGCTGTAGGTGAGCGCTTCGCCGCTCACGCCGGTGCTCAGCGTCACGGCGCCATTCAACGCGGCGCCGCCGTCGTACTCCTTGGCCGCCGAAACGCCGACGACTCGCGCGGTGATGTCGGCGGTGTGGGTGCCGCCGACCAGGGTGTAGTTGCTGGCCTTGCCGCTGCCGTTGGCCAGCGCCAGCAAGCCGGTGGTGACCGCCTTGGCGCTGCCGACATTCTTGCCGCCGACGGTGCCGGCGCCGGTCAGGGCCAGGGTTTCGCCGTTGTAGGTGTTATTGATGCTGAAGATGCCGTTGCCGACATCGACAGTGCCGTCGTAAGCACGGCTGCCCGACAAGTTGACCGGACGCGCGTTGATGGTCAGGACGCCGTCGGTAAAGCTGAAAATATAGCCCTTGCTGGACGAGACCGAGCCAAGCGCGATGCTGATGGCGCCGCTGCCGACATCACTGCCCTGGGTCAGCAGGGTGCTCAGCGCGGGCAAGCCGCCGAAGGCCGATGCCAGGTTGTCACCAGCCAGAAGACCGCTCACGCTGTAGGTGAAGGTTGGATCGCTGTCGCCATACAGGCGTGACTGGTTGGTCGCGGTGAACACCAGGGTGGCCTGATCCTGGTAGAGGATACGGTTGTCGCTGCCGCCGATGCCGGCCGGCGCATTGCCAGCGAAGGTATAACCCATGTAGCCGGCGCCGGCGATGCCGCCCAAAGCCGTCGCCGAGTTATTGGTCGAATAAATCAGGAACCGTCCGCTGCCCATCGTGATCGGATTGGCGGACGTGTTGGCCCAGGCGTTCTTGAAGTTGAAGCCGACGCCGGCCGCCAGCGCCAGGTTGCCGCTGCCGCCGGCGCCGATGGTGACGCCGTCGGCCAGGGTCAGGTCGCCGCCCTCGGTGTGGACCTGGACGTTGCCGCCTTGCGAGGCGAGGTTGCCGCCGATGGTCAGGCCGGCCGTGCTGTCGTTGATGTCGATGCCGGTGCCGGCGCTGACGGCGTCGAGCGTGCCGATGGTATTGCCGGCGTCGGCCAGCAGCACGCTGCCGCCCGCGCTGGCGCTCAGCGTGGTGGCGCCGACGATGGCCTGCGATTGGGTGATGTTCCCTGCCCCGCCTGCCACCAGGTTGACGGCCGCGCCGGCGCCGGTGTCGATCCCGTTGATGCTGTCGACGCTGCCGATGGCGAAGCTGTTGGCGTCGCGGTAGCTGATGGCGGCGCCGGCGGTTTGAATCGCCAGGGTCGCGACGTCGTTGTTGGCGTTGTTCAGCGCGACGCTGTTGGCCGCGCCGATCGCCAGCAGCGGCGTGATGACGGGACCGGTCTGGCTGACGGCGCCGGTCGAATGCAGGGTCAGGCCGGTGGTGGCCACCGCGCTGCCTATGCTGGTGTCGCCGGTCTCGGTCACGCTGACCGTGGAGCCGCTGACGACCAGGCTGCCGAAGGTGTTGCCCGGATTGTTCAGGGTGATCAAACCGCTGCCTGGCACCGAACTGGCCTCGGCGGTGAAGCTTGCGGTGCCAGAGATATGGATGGACGAATTGGCCGCCTGCTGGATGCCCGTGAGGACCTCGGAGCCGCCAATCACGGTCGGGCCGGACGTGGTGACCGCGATCGCACCGCCGATGCTGTTACCCGCGCTATTGAGAACGATGGCATCGCCATGCACGGCGGCGGCGCCGCCATAGCCCTTGTTGGAGGCAAGGCTGACGACCGAATAGCTACCCGTGACATTTAGATCGCCCAAAGTCCCCAAGGTGATCATTCCGGACTGACGCAGCTCGGCCACGGTCGGCATATTGGTATTGCCGCCGACGATATTGCCAGCGCCGCCCATGACCAGGGAAGCGGCATCGATGTTGATATCACCGCGAACCTGGACGTCGGTGCTGGCGCGCTGGGTGACTTCCATGCCGGTCGCCGTCAGGGTGTAATTGCCACCCACCGAGGTGCTGCCCAACACCGAATTGTGCAAATTGGTGACTGCGACATCGCCCGCGTTGTGGGTCGTCTGCAGCAGCAGATCGCCGCCGATGGCAAGCGCCTGGCTCTGGCTGATGATGCCGTTGGCCTTCAATTGCAGGTTGCCGGTCGCGCCCATGCCGGCGCTGTTGACGGTGCCAATTTCAAGCGCGCCGGTAGTCTGGATGCTGGCGTCGCCGGTGCTGCCGGCCAGCAGCGGAATGCTGTTGCCCGCATTCGTGAGGGTGAAATTGCCGCCCGCGCCAAGCAGTTCGAGGCCGGTCGTGCTGATCGCCTGCGTTTGCGTCACGTTGGCGCCACTGGTCAGGCTCATGGTGGCGCTGGTAGTCGCGCCCACGGTCGAACCCACGCTGCCAATCGCGAAGCCGCTGTTCTCGGTCAGCTTCACGCTGCCGGTGTCGAGTGCCACGGTGGTGAGCGCGTTGGCGCCGTTGTTGAGCACATAGCTGCCGCCCACGCCCAGCAATGCGAGGGCCGGGGTGGCGATGCGTTCGGCCTGCGTCACGCCGCCGGTGCTCGACAGGGTCAGCTGGCTGGTGGCGGCCAGGCCGACGGTATTGACGGCGCCAATCGCGAAGCCGCTGTTCTCGGTCAGGCTGACCGTGCCGGTATTGCCGGCCAGGGTGGTGATGGCATTGTTGGCGTCATCGAGCGTGAAGCTGCCGCCCGTGCCCAGCAATTCGAGACCGGCGACGTTGATCGCCTTGGTCTGGCCGACGGCGGCGATGCTCGTGAGGGTCAGGTTACCGCTGGCGGTGAGGCCGTCGGTGGCGCCGACACTGCCGATGGTGAAGCCGTCGTTGTCGGTCACGCTGGCGTTGGCGGTGTTGCCAGCCAGGGTGGTGATGGCATTGCCCGGGTTGGCAAGCACGAAATTGCCGGCCGCGCCTTGCAGGTTCAAGCCGGCGGCGGCGATGCGCGCGCTCTGGGTGACGGTGGCGCCGCTGGTGAGCGTCAAATCGCCGGTCGTGGCCAGACCGGCCGTGTTGAC
>JBDSTZ010000460.1:0-10302 GCA_039927975.1 Massilia sp. | reverse complement strand
CGGAAATATCAGGACAGCTGGTGGATGCCGGCCAATACCCAGCCGCCGCTGCCGTCGAGCGGCTTGGACATGTTCCAGACTTCGGCGAAGGGCGCGGCCGAGGCGTCCGGCGCCGACTTGATCAGGCCGTTGAACTGGACGCTGGCCAGGTAGTCGCGTTCGGTCGTTTCGATGCCGAGCAGCTGGGCGTCGATGCTGACGACGTCGGTGAAATCGGCCACGCTGCCGCGCTCCTGGATCTGCATCTTGAGTTCGGCGTAGATTTCCGGCGTGGTGAATTCGCGCAGGTCGTTGGTGTCGCCCTTGTCCCAGGCGGCCTGCATGCGGATGAAGGACGATTTCGCGTGGCGCAAGAAGGCGGCGCTGTCGAAGTCGGCCGGCACGCCCCAGGGCGCGGCGGGGGCCGGATTGCCGAAGGCGCCGGCGCTGGCCGGCTGGGCCGGCTGGAACGCGGGCTGGAAAGCCGGCGGCTGCGGGTTGGCGTCAAATGCGGGCGTGGCGCCGGCCGGCAGCGGATTGTCGAAGGACTTCAAGTTCGGATTGGCCGGGGTGTCCTTGCGGCGCACCATGCGGTAGATGAACATGGCGGCCATGGCCAGCAGCGCGATCATCAGCAGCGAGCCGAGCATGCTGCCGAGGGCGCCGCCCAAGCCGAAGTGCGAGAACAGCGCGCCAAGGCCGAGGCCGACAAGGGCGCCGCCGAGGATGCCTTTCCAGCGGCTCGGTTGCTTGACGGGTGTGGCGGGCATCGCTGCGGGCGCGGCCGGGGCGGCATTGGGCGACGCGGCCGGACGCGGAGATGGCGGCGGCGGGGTGGCCTGGCGCGTCACGTTGGACGATTGACGTCCGATCGAACGGCCGCCGCCCAGTGGACGCGCGCTTACCTCGGCCACCATCGAGAAGGTGGTGATTGCCAGCATCAGGCTAAGAAGTATTTTTTTCATGGCCGATTCCTAAAATTTGATGCCGGTATGCAGTGCCGCCACACCGGCCGTCAGGTTGAAATATTCGACCCGTTCGAGGCCCGCGTCCTGCATCATCGTTTTCAGGGTTTCCTGGTCGGGATGCATGCGGATCGATTCGGCCAGATAGCGATAGCTGTCGGCGTCGCCGGCGATGCGCTGTCCCAGCCATGGCAGCACCGAGAACGAATACACGTCGTAAGGCTTTTGCAGCGGCGCCGCCACCTTGGAAAATTCCAACACCAGCAACTTGCCGCCCGGCTTGAGCACACGCCGCATTTCCGCCAGCGCCTGGTCCTTGTGGGTCATATTGCGCAGGCCAAAGGCCACGCTGACGCGGTCAAAATAATTATCCGGAAAAGGTAATTTTTCCGCGTCGCATAACAAAGTGGGGGTCACCAGGCCGCGATTCAATAGCCGGTCGCGGCCGACGCGCAGCATCGATTCATTAATATCGGTCAGCCACACTTCGCCGGTGGGACCGGCCTGGCGGGCGAAAGCCTTCGACAAATCGCCGGTGCCGCCGGCGATGTCGAGCACCTTGAAACCGGGCCGAACCGCCGCGTTTGCGATAGTAAACGTTTTCCAAATGCGGTGCAGACCGGCCGACATCAGGTCGTTCATGACATCGTATTTGGCGGCAACCGAATGGAATACTTTGGCGACTTCGTGGACTTTTTCGTCCTCGGACACGGTCTTGTACCCGAAATGCGTAGTGTTGGTCATAGTGAGCGGCTGAATAGTCTTGCCGCATTATACAAGGCTGCCCCGGGGCAGGCGCCGCGCACCGGCCATGCCGGCCGGCCTCGCGCGCCGCAGAAAGTTATTCGTTTTCCTCTTTATTCGATTTAAACGTTGTTTTATTTGAACAACAACATAAATTGGTCAGGCCGCAATGCTATATTCGGAGCGGTATTTACCCAAATACTTCAATCCTAAAAAAACGTATAGCGGAGACAATAAATTGAAAACAATCAGCACCCCTGCGAAAGCGGACACCCCGGGTTTATCGGCCATCGCCGTCGCAGTGCGCATTCTCGTCACCTCCTCCTCGCTGTCCATGCTCGCCGCCGGCGCAGCCCATGCACAAGTCCAGCCGCCTGCAGCGGGCACGCCGGCGCCCGAGGCGGACATCCAGAGCGTCGTCATCACCGGCTTCGCGGCGTCCCTGCGTGGCGCCCTCAACCAGAAGCGCAATGACACCGGCATCGTCGACGTGGTCAAGGCCGAAGACATCGCCAAGTTCCCCGACACCAACCTGGCAGAATCGCTGCAGCGCGTGCCCGGCGTGGTGATCGACCGCGACGCCGGCGAGGGCCGCAACATCACCGTGCGCGGCCTGGGCCGCGACTTCACGCGGGTGCGCATCAACGGCATCGAAGCGCTGGCGACGACCGGAGGCACCGACAGTTCGGGCGGCGCCAACCGTTCGCGCGGCTTCGACTTCAACGTCTTCGCCGCCGAGCTGTTCAACACCATCACCGTGCGCAAGAGCTCGTCGGCCGACGTCGACGAAGGCTCGCTCGGCGCCACCGTCGACCTGCAAACCTCGCATCCTTTCGACTTCAAGAAATTCACCGCCACCGCCTCGGTCAAGGGCACCTGGAATGAAATGTCGGGCGACAAGACGCCACGCATGGCCTTCCTGATCTCCGACACCTTCTTCGACCGCAAGCTCGGTGTGCTGCTGTCGGCCGCCTATTCCAAGCGCAACCTGTTCGAGGAAGGCTTCTCGACCGTCAAGTGGGACAATGGCCCGTCGGTGGGCGGCTATTGCGCGCCGACCGGGGTGACGGCCAATCCGGCGACCTCGACGGCGACGACCTGCGGACCGGCCGCGCAAGGCGTGCCGCGCCTGGTCGGCACGCCGGAAAACATCGCCGCCTACAACGCGGCCAGCAGCGCCAGCAATTTCGTGCCGCGCATTCCGCGCTTCGGCCGCCTGACCCACGAGCAGGACCGGCTCGGCATCACCAGCGCCATCCAGTGGCGGCCGATGAACGGCACCCTGCTCACGCTCGACCTCATGTACGCCAAACTGAAAGCGACACGCGAGGAAGATTTCCTCGAAGTGTTCTCGTTCAGCCGCGCGCTGAGTTTGGGCGGCAAGCCGCAGACCAGCGTGGTCCAGGCTGCCTTCGACACCAACGGCGCCCTGCAGTACGGCACCTTCAACGGCGTCGACCTGCGCTCGGAATCGCGCTTCGACAAGCTGTCGACCACCTTCAAGCAGCCCAGCATCACCTGGGAACAGGACATCGGCGAATCGCTCAAGCTGACCGCCAAGCTCGGCCGCGCCAGCTCCAAGTTCGACAACCCGATCCAGACCACCACCCTGATCGACGCGCCGAACATCAACGGCTACTCGATCGACTTCCGTGGCGACGACCGCCTGCCGCTGATCAAGTATCCGTTCGACGTGGCGGCCCAGGGCAACTTCGGCATCGTCGGCATCCCGGTGGTGACCTCCGGCACGCAGGGCAACACCATCGCCAACTCGCTGCCCAGCGAAATCCGGATCCGCCCGAACGGCGCCGACAACCGCAGCGACGTCGCCAACATCAACCTGTCGTGGGAAGTGTCGCCGGCCTTCACCTTGAAGGGCGGCGCCGACTACAAGAAGTTCTCCAACTCGGTGTGGGAAGCGCGCCGCATGAACGGCGCCGAGACCATGTTCGCGCCACCGGCCGGCACCTCGATGGCCAGCCTGACCTCGACCCTGACCGGTTTCGGCAAGGGCCTCGACCTGCCGGCAGGCACGCCAACCTCGTGGCTGATTCCGAACTACAACGCGATCGTCAATCTGTACGACATCTACTGCAATTGCATCAAGAGCGGGCCGGCCGGCGGACCGGGCGACTTCACGCTCGGTTCGATCAACCAGGCGGTCGCGCGCGGCAGCAACCGCGCCGTCAGCGAGACCGACCGCGGCGCCTTCTTCATGACCGAGTACAGCGGCGACGTCGGCGGCTACGGCGTCAAGGCCAACGCGGGCGTGCGCTATGTGAAGACGAATATGCGCGCTTCGGGCTATCTGCCGGACGCCAACGCCTCGCTGTTCACGGTCGAGAACGACTACTCGGACGTGCTGCCGTCGGCCAACGTGTCGGTCAACTTGTCGAAGGACCTGATCTTCCGCGTGGCCGCCGCCAAGGTCATGGCGCGGCCCCAGCTGGCGCTGCTGACGCCGGGCGTGTCGATCGTCACCTCGGGCCTGCTCAGCATCACCGGCGGCAACCCGAACCTGAAACCGTTCCGCGCCAAGACGCTCGACACCAGCCTCGAATGGTATTTCGACAAATCATCCTTCCTCGGCTTCGGCTTGTTCTACAAGAAGATCGACACCTACATCCAGACCCAGATGAGCAGCGTGGTGTACAAGAACTCGGGCTTGCCGATGTCGCTGCTGCCGTCGAATTTCAGCGGCGATGAAGTGTTCCAGGTCACCGCGCCGGTCAACACCGAGGGTGGCAACCTGACCGGGTTCGAGATCAACTACCAGCAGCCGTTCACCTTCCTGCCCGGCGTGCTGAAGAATTTCGGCACCGTGCTCAACTTCACCAAGGTCAAGTCGCGCATCAACTACCTGGTCTCGCCGACCAGCAGCGTGATCGTCAACGAAGACTTGCTGAACCTGTCGCCGCGCGCCTGGAACGCCACCTTGTACTACGAGGACGCCAAGTTCAGCGCGCGCACTTCTGTGGCTTACCGCAGCGGTTTCCTGTCGGCGGTGCCGGGCACCAACAACAACGATGTGGAAGGCAAGGTCAGCTCGATCAACGTCGACGCCTCGATGTCGTACAAGGTCAACGACAAGCTGGAGATCAGGCTCGAAGGCATCAACCTGACCAACACCGTCAATGACCAGTTCGTCAGCCGCGCGCGCAACAGCGCCTGGGTCTACCATGTGACCGGACGCGAGTTCGTGGTGGGGGCGAGCTACAAGTTCTAAGTGCTGGTCAGTGGCGGTCGACGGGGAAGTATTTCTCTGTCGGCTGCGAGTAGTAACAAAGTCCGCGAGCTGGTCAGTCGCGGGCTTTTTACATCATGGGCGCAACTTTATGGCGCCAGTGGAATTGCGAGATCGCGTGCTCGCCCGACTAACGCTGACATCGCATTTCAATTCGGCACCCTGGCCACCACCGCCACCGGCCCGCCGCCCGGCGGCCCCTGATGTTCCGCGCCCCCCGACACATATACGGCGCCGCATCCGAGCACGGCGGCGATCACACCACCGACCGCCGCCCGCGCATGGCGCGTGGCCGTGATGTCCGAGTCGTCGAGCATGGTGTGGCGGTAACCGCGAATCAGCCCGCTCGGCGCGGACTCGGCCTTGGCGAACACATTGATCACGCGCGCGGTCGCTGCCGGGCTCAGGCCGGCGGAGGCGTCGAGGCCGACGCTGACGAAGGCGGCCAGCACGGCTTGCAGGTCGAGCGCGTCGCGCATCACCGCGTGGCCGATCACGCTGTCGCCGGCAGCGACCGCTGAATTGCCCATCACGACAATCGCGCTGCGCGCCAGTTCGATGCCGGCCGAGGTCGAGGCCACCGAGGAATACAAGTCCAGGTCGGCCAACACCGCGTGCTCGCCCACCGCGTCGGCATCGATCTCGCCCAAGCCGACCGCCACCCCGAGGGCCGAGGCGCCGCGCGAGTACGCCATCGAGCCATAGGCGTCGTCGGTGATGGTGTGCGCGCTGCGCGCCAGTGCTTCCTCGATACGTCCAGCGGTGAGCAAGGGGCACTTGATCTGCACGAAGTGCACGTCCGAGGCGCCGTCGATTTGCGCATCGTGCAAGGCGGCCCGCACGGCGCGCGCGGTTTCGAGCACCTGCACCCGGCGGCCCAGCTCCTCGGGCAGAAAATCGCGGGTGTGGGCGACGCCGATCGCCAGCCGTTTGCCTGTGCCCTGCTTGGCCGCCACCTTGCGCCGCACGAACAGCGTGGCATGCGGACTGAGCACGCCCTCGGTGCCGCCGGACATGACCAGCGCGACGCGCGCGTCGACCTCTTGCGTGCTGCAATCTAGATAGCCGGCCAGTGCGGTGGCGAAGGCCATGCTGGCGTATTCGCGGGTGAAGTCGTTGACGCCGCCATTGCCCTCGGTCTTGCCGAGGATGGCGACGAGATCGCGCGGATCGAATGCGTCGGCCTCGACCAGCTCGCGCAGGCCGCTGACGTCGCCGGGTCCGCGCATCGTGATGCGGTACAAATCGACTTGGTGAAAACTCATGCTCTTACTCCATTTCGGCCCGTTGCCAGAACACCAGGCGCAGCTCTATCCAGCAGAGCAATTGAAACAGCAGGATGCCGGCCGCCGCGGCGGCCAAGATGGCCGAGAACAGCACGTCGGTTTCCAGGTGCGAGGACGAGACCATGATCAGGAAACCGAGGCCGCGCGTGGCGCCCACGAATTCGGCGACGACGGCGCCGACGATCGCCAGCGAGGAAGAAATCTTCAACGCCGAAAACAGGTAGGGCAGGCAGTACGGGATGCGTAGTTTGCGAAACTCTTGCGAGCGCGTGGCCTTGAGCGAGCGGAACAGCTGGTAGTACTCGGCGTCGGCCGCCTTCAAGCCCTTGACCGAATTGACCAGCACGGGGAAGAAGCAGATCAGCGCGGCGGCGGTGATCTTGGACCACCAGCCGGTGCCCATCCACAACACCAGCAAGGGCGCGATCGCGATCAGCGGCGTGGTCTTGAGCGTGATCGCCAGCGGAAACAGGCCGCGTTCAAGCATCGGCGAACGGACGAACAGCAAGGCGAAACCGAAGGCGCCGGCGCTGGCGATGGCGAAGCCGGCCAGTGCTTCGGCCAGGGTCACGGCCAGGTGCATGAACAGGCTCTGGTCGATGACGGCGGCGATCGCCGACGGCGGCGGCAGCAGGTAGGCGGGCACCTGCAACAGGCGCACGACCGCTTCCCACACGGCCAGGGCGGCGCCGCCGAAGGCGAGCGGCAACAGGGCGCGCGGCTTCATGCGTGGCTCCTGACCAGCGCGCGCACGGCGCCGACGGTGTCGAGAAACGGCATGGCGTGCGGGTTTCTCGGATGCGGCAGCTGCACCGGCAGCGCCTCGATCAGGCGCGCCGGCCGGGCCGCAAATACGAAGATGCGGTCTGACAGCGCGACCGCCTCGGCAATCGAATGGGTCACCATGACGACCGTCTTGACGCGCGTTTCGGCGCTGCGCAGGATGGCCAGCAGTTCTTCGTTGAGCGCTTCGCGGGTCAACTCGTCGAGCGCTCCGAAGGGTTCGTCGAGCAGCAGGAGATCGGGGTCCGACATCAGCGCGCGGGCCAGGGCGACGCGCTGCTGCATGCCGCCCGACAGTTGATGGGGATAGGCGTGCTCGAAGCCATTCAGGCGCACAAGCGACAAGACCCGTTCGGCGCGCGCCAGGTCGGCGGCACCGACCCGGTTGCCGCCAAGTTCCAGTTCGACCGGCAGCAGAACGTTGTCGAGCGCGCTGCGCCAGGGCAGCAGCAGTGGCTTCTGGAACATCAGGCCGACCCGCATGCCGTCGGCGCCGGCCCCTTCCTCGCTGTCGCCAAGCGTGACGGCGCCGCCGCTCGGGGCGATCAGGCCGGCAATCGCGCGCAGCAGGGTCGACTTGCCGCAGCCGCTGGGGCCGAGCAGCGAGACGAATTCGCGCGATGCGATGCTGAAATTCATGCCGTCGATGACGGACAGGGCGCCGAAGCGCACCTGCAAATCCTTGACCGTGACGGCGGACCGTGTGTTCGTGTGCATCGGGACGGCGCTCAGCGCGCGGACAGGCTGGGCACTCATTGCGGCAGGAACTGCGTGGTGTAGGCCTTGCCGAGGTCGAGCGGCGCCTTCAGGAAGCCGGCTTGCAGCAGCAAGTCGTGCAGCGACTTCCAGCGCCCCGCCTGCATCGAGCCGATCGGCTGGGCGTCGGGCTGCAACAGGGCAATGCTCTCCTTCATCATCGCCAGTTCATGCGCGTAGTTGAGCTTGGCGCCTTGCTTGACGGTGGTCTGGGCCGCCTCGTCCGGATGGGCGACGGCGGCGTTCCAGCCCTTCAGACTGGCGGCGACGAAGCGGCGCACCTGGCCGGGATGGTCGCGCAGCATGGCCTCGGTGGTGAACAGGGTGTCGGCGTACAGATCGTAGCCGTAGTCCGAGGGCCAGATGATGTTGACCTCGAAGCCCTTTTCGCGCGCGGTCAGCACTTCGTTGATGACGTAGCCGGGCCAGACGTCGATCTGCCCGGACAGCAGTGGCGTCATGTCGAACTTGACCGGGATTTCGGTCAAGCCCTGGGCCGGAACGTTGGCCTTCTTGAGCACGGCGCGGTAGACCAGCTCTTCGTTGCCGCCCACTTTCAGGCCGATCTTCTTGCCGGCGAATTTGGCCGGCGCGTCGATGCCGCTCTGCTTGAGCGAGAACAGGACGAAGGGGCTTTTCCGGTACAGCACGGCGACAGCGACGATGGGCACGCCCTTGCCGCGCGCGATCAGAATCTGGTCGGCGCTGGTCACGCCGAACTGCTCGTTGCCGCCGGCGACCATCTGAATGGCGGGAAAGTCCGGTCCGCCGGGCTGCACCTGGACGTCGAGTCCGGCGGCCTGATAAAAGCCGTTTTCCTTGGCGACGTAGAAGCCGGCGAACTGCGCCTGGTTGAACCATTTGAGGCGCACGCTGACGGTGTCGGCTGATTGGGCGGCCTGGGCCGATGGCGCCGCCAGCGCCAGGGCGCCGACCAGCAAGGCAAGGACGAGGGAAAGCCGGGAGCTGCGCATGATGACCCTTTCGATAGGAAACGAAGAACGATGGGTCATTCTAGCCAGCGGCAGTGATCTCCCCTAGCACCAAAATCCGCACGAGGTGATGCCGAAATCAGCGCGCTCGGCGGGCCGCGCCCGGCCGCTACAAGGCTTCGATGGCGACCGCCAGATGCTCGGAAAAGGCGGCCGCCGCGCTCGGCAGCGCGCGGCCGCGCCGCATGGCGAGAAACAGCTGGCTCTGGCCCAGGCCGGGGTCGGACAGGGGAATGGCGACCATGTCGGCGTCGGCGGCGGCGCCGATCTGGAACTGGAAGCAGACCGCCTGGCTCATGCGGGCGAAGGCCTTCATCGCCTCGATCGAATTCGACACCATGGCCGGCTCGAACTGGAACGAGGCCTTGAGCAGGGCGCGGTCGATCAGCGCGCGCCCTGCCAGGGTTTCATCGGCCAGCGCGATTGGATAGGCCAGGCAGTCGCGCAGGCGCAGGCTGGCGTGGTCGGCCAGCGGATGGCCGCGCGCGACCATGGCGCACAAGGGTTGCTGGACGGTGGCGAGCACGGTGATGTCGGGCCGGTTGTAGAGGTCGTGGCTGAGCATCAGGTCGGCGCTGTCGGCCATCAGGGCGTCGAGCAGGCGTCCGGCGCCTTCGACCACGACGTGGAAATAGACGCCCGGATGGCGCTGCTGGAAATTGGCGATCGCCGCCGGCAGCAGATGGCCGGCCACCGACTCGGTGGCGGCGATGCGTACCCTGCCGCGCACCAGGCCGCGCAGATGCTCGATTTGCGAGCTGACCAGTTCGAGGTCGGCCAGCGCGCGCCGCACGTAGCTGACGTACAGTTCGCCGGCGGCGGTCAGGCGCACGCCGCGCGGCAAGCGCTCGAACAGGGTCGAGCCGAGTTCGGTTTCGAGGTCGATGATGCGGCGGTTCAGGGCCGACGAGGCGATGTGCAGCGATTCGGCGGCTTTGCGAATGGAACCGTGGCGCACCACGGCGTTGAAGTACAGCAGGATGCGCTGCGGGCGGATGGTTCGTTTCGCCGTCGCCGCGTCGGCATCGGCGCTGGCGCGCCCGGCGGACTTTCCGGTCTGTGTCGTCAAGGGGCGTTCCTCGATGTTGAATGGAATTTCCTCATCCTACTACGCGGGCGCAAGGCGCCGGCAAATGGCGCACGGCCGGCAGCGACCTGCGCGCCTGCGCCACGGGTCAGCACTGGACTTTCCCCGCGCGGTCATTTATGTTGGCGCCATGACCGCCAAGGGCCCCCGCACAATTCGCCATCCGCAGCTCGCGCCGGAGATACCGCCGCCGCCCGTTCCGCCCGTACAACCGGGCCTGGAAGACTGTTGCCGCAGCGGCTGCACGCCCTGTGTGTTCGATCTGTATGAGGAGGCGATGGAACGCTACCGGGTTCAGCTCGCAAAATGGAAGGCCCGTTATCCGGCTGGTTGACGAGGTCCTGCAAGCGCTGCGACAGCTAAAAAAATTCCAGGACGCGGAAAGCCGCCCTGGACAAAATTCCCCTGGGAGAGGTAATCGTCAATCTGTTACGGTGCCGCTGGCCTCGTCACACCGGTTGCGGCC
>JBDSTZ010000459.1:0-9592 GCA_039927975.1 Massilia sp. | reverse complement strand
CCGCACGCTATGGTCGGCGTCTACGCCGGCATCGACATCGGCGGCCGCCGCCAGCGAGGCTTCCAGGTCGGCGAACATTCCCAGCACCACCAGTTCGGAATGGCAGTCGCAGGCGCACAGGCCGGCCGCGTGCTGCTGGTAGCCCTTGGCGTGCTCGGTGGCCGGATCGTCGGCGCGTTCGCGCGCTTTCAGCGGCGCGCAGCCGCAGGCGCCGTCGGGCGCCTCCGCGCCGCTGTAAAGGCTGATCTGGAAACCGTCGTGCAGGCGCGTTGTCACCGAGTCGCCCGCATCCTCGTCCACCGAGCAGGCGGTTTCGCGGCGCTGGCATTGCGTCACGCTGCGACTGATGACCACCCACAGCTTGCCGTTGACCTGGTCGAGCGCAATGGTCTGGGCTGCGGTCAGCTGGACCGGATCGCCGCAACCGTTGAGCGCGAGGCCGGGCGCCACCGTGATCGTGGCCTTGCAGTTGTTCTTGTTGTGCAGCGTGACCTTCAGGCCGCACACCACGCCGCAGCCGAACAGCGAGCGGAACATCAGGCGACTCAGTTCGCTGGCATAGTCGACCGAGGCGGTCAGGTCATCGTCCTGCAGCAGCAGGCCGGGGGAAAAGCGCGGGCGCACCAGTTGTGATTTACCGCTGGCGCCGGGTTTGGATGGATGGCTCATGATGGATTCCCTATGGACGTGGCTCTGGTGGGCGCGATTATTCGTTCTCTACATAGCGCTGCTTGACGGTAAACACCGACAGGTGGCTGCCGCCCGGACTGCCGTTACCGCTCGGCCAGGCGATCGCGCGCGCGTTGGCGTCGACGGCCTGGCCGCACAGGTCAAGAATCAGGTCGCCGCGCGCCTCGATCTCGACGATCGCGTCCGAGCCGCGAAAGCGCGAGTTCTCCTGCAGGATCTCGTCGCTCACCCAGCGCTTGCTGACCGCCAGCGTGACGGTGTGGCTCGCATCGTCGTAATGCGGCCGGCGCATCGGGATGCGCAGCGTTTCGCCCCAACCGCCGGTCGCCTCGTTGAAGGTGACCCGGATCACAAACGCGTTGGCGGTGAGGGTGGCCGGCTGCACCGGTCCTGAGAAGGTCAGCGTGAAGCCGGTTTGCGCCTGGTCCGCGTGGAACATTGCGGCGAAGTCCTTCCAGTCGACTTTGACGTCGTTGGCCAGCCAGGCGGTCCAGCTGACCGCGTCGATGCGGGTCAGGTCGCGCCCGCGAATCAGGTCGTACAGCATGTCGTTGCCGATCACCAGCCGGCGCGGCGCACACCCTTCGCTGACGCCGCCGAAGGCGAGCTTGCCGCATGCGTCCTTGGCCAGCGTGACGCAGGCCAGCCGAACGCCATGGTGCGGGTCCATGAACAAGCCGGGACGCACTTCGCACAGGCTGGCCGGCGGGTGCGGCGCCGGCTGTTCGCACAGATGGGCGCACAGGCAGGCGTGCGGGCCACGGTCGCCCAGCGCGCCGGCGCCGCCGTCAGGGTTGCCGTCGCAGTCGCAGTAGCGTTCGCCCAGCACGGGCGGCGCGCTGCACTCGTCGCAGTCGATCGGTGCCAGCGTGTAGGCGATCGTCTCGCGCGCGCTCTCCCATTCGGTCCGTTCGCAGCCGCAGTGGTCGCAGACCTTCACGGGCTGCTCGCGCCGTTCGGCGTAATGGGCGCGCAAGATCCAGCATGTGCTGCACTCAGGGTCTTCGGCCTGTTTGATTTGCGCCGGCGAGAGCACGTCGGCCAGCGCGAGGGTGCGCGGCGCAAGCTGCACCAGTTCGCGGCCATGGCGGTCGAGCGCGACGCCTGCGCCAATCGCCAGCTTGCCCGGCGTGTCCGCCGGCGCACTCACCGCCAGGCCGCGCACCACGCCCCAGCCGTGGATCGCGGCGTTGATCAGGCGGCGCCGCCCGACCAGGTAGTCCTGCTCGGTCTTGAATGCTGCGGGCGTCATCCGTTTGCCGAGATAGTAGTTGTTCTTCAGGCCGGAGTTGTCTGCGTCGTCGATGACGCTGTCGGCCGCGTGCTCCAGATGCTCGTTCATGATGCCCTCCCGGTTATGTGCATGGTGTGCGTTACAGCAGTGGAAAGCCGGCGGCCAGGCCGGCATCGGTCAGGCGCATGATCCGGCGTCCGGGCAAGCGTGCCGCATTGATGGTGGCGTTCTCGCCCAGCCTGGCGTCGGGTAGCTCGTCCAGCACCAGGTTCACGCCGACCGTGGTGCCCGAGCCAGCCAGCGCGGCCTCGCGCCAGCGCAGCAGCGCGCGCGCGGTCACCGGTACCAGCGCGTCGATCAAGGCGGGCAGCCATTCGCTTGCCTGCGCGCGTTCTTTCCTGGTGGCCGTGATCTCTACCGTGATGCGGGCCGGCGGCGCGACGCCGGCGCCTGGCGCGGCGGGATCGGGCAGGCGGGCGTGGCCGAGGATGGTCTTGCGGTGCAGGACGGCGGCGCCCGATGGCAGTCCGCCCAGCAGGGCAGGCAGCGTGGCCGCGCCCACCCACAGCGGCGCCAGGTCGGACGAGTCGCGCACGAGGAATACGCGCGGCTGGCGCGGAAACAGGCAGGCGAGCATGGCCTCGAGCGCGTGGCGGGTGCCGCGCGTGGCCAGGATGTCGGGCGCCGCCTTCATCAGGGCGCGCTTCTGGTCCAGGCTCAAGCCATCGTCCCACGGCATGCCGAGCCAGCGCGCGGTGTAGTCCAGCCATTCGGCGTTGGCGGTGGCCGGGTCGATCAGGCGGCCGAGCGTGGCGATGCGGCGGTCGATGCCCTGGGTGCTCGTTTCCAGCACACCGACCAGGGCGCGCAGGAAGTCCTGGCGCTGTTCATTGCGGTAGATCGCCGGCAGGGACTGCATCAGTGAACGGTCCGGGTACAGCACCCGCAGAACGTTCAGGCGCGGCATGGCGGCGCCGGCCGGCGCGCTCAGTCTCAGGCGCAGCCAAAGGTGTTCGGCGCGGGCGTCAAACAGCGGCGCCGCCAGCTCTACTGCCGCGTCGCCGGTACCAGTGAAACTGACCGGCGCCGACCAGGTGCCGAGCAAAGCGGAGAGCTGTTCGAAGCGCTGGCGCGGCGTCAGGGCGGGGTCGCGCGCAATGCGCTGGGCGGCCTTGCGCACCTCGGCATCGTCGGATTCGGCATAGTCTGCGGTCAGCGTGGCGCCGCGCGGCAGCCGCAGCGACAGTTCCGCGCGCAGCCAGCCGGCGCCGTCGCCGCGCCGGGGCGAATGCAGCATCGGCGTGATCAGCTCGCAGGCGGCGTCGGTAGTGGTCGCGCCGGCGTTGTCGAACAGGGTGGCGCCGCGTGCATCGGCCACCAGCAGCCGGGTTCCGCGCGCGGCGATGGCGGCCGGGGCGGCGCGCAGTGCGATGGTGTCCAGCAGGTCGCCGGCAGTGTCGAACACAATCAGCTTGTCCGTCCCAGCGGCGAACAGCAGGGCGCGGCCATCGGTGGCCAGCCGAGACGCGAGCATGTCTTGCGCGACCGCCGCCAGCCGCAGCTCGCGCGGCGGTGCGGCGCCTGCCGGGTCAATGAACCACACGGCGGCGCCGTCTTCCGTCAGCAGGGCCAGGCGCTGTTCGTCACGCAGATAGGCGATGGCGCGCATGCGTGGCAGGGCGCGTGGCAAGGGTAATGTGCGCACAATCGAACCGCCGCAGCGGGCATGCAGGATATGCTCGCCGAGCAGCACCCAGACGCCGTCGTTGCCGGCGTCGGCCAGGTCCACAAGGCCAGCCGGCAGCTTGATCGACATGATGGTGCACAGGTCGTCCTGCGCCAGGCAGTCGAGCCGTGAGCCGTCATGCGAGGCCGCCCACAGCACGCGGCACCCGGCCACCAGGCGCGTGGTGCTGCGGGCGATCGTCGATGGGGCATCAAGCTGCTCTGGCACAGCGCCGTCGGATGCGAGGCGGTAGAGGATGCGGCCGGTTCCGCGCCACCACGCGCTGCCGTCGGCGCCGAGCGCGCCCATGTCGGCGCCGGATGCGGGGCCGAGTGCGCGTCCGGGCTGCGCGTAGGGCGCGAACGGCTGCAAGGCGCCGTCGGCGGCGCGCAGGGCACCGGCGAGAACACCGCCCTGCCATTGGGCGGCGCTGGCCAGGTGGTAGGTCTTGATCAGCGGCGCGTTCATCGTGCGCTCCCTGCGCGTTGTGCCTGGATGTCGCTGCCGTCCAGGTCGAGCAGCAACAGTCCGGAGAGAGCAGGCGGGGTGGCGCGCGCCACCGGCGTGTCAGAGGTCCCGGCCAGCAGCTCGCAACCGGCGACGCGCTGCACGCCGGGTAGCCTGCTCAGCCACGCGGCGACGCTGGTCGCAGTCAGTGGCGCGCCGAACGGCCATACTGCGGCCGGTGTGGGCGCGGTCAAGGCGAGACGTTGGGCCAGCAGTGTTTTGGCCGCCTGGACGACCATGGCTGGGTCCTGCATCGGGGCTGCCAGCAGGCGCACCTTCAGGCGCAGCGGAAGATAGCGCGGCGCCACGACGCGCAGCCGGGTGCCGAGGGGCAGACGGGGCGCCAACCTTGCGCGAACCGCCCGCAGCCAGAGTGCGCTTTCGGTGGCGGCCGGATCGTCCGAGCGCGCGCGCATGGCCACCAGGGTCAGGACGTCGCCCTGCGGCTGGACGCAGGCGCCGCGCTGTCCGGGGCCGATGACAAGGGCGCGCACGAGTTCGAGGTCGCTCAAGGCCAGCGCAGCTGCCACCAGATCGTCGGCGCTCACCAGCGCACGCTCGTTGCGCACGCTGCGGCGCGCCGCGCGGCGCAGCTCGTCCATCCCGGGCGCATCCTCGCCGCCTGTGACGGGGTCCGGATTGCCGCCGAAGTAGAAGGTCAGCCCTCGCACTTTCCATTGCTGGCGGCGCGGCAGATTGCCCGCTGCACCCGCGCTGGCCCGGTAGCCAAGCAGTAGGATTTCATCAAGGCCGGGGACCCTGCCGTTGACGCCGTTGCCGAACACCAGTGTGGCAGCGGCGGGGTCGAACATCAGGTGGTGATCGTCCGGTCCGGAGGTGTCGAGCGATTGCCGCAGCGACCATTGGGCGCCGTCGCCGGATACAACCGTCAGGGGCGGGGCGCTGCCAGCCTGGTACTCGAAGCCAGGTTCTTCGCACCGGAAGACCTGATCAGGCAAGCCGTCGCCAACATGCTGTTCGTTTTGCACCGCCGTGCTTTGGATCAGCGGCACCACATTCAGGCCCACGCATTGAATGCGGGGGGCATGCGCAAAGCCGCCAGGCGCGACGATCTCCAGGGTGCAGGCGTGGATGGGAGCGTCGGGCCGCGCTTCGAGCAGCAGTACGCCGCTGTGCGCGAAACCGGCTGTGCCGTCCCACGCCAGCTTCAGTTCCTGGCGGCGCTGCGGCGTGACGAGCGTGATCCGCAGCCGGGTTGGCGGCGCTTCGGCCGGCGCGGGACCGGGGATTTGCACACCGATGGCGAGCTGCGCGTCGCCGCCAGCGGGAGCGCCCTCGAACAGGTGGCTGGCGCCGGCGCAACTGAGCGAGATGGCGAGCGTCTCGCCCCCTTCGCCGAAAGGCTGAAAAACCGCACCGTCGAGCAGATTCGATTTGCTGTGATCGATGATCGAGCCGTCCGCGCGCAAGCTGCGCACCGCATCGATGCGCGCCGGAGCGAGCAGGATCGGTGCGCGCGGCCAGAAGGTGGGCGCTTCGCGATGCGTGACAGTGATTGGCGTGTCGGCGCTCAGCACCTGGCCGGGTGGCGGCGCGGCGCCCGGAATCGGCCACAGATCGCCCGTGGCCGCCCGCGGACCGCGCTGCATGATGCCGAGCATGGCCGCGTAGGCGATTCTTTCATCCTTGCGCAAGCGGCTGAGGGCGAAGATCTGCGCCTCGGCGGTCCACGCCAGCAGTTCCATCAGGGTGATGCCGGGATCGTGCAGATTATGGTCGGTCCAGCCAGGCGCCAGGTTGGGAATGCGCGCGCGCCCGATCTCGACAAGATCGTCGAAGCGGCGGTCGAACAGGTCGAGTCTGATGTCGCTCATGTGAGCTCCTGCGGCACGACAAATTGCAGTTCGATGCCGTCGGCGGCCAGCACCGCCAGCTCGCCTTCGCGCAGGGTGGCGCGCAGCGGTATGGCGCGGCCTTCGGCGTCGCGTTCCGAGAGCGTCACGCCGACGATGGCGTCCAGGTAGGCGACGTCGAGGAGGCTGGCGGCGATGTCGGTGTCGTCGGGCAGCGCGCCAAGCAGCCAGCCCTCGCCGTCGCGCCCGCCGACGGCGCTGTCGAACAGTGCCGCCAAAGTGCGCTTGGCGTCGGTCGCCAGCGCGGCGCTATGGTTGAGCGAGGAAGTCGCCAGCGCCAGCTGCGCGTAGAACGGCACCGGCAGCGGATCGATGACGCCGAACGCGCCTGGCGCGGCCAGCGCCGGCGCGCTGGCCGCGAGCAATTGGCGGCGCAGCTCGCGCTTGACCGCACGCGATGGCAGTGGATCAGGGCCGCGCATGACCAGCACCATCTGCGTGGCCGCGCCGCGCCGGATGCAACGCGCCTGGGCCGCTTCGGGCAGCAGCGACAGCGCCATGTCTTCAAGATCGCGTGCGGTGACGGCGACGCCGCGTTGGCGCAGATGGGACGGGGAGAAGCGCAGCACGCGCGCGACGTCTTCCGGCGGACTGCCGCCGGCGGCCAGGTCGGCGGCGAATGCAGCCTCGGCGCCTTCGACCGGCGTGACGATGGACAGACTGCTGCCGGCGACGACTGCATCGGCCGCGACCGCATCGGTACGGCGGTAGCGGAAGGCCATGATGGCGTCGCGCCCGATCGGCGCAATGGCGCCATGCACGCCGTCGCCGAAGCGGATAATGCCGTTCGCTTCGTCGAGCGCGTAGACGCGCGCGTTGGCTGCTTCGTCGGCCGGGTCGATCACCTGGCGCCACAGCACCCAGTCACCCGGCTGGCCTTCGACCGCGCTCTTGACCTGATCGGCGCCGCCCTGCAGCAGGGCGGCGCGTTCCTCCTCGCCGAGCGGTTCGCGCACGCGCAGTTCGAGGGTGTCGCGCAGCACCGGCGGGCGCGCCAGCAGCACTTGCTGGAACGGCGCGCCCTCCGAGGAGGCGAGCATTTCGAATTCCTGGGTCTCGGCGGCCTGGGCCCAGACGGCGTTCAGATACACACCGCGCAGCGCCGGCGTCCAGTCGGCACTGCCCGCGCCTGGGCGGATGCGCAGCCAGGACAAGGTCTTGCCGAACAATTCGGCCGGTTCGGGTGCGCGCGCCAGCGTCAGCGAGATGATGCCGGCTTCGCCGAGCGCGCGCGTGGCGTCACCGGCGACCACCGGCTCGAAGCGGGCGCCACGCAGGACGTCGACCCGGGCCGGTGCCAGCACATCGAAATTGCGTTCAGCGGCGGGCAGGAACAGCAGGTTGATCTGCTCGCCCTGCAGGCGCGCGTTGAAGCCGAGGTACAGCGCCCGGCCGGCCACGCCAGCCGGGCCGGTCGTGCCAGTCGTCTGTGCCTCCGCGCCAGTACAAGCGCAATCTCCGGCGCCGGCAGAAGGCGGCGCGCCGCCGGCGTCGAGGCGGTCGAGCATGACGCCGAGCGGCACGAATGCTTCCACCACGGCGCCGTCGGAGCCGTTGGCGGCGCTCTGGTCGCGAATGGTGGCGCTGTCTTCGGTCAGCAGGTGGGCGGGCGTGGCCGCCGCCACGCTGTAGCGCAGATTGAGCTGGAGGACGGCCGGCGCGTGGATACCCGAGGTGTCACGTTCGATCCGCTGGACCGCTCCATCGGGGACGGCGGTGATGATTTCGCGGCCGTAGTCGCCGCCAACCAGGCGCGCGCGGATCCAGAAGTTCATCTTGCCGGCCCATTCGGTGGCTTGCAGGTCGCGCGGTACGACCAGCTTGAGCATGCCGCCGCGCTGGAAGTTGGCGGTATCGTCGCGTTCGAGCGCCAGCTTCCACCAGCCGCTGCCGTTCCAGTATTCCCAGGACAGTTGCGGGTTGTTGGCGGTCTCGCCAAGCTGACGGTCCCAACTCGCGGTACCCGTCGGTTCGATATAGGCTGCGACGTCGGCATCGCCGGGGCGCGTGGTCCAGGCGTCGTCGAGCAGCAGGGCGCGCCCGCGCTGGCCGGCGTCGAGGCTGACCACGCGGGCGAACTGCGGCGACGGCGCCGGCCCCTCGAAGTGAATCGCGCAGGTGGCGAGCAAGGACGCGGTCCAGGCATCGCTCGCGTCGTCATGGAAGACCAGCAGAGAACCGATGTGCGCGGCGGCGATCCGGGGCCAGAAGCGCACCGGGTCGGTCCCCGATGGCAGCTTGTTTTCGAGTGTGACGACGCGCTTGCCCGCAGCCCCGGCTTCGTCGGCGACGATCTTGTTGATGGTGTAGGACAGCTTGGTTTTGCCGGTGACGAACAGCAGCGAATCGACGACGTCGGCCTCGTCAATCTCAAGCTGGTCCTTGGTGATTCGCTTGCCCGTATGCGGGTTGTCGAGGTCGACCCGGAACACACCGCCGCGTGCACCGTCCGTAAGTGAGAGAAGCGGCCCATTGAATGCGTGGATCAGGGTAGCGGGAACCCGGCCGATCCTCGCGCCCACCGGCACTACCTTGACTGTCGCGCCCGCGCTGTAGGCGAAGGTATCGCCCTCCAGGACCGGCGTGCCGGTGTCCAGCAGCAGCACGTCCTAGAAGTTGTCGGCCGTGAGGTTGATGCGCAGGCGCCCCGGCAGCGCGAGGGTGCCGACCAGCGCGTCGCTGCGGGTGCCCGGCACCACCACATGGCCACCGTCGATGAATACCGGGGCGCCGCCGGCGGTGCCGTCCTCGGCCTGGATAGTCAGCGCTTCCATGTCAAGGGCCGGATGCGGCACGAACGGGGTGGCGATCCTTACCGCGTCGGTGGTGGCTGCCGCGATCGTGATCTCGCCGTTGACTGTCTCGATGTCGAGATCACGGCCGATCACCTGGGCGCCGACCTCCAGTGCGATTGGCGCGGTGCTGGCCAGCAGTTCGGCGCTTGCGCTGAAATCGAAGGGGTCGGATGTAAATACAAGCAGCGATGCGGCGTCGGCGGACGCTGCCACGAGACGCAAGCGGACCTTGTGATCGGGCCTTTCATCGAACAGCGCCAAGGGCCTGATCAGACTCGACAGCTTGGTTAGCTCCGGGACCGCCAGGCAGGCGAGCACGCTGCTGTTGGGGTTGAGAAGGATGAGCCAGGCGCCGCCGACGTCGTCGATTGCGCACAGCGCGGGCCGCAGCAGCGCCAGCGCGGTGTTGGCGCCTTCGGTCATACCGACCGGGGACAATGCCGCGATGCTGAGCTGCGGGTCGAGGGGCGCTGGCCGCCATTGGTCCTCGCCGGCGAGGGCGTGCCAAAAGAGGCGCTCGCCGCGCAGGGCGAACAGGGCGTTGTTGGCGGGGACCAGTGCCAGGTCGACGATGCGCTCGGCGCTGTCAAGACCGCTGCCAGGTTCGCCGAAGTCGAGCCATCCGCTGGCGGTGTCCGGGGCGGCTTTCTCGTGCCAGACCCAGACCTGGGCGCCTGCTGCAACGGCGACGTAAAAATCTTCGCCCACTACCCATCCGGCCGGGCGTGCGGCGAAGGTGCCATTCTCGGTTCGGTCGAGCTGCACC
>JBDSTZ010000458.1:0-16085 GCA_039927975.1 Massilia sp. | reverse complement strand
GCCGAACAAGCTGGTGGCCCACGAGGAAGTCTCGCGCGGCTTCCGCTTCGAAGTCGAGGTGCTGTCGGACGAGCCGCGCATCCCGCTCAAGATGCTGATGGGCCGGATGGTGTGCGTCTCGCTGGTGCGCCACGACGGCTCGCTGCGCCACTTCAACGGCCACATCACCGAGTTCCGATTCCTGCGCACCGACGGCGGCTTCGCCTTCTACCGGATGGTGCTGGAGCCCTGGCTCGCCTTCGCGCGCCTGCGCAGCGATTGCGTGTCGTTCCACGGCAAGAGCGTGCGTGAGATCACCGAGCAGACGCTCAAGCACTACCGCCAGGCCGACTGGCACATGCACGTCTTCGAAGACGACCCCAAGCTGACCGTCGCCAACCAGCACAACGAGACCGACTACAACCACCTGCACCGCCGCTGGGAGGCGCGCGGCATCCACTACTGGTACGAGCACCGCTTCGACGGCCACACGCTCATGCTGTCCGATCGGAGCTTGCTTGCCGAACCGATCGACCCGATCGGCTACGACGAGGTGGACGTGATCCCGTTCCGCGACAAGAGCGGTTCGCTGGCCGACGACGGCATCCGCGAGTGGAGCGCGATCCGCCGCCTGGGCTCGGGCACGACCACGCTGGCCAGCTTCGACTACAAGAACCCGCGCGCGCAGCGCTTCAGCCAGGATTCGGCCAATCAGCAAGGCGACTTTTTCCCTTACGAAGTCTACGAGAACACCGGCGCGTACGGCTTTCGCATGCGCGGCGACGGCGAGGCGCTGGCCGCGCGGCGCATGGTCGAACAGGACAAGGACACCCAGTATTTCGAGGCGGCGGGCAATGACAGGCGCGTGCTGCCGGGCCGCGCGTTCAAGCTCGGCGGCCACTTCAGCGCCGAGCCGCGCTCGCGCGAATACGACCCCGAACCGCGCCGTGGCATCGGCGAGCGGCCCTACCTGATCCTGGCGGTCGATCACGAAGCGGCCAACAACTACCAGGCCGGTCCCGGCGCGCCGTCGGATTACAAGAACCGCTTCACCTGCGTGCGCAAGGACATCCGCTGGCGCCCTGGCCGCGACTTCAACAGCGAGCCCGGCGCCTACATGGGCCTGCACACCGCGACCGTCGTCGGCCCGGCCGGCGCCGACATCCACACCGACGGCTACGGCCGGGTCAAGCTGCAGTTCCACTGGGACCGGCTGGGCAAGTACGACGAGCACAGCTCGCCGTGGATCCGGGTGATGACGCCGGCCGCCGGCAACGAGTTCGGGCAGATCCGCCTGCCGCGCGTGGGCGAGGAAGTGGCGGTGGTCTACCCCGACGGCAATATCGACCATCCGCTCATCCTTGGCGCCGTCTACAACGGCACGCACATGCCACCATGGAAGCTGCCGGGACAGGCGGCGCTGGCCGGCCTGCGCTCGCGCGAGCTGGGCGGCGGCGCGCGCGGCAATCACCTCGTGCTTGACGACACCAGGGAGATGATCCAGGCGCAGTTGAAGAGCGACCACCAGTGCAGCCAACTGTCGCTCGGCCACATCACGCGCATCGAGGACACCAGCGGGCGCAAGGATGCGCGCGGAGAAGGCTGGGAGCTGCGCACCGACGGGCACGGCGTGGCGCGCGCGGCCAAGGGACTCTTGATCACCACCGAGGCGCGCCAGGCGGGGCGCGGGCCGATCAAGGACATGGGCGAAACGACCCGCCGTCTCAAGCTCGCCACCGACCAGCACCAGCTATTGGCGGAGGTCGCGCAAAAGAACGGAGCCCACGATGCGGGCAGCAGTCAAGCGGATGTCGGATCGCACCTGCAAACGCAATCTGACGCGATACAAGGCGTCGCAGGGACCGCGAGCGGGAGTTCCGAGTTGGCCGCTCCGCATCTCGTCATCGCCAGTCCTGCCGGAATCGCCACCACCAGTGGCCGCGACACGCATATATGCAGCGAACGTGACACGGCGATTACGAGCGGAAAGCATGTTTCATTGGTCGCCGGCGCTACCCTGTTTGCCAGCATTCGTCAAAGCTTTCGCCTGTTCGTGCAGAAGGCGGGGATGAAATTGGTCGCTGCGGGTGGCGACATCGACATGCAGGCCCTTTCCGACAGCATCAAGCTCCTGGCAAAGCTCGAGATTACCCACACTGCCAATCGCATCACCATAAGCGCCAAGGAGGAAGTTGTGATCAACGGCGGAGGGAGCTATGCCAAGTTCGCCGACGGTTCGATTGAGATGGGAACGCGCGGCACGTTCGTCGCCCACGCCGCGCAACACAGTTTGCCGCCGGCCAAAGACCTGAGCATGGCGATGAAGATGCCGCCTATTGCAGACGTCGCGCGCAAGGGAAATGGCGTCCTGCACGTAGGAACCCACGCGGCGGCAGGCGGAAAAACGGGCGACGGCCTGCCGTACAAGCTGTACAAGGACGGCGTGGAAATCGATCGAGGACAACTTGACCAGCAGGGCAATGTCACCTTCAAACACGAACTCGAATCGAATGCCAAATATCAGCTCGAGTTGGCTGGTGGCCAGCGGTTCAACATCGACCCAGGCAACCACAGCGAACAGCACGAAATGAGCTCCGCAGTAGGCTTTCACGGATACAGCAATAGTGGCGGCTCCTTGAGCGAACATTATTCCAATCTTGAGGAAGACCGTTTGCTCGCCGATCCGACGACGGATACACCCTACCAAGCACTCTGAGCGAGGCCAGCATGAGCGGAATGGACGAAAACAAAAATTTGTACACGCAAACCCTCTCGTACAACGGCACGGCAGGGCCATACCAGTGCTTGGCACTGCCATGGTGGGTGCGCACTGCGCAACCGGTCTACTTTCCGCGCCACCGATGCAACATCGAACCGCTAATTTGTGGGGAGGAGGCCTTTGCGCGGATCGCGGATGACCTCAAGGCGGCCACCCGCAGCGTCGACATTATTACCTGGGGCTTCGATCCCGGAATGGTCCTCAAACGCGGGTTTAAAGCACAGGATGGACAGCGCTATGGAGACCTGCTCTTGGAGCTCGCAACCCGAGAGAAGAATCCAGTTATGGTTCGGCTGCTGGTTTGGCACGACGACCAGATCAGCGAGATGATGATGAAGAATATTCCCGGCTACTATGGCTCCCGCTTCCCGGCCATCGGCTGCTCCGCTTCAACGGGGTTCTACACCGAGGGCCATCAGACATACAACGCCGAGTGGTTTGAAAAAATCTGTGCGGGCAAAGTCCCGAATATCCGCTTTCATGTACGTTCAATATTGCCCGAGCTGTTTCCCAAATCGCTCGCCGGTGAGGGGATCCCGCTCAATATTGCAGCGGCCGGTTCGGCCCGCTTTCCGACCCATCACCAGAAAATGCTACTGGTGGATTACGAGGTACCCGTGAGGGCGTCAGGTTACGTGATGGGCCACAATTCCATCACCGACTTCTGGGACACTGCGGCACACATCTACCGAGACCCACGCCGCGAGACGTTTTATCACGACGATCCAATGTCGTTCAATGCGGGCCCATCCCTCGATCATGGCGCCGGGGCCTCTCTCGGCTCCGTCTACAGTCCATCCGACGCGGAACTCGAAACGAAGCAACGGACGGTGGAAACGGCCTTGAAACGTAACGCCTACGTTGCCAAACCGTACCAGGATGTGTCGGCGAGGTTGCGTGGCGCGATTCTCTACGACCTTAACCATAACTTTTGTGAAGCCTGGGACGAGTCGACGCCACCGAGTTCCCACTTCATGGAAAGATATTGGCTCGCGACGAAGTATTTTGGCAGACGGGTGCATAACATCAGCCGCGCGATCCAGAAGCTGGTGCATCGCGACCCGGACCACAATTTCGCCGAGCGTCGCAAGATTATCAAACCTGATGCTTTTGTGGTTCACGGTGGGCTACACAGCGCGCAACTGTTGCGGACCCAACCCATGCATCGCGAGAAGTCGATCAAGGAATGTTACGCCAACTTGACCCGCCAGATGCACCACTACATCTTCATCCAGAACCAATATATTCAGTACGGCACGTGGGCTGATCATTTAAAGACCTGCGTGCAAAACCTGCGCGATGGCGGTTTCAAGAAGCCGATCTACGTGTTCATCCTGACATCGACTCCCGAACGCGACGGAATGGACATCGCGACCTACGACGTGGCGCAGCAACTCGGACAGAGCGAGACCATGAAGGTTGAGCATGAGGAGGCGGTGCAGCAGGCGAGCCAGGGGAAGCGAGCGATGCCCCTGACCCCCGAGCAGCTTTCAAAGAGCGGTATCAATGTAGCTATGGGATCGCTGTGGACCTGCGCTCAGCCGAAACCCATGCCAGATGAGTATGAAGAGATCTACATCCACGCAAAGGTGGCGATCGTGGACGATGCGGCTTTCACGATCGGTTCGGCGAACCTGAACTTGCGCAGCATGGCGATCGACAGCGAACTGAATCTCCTGAGCCAGGCTAAGGACGTCGCCTATCAACTGCGCTGCGATCTGTTCACTCAATGCTTCGGCAATTCAGGGCCGGGACAGTTCGGCGACATGGCGGATTTGTTCAAAAAATGGAACGTACGGTTGAGCAAGAATGCGCGAGCGATGAAACACAACGATCCTTTAAATGGGCAGATTGTCGGTTTCTACGTCGACAGAAAACCCGGCCTGCCTCTGATATAACAATGAAAAAAATCCACATTCGCCTCTTGTCTTTCACCGCGATCGCCTTCGCAGTTGCTATTTCCGTTCTAAAATATCGCGCCCATTTGGAGTTCATCGCCATGCATACCATGCCACAAGGACTTTATGAATTCAAAGTCACCGATCCACCGCCGACCTGCGCGCGCTGGAAAGATCACATGCCGCATCAGCGTGATCCCGACGCGTATCGCATCTACATCAAGGCGCGCAGTTTCTGGCGCAGTAAAGTCGAGTTCGAATTTACCCGGCAGGAGCTATTGGGAATCTTGGCAGACGTCAGGCTGGCCGCCGAAAAAGGCGATTGGGGAGCACGGGCGCTGCTTGCACACTTTTACCTTGAAGGATTGGGGCCACTTGATTCCAACAAGGTTCTCGATTCAGAACCCGAACACGGCGTACTGATCATTCGCGATGCGGTGGCCGCTGGCCAGCCTTGGGGCTACTACGACCTTGGAGTAGCACATCAACATGGCTATGGTGGCGCGGCCATGGATGGAAGGATTTCATGGGCCTATTACCGCAGGGCCGCCGAATTGGGTAGTCCTGATGCCCAGATGGCACTCGCCGAAGCTTACGAAAACGCCAAACGAAATGAGGAGGCACTTTACCTTAGGATGTGTGCATACAAGCAGGAACACGGCCCGGCGGCGATGTTTCTTGGCCGTGATGCAGAGCTGGATGGAAATTTCGCACAAGCACTTAAGTATTTTCAGGATGGTGCCCGGTTTGGGAGCGCGGAAGCGGCCGTTTCGCTAATGCTGTTCTTTTGGCCCGAAAACTGGAACCAATTTCGTGCGGACGAAATGAGCAAACTACGCGATTTGGATCTGAAGCCTGATGCTGAAAGAAAAGCTCGATATTCGGTAATTCAGGATGCACTCGCGCTCAATCCAGACCTCAAACTGAAGCTGCTCGATAAGGTTTTGCCGCTGCCACCGACTGCCCTGCCCGCGTGGAACGGTGTGCAGGACGCGATTGAACCGGAAACGGATGCTCCGCCCACCTATTGAAGCGCTCGAATTGTCTTGGGATCGCGTCATGCCACTTAAGATCATCACTGTCGGCGATAAGACTAATCACGGTGGCACTGTCATCAGCGGTTCGCCGACGCACACTATTCAAGGCCGAGCGATCGCGCGACTGGGGGATCAGGTCAACTGCCCCCAGTTATACCCCGGAGGCAAGCCCCATGGCGTCAACAAAATTGTGACTTCCTTCACGTCTTTTACCGTCAACGGCGTGTCGGTGGCGGTCGACGGCTGCGTTACGGAATGCGGGTGCAAGTTGATTGGAAGCTTGCCTGCAACAGTCGGCTAGCATTGTGCCTTCCTCGATTGAGAATTGCTCGACCGCGCAGCATGTCTTCGATGCCCCGGCGACGCTTTATTGGCCGCGCCCGTCGGCTATACGAACTCTACAACCAGTCGAAATCTGGCAACGTTGATCTGAATGAAGTCTGCGACTACCACTTACGAAAACCCAGGACCAACCATGAAATATCAAGGACGCAGCGTCATCCGTCTCGGCGACAAAACCGATCACGGCGGGAAGGTCATCAGCGCCACCTCCGGCACGACCGTAATGGGCAAGGTAGCCGCTCTTCAGGATGACATGACCTACTGCCCCAAGTGCAAAGGAAACTTCCCCATCAAGCCCGACGGCGCCGGTGCGCGCCACGCGGGCAAACCGTACGCCTACGACGGTGACATAACCGCTTGCGGCGCACGATTAATAAACTCGCTCGAGTAGTGAGAACTGCCAGCTTTGCCGGCAGGGATCTCCTCTCCATCCACCGCCACTAAAGCAGACTGTCCGCGAGCGCTTGCAAGCGCGCCCGATATTCGCCTTCATCCAGACAGCGGCTGGCCACCCCACTGGCATGCGCCGCACTCGCCACCTTCGGCGGCACATTGATCAACAGCCCCGGATCCAGCAAATCCGGCACCACATAATCCTTGCCGAACCTGGCATCCTGGCGCGCCATCCCCGCCAGCACCGTCACGCACGCCCGCTTCATCTCCGCGTTGATGGTGCTGGCGCCACAATCGAGCGCGGCGCGGAACAGATACGGAAAGCACAACGCATTGTTGATCTGGTTCGGATAGTCCGAGCGCCCGGTGGCTATCAGCGCTTGTGGCGCCACCTCGGCGATCAGCTCCGGTCGCAATTCCGGCTCCGGATTGGCGAGCGCAAAAATGATCGGCCGCGCGCGCATCCCCAACACATCCCGCTGCGTCAACAGTCCGGGACCGGACAGGCCGAGAAACACATCGGCGCCCACGATCACTTCCGACAGCGTCGCGCACGCCGACTCCTGCGCCCAAGCCCGTTTTTCCGCGGCCAGCTCACGCCCGACGGTCAGCACACCCTTGCTGTCGCAAACAAACACATTCGCACGTGCCACCCCGAGGTCCACCAGCATGTCGAGGCAGGCCATGGCCGCCGCGCCCGCGCCCGAACACACCACCTTCACGCTCGCGATATCGCGTCCGGTAAGATGCAGCGCGTTGAGCAGCCCCGCGCCCACCACGATCGCCGTGCCATGCTGATCATCGTGAAACACCGGAATCGGCAATCGCTCGCGCAGGCGCTGCTCGACATAAAAGCAGTCCGGCGCTTTGATGTCCTCAAGGTTGATCCCGCCGAACGTCGGATGCAAGGCGGCGATCACCTCGACCAACCTGGCCGGATCGCGCTCGTCGAGTTCGAGATCGAAGGCGTCGATCCCGGCAAACCGCTTGAACAGCGCCACCTTCCCCTCCATGACCGGCTTGCCCGCCAACGGTCCGATATCGCCCAGCCCCAGCACCGCCGTGCCGTTGGTGACCACCGCGACCAGATTGCCCTTGGCGGTGTACCGGTATGCCAGCGATGGATCCTTGTGGATCGCCATGCACGGCGCGGCGACGCCGGGCGAATACGCCAGCGCCAGGTCGGCCGAGGTGGCGACCCGCTTCGTCACCTGCGTGGCGATTTTGCCAGCCGGTTCGGCCGCGTGGTAAGCCAGCGCCAGTTCTTCCAATGTATTCAAATCATGTCCTCATGTTCGCGAACCGCAGTCGAGACGGGCACGCCCGCCTCGACACCCTTCAACTCGACCCAGGCAGTTTATGGATACAGGCCGCGCACCTCGCGCGCCTGCAAGACGCGGGTGCAGGCCACCACGAAGGCCGCCGTGCGCAGCGAGACCTGCTTGTCCTGCGCCACCTGCCAGACCGCCGCGAAGGCGTCGCGCATGATGCGGGTCAGGCGCGCGTTGATGTCGTCTTCGTGCCAGAAGAAGCTGGAGAAGTCCTGCACCCATTCAAAGTAGCTGACCGTGACGCCGCCCGCGTTGGCGATCACGTCCGGCACCACCAGCACGCCCTTACCGCGCAGGATGTCGTCGGCTTCCGGCGTGGTCGGTCCGTTGGCGCCCTCGAGGATGATGCGCGCGCGGATCTGGTCCGCGTTGTCAACCGTGATCTGCTGCTCCAGCGCCGCCGGAATCATGATGTCGCAATCGACGCTCCAGAAGCGCTCGCGCGCGATGCGGTCTTCGGCGCCGGGAAAGCCGGCCACGCTGCCCGTCTCGGCCACGTGCGCCAGCAAGGCCGGCACGTCGAGTCCACCCTCGTGCACAACGGCGCCGCCGTGGTCCTGCACCGCCACCACCAGCGCGCCCGCTTCGGCGAACAGGCGCGCCGCGATGCCGCCCACGTTGCCGAAACCCTGCACCGCGACCTTGGCGCCGGCGATCTGCAAGCCGACCTTGAGCGCCGCCTCGCAGCCGGCCACATAGACGCCCCGGCCAGTAGCGTCGCGCCGGCCCAGGCTACCGCCCAGCGAGATCGGCTTGCCGGTGACGACGCCGGTCGCGGTGCTGCCCTGGTTCATCGAATAGGTGTCCATCATCCACGCCATGGTCTGCTCGTTGGTGTTGACGTCCGGCGCCGGGATGTCCTTGTTCGGCCCGATGATGATGCCGATCTCGCTCGTGTAGCGGCGCGTCATGCGCTGCAGCTCACCCTGCGACAGGGTCTTTGGATCGACCCGGATACCGCCCTTGGCGCCGCCGTAAGGCACGTTCACCGCCGCGTTCTTCACCGTCATCCAGGCCGACAGCGCCATCACCTCCGACAGCGTCACATCCTGGTGAAAGCGCACCCCGCCCTTGCCCGGCCCGCGCGACATATTGTGCTGCACCCGGTAACCCTCGAAGTGGGCGATGGTGCCGTCGTCGCGCTCGATCGGCACGTCGACGATCAGCACCCGCTTGGGCCGCTTGAGCGTCTCGACCCAGCGCGCCAGGCCGCCCAGATGCGGGGTGACGCGGTCGATCTGCTCGAGATACACGCCCCAGGGATTGTTCTCCTTGGGGACCAGGTAGGACGGAATGGCGTGCTGGCTTGTCATACGGTGACTCCTTTAGTTTGATATAGAGGTAGTTCTGAAACCGGCGTTCAATGAATGATCTTGGCGAGGAAGTCGCGCGCGCGGTCCGAGCGCTGGGTGCCGAAAAACTCGTCCTTGGTGCAGTCCTCGATGACCCTGCCCTTGTCCATGAAGACGATGCGATTGGCCACCCGCTTGGCGAAGCCCATCTCGTGGGTGACCACCATCATCGTCATGCCCTCCTGCGCCAGTCCGACCATCACGTCGAGCACCTCGTTGATCATCTCGGGGTCCAGCGCCGAGGTGGGCTCGTCGAACAGCATCGCGATCGGGTCCATCGACAGGGCGCGGGCAATCGCCACGCGCTGCTGCTGGCCGCCCGACAACTGGCCGGGAAACTTGTCCTGCTGGGCGATCAGGCCGACCCGGTCGAGGTACTTGAGTCCCTTGGCGTTGGCTTCGTCGGCGCTGCGGCCCAGCACCTTGATCTGGCCGATCGTGAGGTTCTCGCGGATCGACAGGTGCGGAAACAGCTCGAAGTTCTGGAACACCATGCCGATCCGCGCGCGCAGTTTTGACAGATTGGTCTTCGGGTCGCCGACCGACACGCCGTCGACCTTGATCTGGCCTTTCTGGAACGGCTCAAGGCCGTTGACGGTCTTGATCAGGGTCGACTTGCCGGAGCCGGACGGCCCGCAGATGACCATCACATCGCCCTTGCCGACCTGGGTCGTACAATCGGTCAGCACCTGGAACTGGCCATACCATTTGCTGATGTCATTCAATTCAATCATGTTGTTCTCCAAATTCTCAAGTGCTTGCTAGCGGATGATCGCGACCCGCTGATGCAGGCGCCGCACCAGGGCCGAGAGCCCCAGGCAAAGGATGAAATAGACCAGCGCGACGAAGGTGTACATCTCGACCAGGCGGCCGTCGCGCTGGGCGACCTTGCTGGCGGCGCCGACAAAATCGGGGATCGACAGCACGTACACCAGCGAGACGTCCTGGAACAGCACGATGGTCTGGGTCAGCAGCAGCGGGATCATATTGCGGAAGGCCTGCGGCAGCACCACGTGGCCCATGGTCTGCCAGTAGTTCATGCCGAGCGCCTGGCCGGCCCAGACCTGGCCTCGGGCGATGGACTGGATCCCGCTGCGCATGATCTCGCAGTAGTAGGCCGCTTCGAACATGATGAAAGTGATCAGCGCCGACGAGAACGCGCCCACCTGCACCGGTTCCTTGGCGCCGATGATCCAGGCGGCGATGTACGGCACCAGGAAGTAAAACCAGAAGATCACCAGCACCAAGGGAATCGAGCGCACCAGGTTGACGTAGCCGGAGGCGAGCAGCGAGACCGCCTTGATGTTAGAGAGGCGCATCATCGCCAGCAGCGTGCCGACGATGATCCCGCCGGTCATGGCGAGCGCGGTCAGCTTGAGGGTGAACACCATCCCGGTCTGGAACAGGTAGACCCACGAGCGCGAAATGACGTCGAAGTCGAAATCGATACCCATCTCAGTGTCCTCCCGCGCCGCCGGCGACGATAAAGCCCGGAATCGCGACCTTCTTCTCGATCCGGTGCATGAGGAAGACGACGATCACATTGACCGTCACATAGATCAGCGTGGCGGCGCTGAAGGCCTCGAACACCTGGAACGAGAATTCCTGGATCGCCCGCGCGCTGGCGGTCAGTTCGACCAGGCCGATGGTCAGCGCCACCGAACTGTTCTTGATGATGTTGAGGAATTCACTCGTCAGCGGCGGCAGGATTACGCGCGACGCCATCGGCAGCAAGATGAACCGGTAGGTCTGCCCGAGAGTCAGGCCGAGCGCGGTGCCGGCCATCTTCTGCCCGCGCGGCAGCGCCGCGATCCCGGTAGTCACCTGCACCGCGACCCGCGACGAGGTGAAGAAGCCCAGGCACAGGACCGCGGTGATGAAGGGCGTGTTCGGCAGCGCCTTGATGGCGTCGCCCAGCGATTGCGGCAGCACTTCGGGCATCACGAAGTACCACAGGAACATCTGCACCAGCAGCGGTACGTTGCGAAACAGCTCGACATAGGCGTTGGCCAGCCGAACCAGCCATTTGTTTGGCATGGTGCGGACGGTGCCGACCACCAGGCCAAGCGCGAGCGCCATGACCCAGGCGGTGAGCGCGGTGGCCAGGGTCCACACCAGGCCCGACATCAGGGTGTCGAAATAGGTGCCGACACCATCGGGCGCAACCTCCCAGAAGATGCGCCAGTTCCAGTGATAGTTCATGAGTATGTATCCAGGCAGGGCGACAAGGGATCAGCGCTTCTTGGAAGCTGCTTTTTGCGCTTCCGGCACCTTGGCGTAGGCGGCCGGGTCGCCCGAATCGGTCGGATTGGCGAGCACCACTTCAAGCTGCGGCGGCATCGGGAACCGCAGGTTGATCCCTTTTGGGGGAATCGGCGACATGAACCACTTGGCGTACAGTTTGTGGACCGCATCGCCCGACTTGTAGAAGCTGACGATGGCGTCGTCGACCACCTTCTTGAAGGCTGGGTCTTCCTTGCGCAGCATGATCCCGTACGGTTCGACCGACAGCGCTTCGGTGGTCAGCTCGTAATCGTCGGGCCGCTTGGAATTGGCGCGCTGCGAGGCGAGCAGGATGTCGTCGTTGGCTTCGGCGGCGGCGCGTCCCGTCTCCAGCATGAGGAAGGCTTCCGGGTGGTCCTTGGCGATGACGATGTTCATGCCGAGGTCCTTCTCGCGATTGAGGATCGTCATCTGCTTGACGGTCGAGGTGCCGGCGGTGGCGACCAGGGTCTTGCCCTTCATGTCGGCCAGCGACTTGATGTTCGATCCCTTCTTGACCAGCAGGCGGTTGGCGATGACGAACATGGTCGGCGCAAAGGCCACCTGCTGCTGGCGTTCGAGGTTGTTGGTGGTCGAGCCGCATTCGAGGTCGATGGTGCCGTTGGCCATGAGCGGAATGCGGTTGGCCGAGGTCACCGGGTTCATCGCAACTTTCAGTTCGGGCATGCCGAGCTGCTTCTTGAGCGCGTCGACCACCTTCATGCACAGGTCGATCGAATAGCCCTGGTATTGCTGCTTGTCGTCGAGGTAGGAAAACGGCACCGAGCCGTCGCGCACACCGAGGGTGACGGTGCCGGTCTTCTTGATCTTGGCGAGCGTGCCCGTCAGTTCCTGCGCCTGGGCGCCGGCGCACAGCAAAACGGCACTTAACAGTACAACGAGGGATTTAGCATGGTTCATGTCAGTTACTCCACGAGAAGTGAATAAAACACAGAGGGGAAACCCGGCCGTCAGTCGACCAGGGTTTGATGCGGTTCACAGATCAACGTTCATCAGAAGGTGTGGCGGATACCGAGGTTGACGCCGGTGTTGCCGGTGCCGTCGGTAGTCGCGTTGCCGACCTTGAAGGTGGCGCCGTTGCGGTTATCGATATGCGCATAGGCCGCATACAAGTCCGTGCGTTTGGACAGCGCATACGTGGCGCCGAACGCCCACTGGCTGGCGTCGCGCGCGGCGGCCGTGGTGTCGTCGTGGTGAATGTAGGAGGCGTAGACCTTGGTCACGGCGCCAGCCGGCACGATGACGCCGACGATGACGTCGTTGCTGCGCGCGCCGGCCAGGCCCTTGTTGCGCGCGTAACCGGCGCTCGCCTCGGCCACGCCGAAGTTGTAGCGCGCGGTCAGAAGGGTGTTGGCGCTGCTGTCGGTGGCCAGCGCGTTCTGCTGCTGGTGCCAGCTCAGGGCGGCGACCAGCGGGCCGGCGGTGTAGGTGAGGGCCGAACTGTAGGCGCGCTTGGCGGCGGCGTTGTCGGGCACTTCGCCCAGACCGACGGCCAGCTCCGCGGTGAAGCCTTGCAGCGACGGCGTGACGTAGGACACCATGTTATCCAGGCGCGTATTCGAGGCGAGGATATTCCCGGCGCGTCCGGCGAAACCGGCGCAGAACACATCGCCGATGTCGCGCATGGCGCGGTAGTACGGCGAATACTGGCGGCCGACGGTTACCGCGCCAAGCTCGCTTGACATGCCGAGGTAGGCCTGGCGGCCGAACAGCAAGCCGCCCTGCGCCGCGCTGCCGGTGTCGATATTGAAGCCGTTTTCAAGCACGAAGTAAGCCTTGACGCCATTGCCCAGATCTTCCTTGCCCTTGAAGCCGAGCCGCGATCCCGACGCGACGCCGCTGGTGATGGCGTTGACCGTGCCGGTCGGGCTGCCCGATTCGCGCACCAGTCCGGCGTCGGCCACGCCGTACACGGTGACGGACGATTGCGCCATGGCGGCGGCGGGGACCAGGCTCGAAGCCAGGACGGCGATGATCATCTTGTTCATGTGTTTCCTCTACTGTTTATGGTTTTTATATGGTCGATCGGCGATACCGCGCCATTCGGCCGGTGCGTGGAGCGCGGTCGATTGCAGCGGGTTGCGGCAGGTTTCAGGCGGCGCCGCCCGGATGCTCCGGGTGCTGCCGCAGGATGCCTCTGGCCTCGTGGACCAGTTGCACGATGCCGGCGGCATGGCCACGGAATAGGTGGCCGGCCGTCGTCAGTGAAAGTGGGGTTCTGGCGCGGTCGACAAGCGTCGCCCCAAGCCAGCTTTCAAGCGCCTGGATGCGTCGGCTGAACGCCGGCTGGCTGGCATGCCGTTCGCTGGCCGAGCGCGAAAAACTGCGCGTCTCGGCCAGGCATAGAAAGTCTTCCATCCATTTCATGTCCATGCTGTCTCCTGCTGTTGTTTTCTTTTTGGTGTGCTGCCTTGCCCCTTCTCTTTAGCAGTTAGCGTGCCAGTCGCCTGACAGCGCGCGAAAATTCTCCAAGCTGTTGATTTCATGGGAGATGTTCGCCTGGCCCGTGCCCTTGGTGAACACCGCGCGTGTGGACTTCCACACGAAGCTCCGATTGGCGTGTGGGATTGGAAACCGCGCTCGCCGGCCGCGCCAAAAATACCCGGCACGGGCACTTGCCCCAGCTATTTTCTGGAGTAACATAGTCAGCTGTCGCATCCTCCGGCAGGGTCGCACCAACCTTTATGAGGCCGTAGATTTGCAGGCGCTCCAAACAATCACCACGTCCCGTACTGCGCGCGCCCTGGCCGCCTGGGGCGGCATCGCCGGCGTGATCGCCGCAGCCGTGTTCCTGGTCCACGCCTGGAGCGCGCGCAGCGGCTACGCCCAGCTCAACGACGTACTGGCCCAGCAGCTCGACCTGTACGCCTCAGCGCTCGATAGCGAACTTGGGCGCTACGAATACCTGCCCGCCCTCGTCGCCCTCGACGGCGACGTCCAGGCGCTGCTGCAACAGCCGGCCAGCGCCGCCTTGAGCGAGCGCGCCAACAAGCGCCTGAGCAGCCTGAATGCACGCGCCGGCTCGCTGGCCATCTTCGTTCTCGATGCCGCAGGTGTGGCGCGCGCAGCCAGCGACTGGTATCAACCGCAAAGCATCGTCGGCAAGGACTACGCCGCCCTGCCCTATTTCGCCGGCGCCGTACAGGGCCAGCCGGCGCGCTACTTCGCCCGCGCCGGCGCCCGCAACGCGCCCGAATACTATTTCGCGCAACCGGTGCTCCAGCACGGCAAGGTGCAGGGCGTGGTGGTGGTCAAGATCAGCCTCGACCCGATCGAATCGACCTGGGTGGTCTCGAGCGCGCAAACGCCGAACGACTACTTCATGGTGCTGGGCGCAGACGACACCATCGTCATGTCGTCCGCGCCCGCCTGGCGCAACCGCAAGGCCGACCAGCGCGCCGTCGACCAAGGCAGTCAGGTGGTCAGCTGGCGCGCGCTTAATCCGGCCGCGCCGCACGCCCGCTACGCCGTTCAGGTGCGGCCGATGGCGCGCCAGGGCTGGCGCCTGGTGACCCTGTCGAACGGGTCGCAGGTGCAGCTGCAGGCCTGGCAGAACGCGGTCGGCGCCGGCATCCTGGCCGCCTTCGTCGGCCTGCTGGCGCTGTTCCTGGCGCAGCGCCGACGCGCCATCGCCAGCCGCTTGCGCGCGCGCGAGGCGCTGCAACGCGCCCACGACGAACTCGAACTGCGCATCGCCGCGCGCACTGCGGAACTGAACGCCATGAACCAGGAACTGCTGCACGAGATCGGCGAACGCAAACACGCCGAACAGGTGCTGCGCACCTCCCAGGATGAACTGATCCACGCCAGCAAACTGGCGCTGATCGGCCAGATGTCGGCCGGTATCACCCACGAGATCAGCCAACCGCTGACGGCGCTGCGCTCGCTGTCCTTCAATACCCAGTTGCTGCTCAAGCGCGGCGACATGGCGCGCGTCGAGAAAAACCTGCAATCGGTGACCGACCTGACCGAGCGCATGGGACGCCTGACCGAGCAGCTCAAATCGTTCTCGCGCAAGACGCCGCTGATGCTGGCGCCTTTCGATCTGGCCAAGGTGGTCGACAACACCTTGCAACTGCTGGACAACCGGATTCGCACCGAGCATGTGGCAGTGCAACTGGACCTGGCGCCAGCTCTGCGCGTGCTGTGTGACGGTAACCGCCTCGAACAGGTGCTGATCAACCTGTGCGCTAACGCGCTCGATGCGATGCAGGGTGCGCCGCAGAAAAACCTGGCCATCCGCCTGTGGCGCGCCGATGGCCGCGCGTTCATTCGCGTGAGCGACAGCGGTGGTGGCATCGCGCCCGAGCTGATCGACCGGTTGTTCGAGCCATTTTTCAGCACCAAACTGCCGGGCCAGGGATTGGGACTCGGCCTGGCCATTTCAGCAGACATCGTGCGCGAATTCGGCGGCGCCTTGCGCGCCTCGAACATCCCGGGCGGCGCCGCGTTCGAGCTCGATCTGACCCTGGTAGAAGAAGAGGAAACAAGCCATGTTTGAAGGTTTCAAAGTCGTATTCGTCGAGGACGACCAGGCCGTGCGCAGCAGCGTGAGCGAGACGCTGGAGTTGGCCGGCTTCGACGTGGCGCCGTTCGAGACGGCCGAAGGCGCGCTGCCGCTGCTGGTGAGTGGGTTCGCCGGCATCGTCATCAGCGACGTGCGCCTGGGCGGCATGGACGGCTTCGCCCTG
>JBDSTZ010000457.1:0-5678 GCA_039927975.1 Massilia sp. | reverse complement strand
GCACCGCCTCCGAGGTGCTGGCCAAGGGCGTCAGCCTCTGCATCGGCAAGAGCCATCTGCTGGTGGCGCTGTTGCGGGCCAACGGCATTGCGGCCGGCCTGGTGTACCAGCGCCTGCGCTTCGATGCCCTCGACGGGCCGTACTGCACCCACTGCCTGGTCGCGCTGCGGCTTGACGACGGCGGCTGGTACCGCTGCGACGCGCGCGGCAACCGGCCCGGCATCGACTGCGAGTTCACGCCGGGCCGCGAAAACCTCGCCTTCAAGGTCGAGCATGTTGGCGAGCGGCTGTGGCCCGAGGTCTGGGCCGCGCCCTGGCCCGAGGTGGTGGCGGCGATGCGGGTCACGCGCGACCTCGACCACTACAAGCAGGCGCCGATCGACGTCGGACCGCCCGAGCACGCGACCAGTGTTGTGATCGGCTAGAGGCTGCTGATTTTTCGCGCGGTCGTGTCGCCCAGCGGAAGCGGGGAAGAGATTAAAAATATGGAGTTGAAAAATTGTTGAAGAAAATGCTGCGCTCGGCTTTATGCCTGGGTTTATTCGCACTCCCCCTTTTTACGCTCGCCGATGACAACCCTGCGTATAGTTTTGCGCCGACTAAACTGCGCAGCGAATATTTGCGCCTGCCGGTGTCCGGGCTGGCACCAATGCTCGACTGGCTCGAGGGCTTGGCGCTGCGGCAGGCGGAGACCCAACCTTCGATGGGGCGTGCCAGCGCCACGCTGATCCATAGCATGCTGCTGCGTGGGCGCCCCGCGGATGCGCTAGCGGAGATCGCAACGGCGCGGCGCGCCATTGACAAGCCATCGCAGCGCGCAATGCTGTACCTCTTCGAAGAGCTACTGGCTCAGGCGCTCGTCGAAGGATGGGACCAGCCCCGTTTTGCCATGGTGGCCGCGCAACGCGTTAATGATTTGCCCTGGCCGGCAGCGCGAACCCGCCTGAAACAACTAATCCCTTCTCTCGACATCCCGCCGTTTGAGAAAACCGTGGCCGACTCTGTCAAAGGCCTTGATCAGATATATCAAATGTTGCCGGTTCACTCACCGCTTCCATTCGCCAACAATATCTTGGAGACTCGTTTTTCCGGTGAAATCCTTCGGCCGCGCGCCGACGCCTTGCGAAAAGCCATCAAGTCCGTTCTCGACGCCAAGGGCCGCGAATCGACCTACTGGCCACAGCGCGCCTACCCGCCGCTAGAAGGTCAGGGGCGAGCGGTGCGCGTCGCGGTGTGGGAACCCGAGGGTGTGGATATCGACTTGTTCAAGCATCCCCCACGCGCGTGCCTGGTCCTGGCGTCGGGCGGGGATTGTTTGATCGATCCGCAGATCGATGGTCTCGATCGAACCAAGGCATGGGCGCTCGTCCAGGGGTATCATGATTCCTTCCTTCCAGACAAGGCGACGCCGGAATCACTTTCCTGGGGGGCATGGCAAGAGCAACTTCACATGAGCGAGTTTCGACTTAAAGAAGCACACAGGGAGCGGTCGACTGAGTACATTCTGCGCACGCAGCGATTGATGTTGGAAGTGATCGGCGCGGGGGGCAGGCGGCACGGCACGCATGTTGCGGGCATCGTGGCCGAAGGTAATCCCTTTGTCGAATTGGTGGCGATCCGTGATGCCCAAACGCTGGCGTTGCAGCCCAATCCCGACGCGGCAGAGTGGAACGATCGCTTCGATCGCATCGCCAACTTTCTCAAGAATAATCAGGTGCGGGTCGTCAATATGAGCTGGGGCACCAACGAGCATATTTCGCCCGGGAATGCCGCTTCGCTCGAAAAGCACATGCTGGCCTTGATGGCTGCGTTACCCACTACCCTGTTCGTTGCCGGCGCCGGCAACGACGACCAAAACATCGACAAGCAGCGCTTCCTGCCGGGCAGCCTGAGCGCGCCTAATTTGTTGACGGTGGGTGCGGTGGACCAGGATGGTCAGATCACAAACTTCACCAATACCGGCCCGAGCGTCGGGCTGTACGCCAACGGCGACACGGTTCGCAGCGTGGCCCCGGGCGGCTATCCCTTGCTCATGAGCGGCACCAGCATGGCTGCGCCGCAAGTGTGCAACGCGGCGGCCAAGTTACTGAGCCAACATCCGGCACTCTCGGTCGCCGAATTGAAACGCCTGTTGATCGACGGTGCCGACGAACTGCCGGCAGGCGATCAAATCGCGCGCCCGATCAGGGTGCTCAATCCCGCGCAGAGTGCCCGACTGAGCGGCCCCCGGTCGCTGTCAATGACCGACTAACCCGCATCGCCCCATCGCGCACGTTCAACCGCAGCTTGGCGACCTGTCGCCTTTACCGAACCTAAGTTCGTCGGCGCCCTTCCTCGTTTTCCGAATGTCGATGCGCTTTTTAATTCGTTTGAATCCAAAAGAGCAACTCGTATATTGAACATGTGCCCAGCGGCGTTGTCCAACCTCTGGGCCTGCCGTCTATCGCAATCAATATTCGAGGAAACATTATGCCGCCCGAGCTGCTGGAAATCGCCCTGCCCGCCCCGCTGGAAGCGGCCCTCCACAACGCCCGCGAGCGCGGCCTGGCGTATGCCGGGGGCGTCACCCCGCCGCTGGCCTGGGAGCTGGCCAAGTCGGGCCAGGCGGTGCTGGTCGACGTGCGCACCAACGAGGAGCGGGTGTTCGTCGGCCACGTGCCCGGCAGCGTGCACGTGCCCTGGGCCACCGGCACGGCGCTGCTGCGCAACCCGCGCTTCGCGCGCGAGCTCGAGGCCAAGCTGGGCGGCAAAGACAAGGTCGCGCTGCTGCTGTGCCGCAGCGGCAAGCGCTCGGCGCTGGCGGCCGAGGCGGCGGCCAAGGCCGGCCTGCAACTGGTCTTCAATGTGGTCGAAGGCTTCGAGGGCGACATCGACGAGCAGTTCCAGCGCGGCCGCATCAACGGCTGGCGCTCGCACGGCCTGCCCTGGGTGCAGGACTGATGGCCCACTTCGAGATCGGCGCCATCGTCGCCGAGCTGCACGAGGCGCGCCACCACTGGCGCCAGACGCAGCGCCCGGCAAGCGAATTGGGCGGCATCGAGTTTCCCTCGCGCGACGCGCTCGGCGCCATCGTCGGCCAGCTCAAGGGCGTGCTGTTTCCGATGCGCCTGGGGCCGCCCGACCTACGCCAGGAAAGCGAGGATTTCCACGTCGCCCACGCGCTCGACGCCGCCCTGCATGCGCTGCTGCGCCAGGTGCGCCTCGAACTGGGCTACCACGCCGCGCTGCGGCGCCAGACCGCGTCCGACCTGGCCGCCGAGGCGCTCGCCGCCACCCGCGCGTTCGGCGCCGCGCTGCCGCAGATCCGCAGCCTGCTCGACAGCGACGTGCTGGCCGCCTACCAGGGCGACCCGGCCGCCGGCAGCGTCGACGAAGTGCTGCTGTGCTACCCGGGCGTGCTGGCGATGATCCACTACCGCCTGGCGCACCGCCTGTATGCGCTGGGCCTGCCGCTGCTGGCGCGCATCATCTCCGAGCTGGCGCACGGCGCCACCGGCATCGACATCCACCCGGGCGCCACCATCGGCGCCGGCTTCTTCATCGACCACGGCACCGGCGTGGTGATCGGCGAGACCGCCGTGATCGGCCAGCGCGTGCGCCTGTACCAGGCCGTCACGCTGGGCGCCAAGCGCTTTCCGGTCGACGCCGACGGCAGCTTGCAAAAAGGCTTGCCGCGCCATCCGATCGTCGAGGACGACGTGGTGATCTACGCCGGCGCCACCATCCTCGGTCGCATCACCCTGGGCAAGGGCGCCGTCATCGGCGGCAATGTCTGGCTGACCCACGACGTCGCGCCGGGCGGCCGCGTCGCCCAGGCCGCCTCGCGCGAGGGCGCCCAGGCCAACGTCAACGGCGGCTAGTGATGCCGGCGCCGAAACCGCCCTCGACCCGGCTGGTGCTCAGCTTCGGCATCGGCGTGCGCCAGTTGCGCGAATCGCGCGGCTGGTCGCAGGAAAAGCTGGCCGAGCATTCGACCCTGAACCGTTCCTACATCGGCGAAATCGAGCGCGGCGACGTGATCGCCTCGCTGGCGACGGTGGCCAAGCTGGCCGCCGCGCTCGGGGTGGCGCCGTCGGCGCTGGTCAACTGCGGCGAATCGATCAGCGATTCGCACAGCGCCCGGGCGCGTCAATTGATGGCGATAGACGGTTGAAGCATTCGGGGCCAGGCCCGAGACTTCGCCTTTGCCTAATTAACAAACTTTCACTCACTTTCCCCCCGGAGTCACAATGTCGGCAACAGTTGGCGGTACCACCGCCCTCGGCGATCACGCAGCACGGCAGTTAGCCAATGCCACCAAGAGCGTCCCCCAGCTCGAGACCATCAGTCCGCGCTGGCTGACCCATCTGCTGCAATGGGTGCCGGTCGAGGCCGGCATCTACCGCCTCAACAAGGTGAAGAACCCGGAAGCGATCCGCGTCACCTGCACCGCGCGCGAGACCGAAAACCAGTTGCCGCGCACCTATGTCGACTACGAGGAAAACCCGCGCGAGTTCTACCTGAACGCCGTCTCGACGGTGCTCGACGTGCACACCCGCGTCTCCGACCTGTACAGCAGCCCGCACGACCAGATCAAGGAGCAATTGCGCCTGACGATCGAGACGATCAAGGAAAACCGGGAAAGCGAGCTGATCAACAACCCCGACTACGGCCTGCTGTCGCAAGTGACCGACTCGCAGCGCATCTTTCCGCTGACCGGCGCGCCGACCCCGGACGACCTCGACGAGCTGCTGACCAAGGTGTGGAAGGAGCCGGCCTTTTTCCTGGCCCATCCGCTGGCGATCGCCGCCTTCGGCCGCGAAGCGACCCGGCGCGGCACGCCGCCGCCGACCATCAGCCTGTTCGGTTCGCAATTCATCACCTGGCGCGGGATTCCGCTGATTCCATCGGACAAGGTGCCGGTGGCCGACGGCAAGAGCAAGATCTTGCTGCTGCGCGTGGGCGACAAGCGCCAGGGCGTGGTCGGGCTGTTCCAGCCGGGCCTGCCGGGCGAACAGAGTCCTGGCTTGTCGGTGCGCTTCATGGGCATCAACAACCACGCCATCTCGTCCTACCTGATTTCGCTGTACTGCTCGCTGGCGGTGCTCACCAGCGACGCGCTGGCCGTGCTCGACGATGTCGAGATCGGCAAGTACCACGATTATCCCGACACCTATAAATAAGCCGCGCCAGTGAGTATCCCAACCTCCTCACCCGCGCTGCCGTCGGCACCGTCCAACGCCTTGCCGGCGCCGTCGGCGCCGTTCGACCCGGCCGTGCCGGCGCGGATGGCCACCGAGATGTTCGCCGCGCCGCCGTTCGCCCCGCACGGGGTGCAGGCGCCGGCCAATATCGCGCCGCCCGGTTCGCCCCTGGTGAGCCCGGCCGGCTTCGGTCCGAGCGTGCCGGGCACCCCGATTCCACAAGGCCAGATTCCCGGAACCAACCTGATTCCCGCCTCGCCGACCCAGGTGCTCTCGCTCGGCAACCGGGTGCCGGCGCTGATGCCGGTCGCCCAGAGCGGCAGCGGGGTGCCGGACAAGGTGCACAGCGCGGTGCCGGCCTACGATCCGCGTTTCGGCGCCGCCTTCCTCGGCGTGCCGCAGGCGCCGTCGGCCTCCGATTCGCGCGAGCACGCCGGCGCCGCCTCGCCGTTCTACTTCCTCGGCGATGGCCACGGCCAGCCGTCGCCGGTCGCC
>JBDSTZ010000456.1:0-3670 GCA_039927975.1 Massilia sp. | reverse complement strand
AGCGGCCGCAACGCGCGTCGGCCCAGCCGCCGGGCGTGCTCGACGCCGCCGGCGCGCGCGCGGCTGGCGCCGCCCTGACGGAGGCGCTGGCGCGCGGCGCGCTCGACGATGCCGCGCTGGCCGCGCTGGCCGCCAGTCTCGGCCCGCAGGCCGCACCGCGCCTGACCGCCTTGCGCAACGCCATCGACGACTTCGACTTCAGCCTCGCCCAAGATCAACTCGACACCCTGCTGGCGCACGCCGCCACGGCCACCGCATGAACACCTTGTCCACCAACCTTGCCGCCACGCCGGCCCTGGCAACAGCAATAGCGTCCACCACACTGCCATCGACTGCGACCACTGCATCGGCCACGCCACTTCCACCCGTCGACGCGACAGCTGGGGCGCCAACCGCACGGGCGGCATCCTTGCCATCAGCGGCGGTTTGCGCCCCGTCGCCGGCGAGCGCCGCAAACGTCGCGACGGCGGAATCGGTGTCGACCGCAGGATCGGCCAGCGCTGCCGTGTCGCCCGCAACCGCCGTGGCGTCCGTCCGCGCGACATCAGCGTCACCATCCGCATCGCCGGCCCCGCGCCCGACGCGCCAGCCGACCCTGCTCGCGGTCGACGACGAAGCCAACAACCTGCAACTGCTGCGCCAGATCCTGCAAGACGACTACCGCCTGCTGTTCGCCAAGGACGGCGCGCGCGCGCTGGCGCTGGTGGCGAGCGAGCGGCCCGACCTGATCCTGCTAGACGTCATGATGCCCGGCATGAGCGGCTACGAGGTATGCCGCGCGCTCAAGGCCGATCCGGCCACCGCGCCGATCCCGGTGATCTTCGTGACCGCCCTCACCGACCCGGCCGACGAGGTGGCCGGCTTCGAGGCCGGCGCGGTCGACTACATCACCAAGCCGGTCAGCCCGCCGATCGTGCGCGCGCGCGTGCGCACCCACCTGTCGCTGGTGCGCCTCGACGAACTGCGCCAGAGCCGGCTCGAGATCGTCCAGCGGCTCGGCCTGGCGGCCGAATACAAGGACAACGAGACCGGCCTGCACGTGATCCGCATGAGCCACTTCGCCCGCGTGCTGGGAGAAGCCTGCGGCATGAGCCAGGCCGACGCCGACGAACTGCTCCACGCGGCGCCGATGCACGATGTCGGCAAGATCGGCATTCCCGACCACATCCTGCGCAAGCCGGGCAAGCTCGACGCGGACGAATGGCGCGTCATGCAGGGCCATCCGACGATCGGCGCCGAGATCATTGGCGACCACCCGAGCGGACTGCTGCGGCTGGCCCGCAGCATCGCCCTGACCCACCATGAAAAGTACGACGGCAGCGGCTACCCGGCCGGACTGACGGGCGAACAGATTCCGCTCGAAGGACGCATCGTCGCCATCGCCGACGTGTTCGACGCGCTCACTTCGGCGCGTCCCTACAAGCCGGGCTGGCCGCTCGAGGACGCGCTGGCCTACCTGAACGAGCAGAAGGGCAAGCACTTCGACCCGGCGCTGGTCGACCTGTTCATCGGCTGCCTGCCGGCCATCCTGGCAATCCAGCAGCGCTGGGCGGAGACCTGAGCCGGGTGAAAAGTATGGCGCGGCACGCTTGGCCGTTGCTGCGCTCGACGGTTGCGGCTGGCGAGCAAAGCTGGGCAGGCGATACGCATAAATACAGACTGCGCCTGGCGCGACTGGCCTCGGCCCGCCGAGTGGGCTAAGCCGCGCTGATCGCGATGAGTGAACCGAGTGCCCTGAGTGAACCGAGTGCCGTGAGTGACTTGGCTGCCCTGCGTGAGCCGAGTGACCCGGGGGCCTTGCGTGACCCGGGTCCCTGGCGTACCTTGAGTGCCCTGAGTGCGCTGCGTGCCCCGGGTACCCCGAGTGCCTTGAGGACCATGAATGCCTTGCCCGCCTTTGCCTTAACAAGAAGCGGAATGGCGGGGCACCATGCAAGGGTCCGTTCACCGGGCGGGCGCCTTATCGGAGCCGGTCTTAGCTGCCCCGTCGTGACCGGATCCGTTCGCGCCTGATCCATTTGTGCCAACTCCGCTTGTCCCCGGTCCACTTGCGCCGGATCCACTTTCGCCTCCCCCACTTTCGCCCCCTCCACTTCCGCCTGCTCCACTTTCGCCTGATCCACTTCCGCCTGATCCATTGGGGCCTGATCCACTAGGGCCTGATCCACCGGCGCCGCGTCCTTTCGTGTCGGGACCCATCGTGCCGGCCCCTCCCGCACCGGGTCGATTCGATCCGGCCCCATCTACATTCGATCCGCCGCCACCCGTGCCGGTTGCCCCGCCCGCGCTACCGCCGCGCAATTGCGGGCTGGCGCCAGACGTCTCGCGCGCGGTGTTCTCGGGCGCGATGCGGTGGCCCGCGTACACCAGCTTGGCCTTCCAGCCGACCGCCATTTCTTCCTGCGGGTGGAGCGATACCCAGACGATGGCGTTGACGACTCTCTCGGGGTCATCCATCGCCGGCATGCGCGGCGTGCCGCCGCTGTAATTGGCGGCGTGCTCGAAGAACGGGGTGTCGGTGGCCCACGGCATGACGGTCGCCACGGTGATCGGGCCGGCACGGTTCAGGCGCAGCTCTTCGTTGAGCGCGCGGCCAAGGCTCAGCACGGCCGCCTTGGAGGCAGAATACGAGGCGTGGTAGGCGAGCGGTTCTTCACTTTCGACCGAGCCGATATTGACCAGGGTGCCGGCGTGCTGGCGCTGGAACTGGCGCAGCGCCACGTGGCTGCCGTAGATGACGCCTTTCAGATTGACGTCGATGAGCCGCGTGTGGTCGGCGATGGGGATGGTCTCGAACCGGCCGATCGCGCCCACGCCGGCGTTGTTGATCCAGACGTCGATGCGGCCGAAGCGCGCGACCGCTTGTTCGGCCAGCCGTTCCATCTCTTCCGGCTTGCTGACGTCGGTGGTGACGACGAGCGCCTTGCCGCCGGCGGCATTGGCCTCGTTGGCCACCTGCGCCAGCACTTCGGTGCGGCGCGCGGCCAGCACCACGTTGGCGTGCAGCGACGCCAGCCTGAGCGCGACGCCGCGCCCCAAGCCGCTGGAGGGGCCGGTGATGACGTAGGTTTTGCCGGCGATGCCGGCGCGCTCGGCCTCGCAGAGGCCGTTGGTGGCGGCGCAGCCCGACAGCAACGCGAGCGCGACCAACAGGAGTGGGAACCGTCCGCAATACGCGAATAGTGTGGGCATGGCGCTTCCTGGTTGCTGAGCCTGGATGAGTGGGATGTCCTCGCTGATGTAGACCAGTGTCACCCGCTGAACCCTGCTTTGTTTGATCGGCGCCAAACGGGCACGCCGGCCGAGCTTTTCATCGCGCAGGGCCGAAAAGGCTGGAACCAAAGCGGTCGTTCCGCATCGAACAGAGTGTCGATTCACTTTCAGGAGCAGCAGATGGCAGTCAGGTGGATAGTTGCGGCCAACGCCGGTCGTGCGCGGCTTTTCGCGCAGAAGGATGGGCGCGGAAAACTCGACGAAATCAATGACATGGTCAACGCGGCGGTGCGATTGCGCACAGCCGAAACCGAACCGGATCGCATCGGCCCGACCTCGGCCGGCAAGAGCATCCACAATGTTGGCGCCGCCACGCCAAACAAGAATTACGAGCCGCCGCAAACGCCCACCGAGCACGAGGCCGAACTGTTCGCCCGAAGTGTGGTCGGCGAGCTGC
>JBDSTZ010000455.1:0-6185 GCA_039927975.1 Massilia sp. | reverse complement strand
CATGCCGGCGTGCCGGTCGCTGCCGAAGCCGCGCGGCAGGCCGCTGTAGGCGCCGCAGGCGGCCTCGCTGCCCAGGTCGAGCAGCGCTGCCGTGCCGTGTTCCGCCTTGGCGCGGTAGGCGGGATAGGCCACCGCGCCGGCGCCCAGCAGGGCAAGCGCCACCAGCAGCGTCCCGGCACGCTTGATTGTCACAAAAGCCACCTGCGCGCCCCGCTTAGTAATAGCCTTGCGGACGCTTGGGCTCGACTCCGCCCACCCGCTTCATGTAGTCGGTCCACTGCTTGTTCAATTCACTGGCGACAGCCGGATTGGATGCCGATACATCGGTGGTCTCGCCTCGGTCGCGCGTCAGGTCGAACAATTCCCAGTGGCCGTCGAGCGGGCCGGCCGGCGGTTCGGTCCACAGCAGCTTCCATTTGCCGTCGCCGCTAAAGAGCAAGGCGCGGCCATACGACTCCTCGCCGAACGGTTCGGTGTGCACCTGGGCGGTGGCGCTGTCGGCGCCGCGCACATAAGTCAGCAGCGACTTGCCGGTGATCGGATACACCGCGCGGTCCTGGTACAGCACCTTGCCTTTGTTCTTGTCGATCCCGGTGGCGGGATCGATCGCCGCCGGCGCCGGCGTGTCGGGCAGTTTGACGCCGGCCAGTTCGAGGAAGGTGGCTGTGTTGTCGGTCACATGGGTGAAGGCGCGGCGCTGCACGCCCGGCTGGCTTTGCCCAGGCAGGTGCACAATCAGCGGGGTGGAGACGCCGCCTTCGCCCATATAGCCCTTGGTCATGCGGAACGGCGCGGCGCTCACTTCGGCCCAGCGCAGGCCGTATTGCAGCTTCTTGGCCGATTGCAGGCCGTTGTCGGTGCCCAGCGCCGAATACGCCGGCTCGACCGCGTTCGCTTCGTCGGTCGCCTTCGAGTCCGCGCCACCGTCGATCGGCCAGCCTTCGGCGCCATTATCGGACTGGAACATGATGAAGGTGTTCTCGTACTCGCCGATGTCCTTCAGGTGCTGGATCAGCAAGCCGATGTTGTGGTCGAGGTTATCGACCATGCCGGCATAGATCTCCATGTAGCGCGCCTGCGCCTTCTTCTCGAGCGGCGTCAGGCTGGCCCAGGACTTGTTGACCTTGCCCTTGCCGTAGTCCGAATAGCCCTGCGCGTAGGTGTTGACTGCGCTGAGATACTTGGCGTTCGCGGTGCCGTTGTTGGCCGTCGCCGCCGATTGCGTCAGCGTCTCCGGCGCGCCGGCATACGGATTGAAGTCCTGGGGAATGATGCCCAGCGACTTTTGACGGGCGATGCGCGCCGCGCGAATCGCGTCGTACCCGGCGTCGTAGCGGCCCGCGTATTTGTGCAGATATGGATCGGGCACCTGCAGCGGCCAGTGCGGCGAGGTGTAGGCAGCATAGGCGAAGAAGGGCTTGCCGTCCGCCTTGGCCGAGTCGATATACGAGATCAGCTTCTGGGTGTAGAAGTCGGTCGAGTAGGACGTCTGGCCGTTCGCGCCATTCAGCTGGCCTGGCTGGCCGGGCTGCACGTACTTGCCGTCCTCGGTGAAGTTCTTGGAGTCCGCAACCTCGTGCGCGAAGTGGTTGGAAGCGGCGCCGCCCAACAGCGCGTAGCTATGTTCGAAGCCCCACTGGTCGGGCGTCTTGCCGCCCTTGTTCACGCCCGCGATGCCCGAGCCGATGTGCCATTTGCCGGCCATGTAGGTATGGTAGCCGGCGTCTTTCAGCAGCTGGGCGACCGACAGCGCGCTGTCGTTCAGATAGCCCTCGTAGCCAGGCAGGCCGGCGCGCTCGTCGTTCGGCGCGCCCATCGTGCCCTCGCCGACCAGATGGTGGTCAGTGCCGGAGATGAGCATGGCGCGGGTGATGGCGCACACGGTGCCGGTGTGGTGGTTGGTCAGCACATGGCCGGCCTGCACCAGCGAATCCAGGTTGGGCGTGTCGATCTCGCCGCCGAAGGCGTGGATGTCGGAGTAGCCCAGGTCGTCCGCCATGATGTAGAGGATGTTGGGCTTCTTTTGCGCCGCGACGGTCGCCGCGGCCACGTTGACGCGTTCGCCTTGGCTGCATGCCGGCAGGGCCGCGATGCTGAGGCAGGTGAGCGTGGCGACGCCGCGTCGCAACGCCAGCTTGATGGTGTTCTTGTTTGTCATGGCTTGATATGTGAGTGGACGTGAATGCCCCTTGCCCGCGCACGGTCGCTTTGCCCATGCGCGTCAAGCAGGCAAAACGATTCTAGTGGTGGCTATGGCAATCAAGAACGAATGTTTGCGCACATCGATATGCGCAAATTAGTCGATGCGAAGATGCTGCTGCAGTCGGCCGGCAGTCAGCCCGCCGTCAGTCCGCGGTCAGCGCGATGCGTTTCGCGAAGTCGCGCAAATACTGCTCGCGCCAACGATTGACCGTCCTGGCACCCTGATGAACCCCGTCGGCAAAGCGCGGATCGGGGTCGTCGGTCCACCAGTTGGGATAGCGCGCGGAGGCCTTGGCGCCGGCTGCGGGCATGCGCGCCGTGAACGCGCCTTTCGCGCCATCGATACTCGCCTGAGCGCTTCGGATTTCGTACTCGAAGGTCTTGGCTTCCTTCGGTGAAAACAGAAAGCGCCAGTAGCCATCGGCGCCAAGGAAGCCGGGGAAGGACTGCCTGTCGACCCACAGCTCGGCGCCGGCGCCCGCCGGCGCCCCGCCCTTCAGCCGGATCTCGACCACCGAAAACGCTTCCACCACATCGGCTGCGGTCGGTGCGCGTTCAAACACTATGCGCTGCCTGTCCCAGGCGCGCACAAAGCGCCCTCCCCACGAATCGCGCGAGGGGTCGAGCGGTGTGTCGCCAAGCAGGTAGGCGACCGACGGCGTATCGCCCATCTTGATGGTGCCGGCCAAATGGCTCGCGAAATACTCGCCCATCGCGCCATGACCCTTGAGGTGGGCCGCCACGAATCCGGCATTGCCAAGGTCGCCCTCCTGCCGACCGCCGGTGAACCAGCCGCGATAGCTCGAATTGGACTCGATGATCCACAGGTCGGGATGCTCGCGCGCGATGTAGTCGTAGGCGCTGACCGACCACTTTTTGTTGGGCCCGCCAATCCAGTAGACCCGCAGCTTGCGCTTGATGTCGGGCGCATCGTGCAGCGCCTGCGCCAGGTCGTCGATGCCGCCCCAGCCGAGCAGCCAAAGCGGCCTTGGATCGTCGCGCCGGGCGCTGGCGATGATGGCGTCGGAACCTTCGGTCGGCGCGTCCCAGCCGCGCAGGCCGGCCGATTCGATCGCGCCTTGCCGGCTGACCGCGCGCAGCGCGTCCGGCGACGGATAGCGCCCGGAGTGGCGCGCGAGCTTCGGATAATCGCGCTCGTACACGTCGATCACCTCGAGAATATGCCGCTTGCGCCCGGCGCCCCACGGCGATGAGATCAGCGCTTCGATGTCGAACCGGTCGGAATAGGCGAACAGGTGGACCATCGACTGGAAATCGTCAGGATCGGTGCCGCCGATATCGGTCGAGACGATGATGCGCGGACGCTGCGCCGGCGCAGCCAGCGCAAGGCCCGGCAGCAGCGCGCCGCCCGCCATCAGCAGCGAGAACGCGCGGCGCGCGTGCCTCACCGGTCGTCCCACTTACTGCGGCCGCTTGGGCACATTGAGCCCGATCACCACCGCCGGCCGCGCCACAAAGGCCGCCAGCACGCGCGCCACTTGCTTGTACTCGTCGAAGCCGACGATCTCGCCGGCGCCGTAAAAGCCGACCAGGTTGCGCACCCACGGGAAGATGGCGATATCGGCGATGGTAAACACGTCGCCCATGACCCAGTCGCGTCCCGCCAGCCGCTCGTCGAGCACTTTGAGCAGGCGCTTGGCCTCGGCCACGTAACGGTCGCGCGGACGCTTGTCCTCGTAGTCCTTGCCGGCGAATTTATGAAAGAAGCCGAGCTGCCCGAACATCGGCCCGATGCTCCCCATCTGGAACATCAGCCACGGGATGGTCTCAAAGCGTCCGGCCGCGTCCTGCGGGATGCACTTGCCGCTTTTCTCGGCCAGGTAGATCAGGATCGCGCCCGACTCGAACAGCGGTAGCGGCTTGCCGTCGGGGCCATTCGGATCGATGATCGCGGGGATCTTGTTGTTGGGGTTAAGCGACAGGAACTCCGGCGAGAGCTGGTCGCCCGTGTCGAAATTGACCAGGTGCGCTTCGTACGGCAGCTCGATTTCTTCGAGCATGATTGGGATCTTGACCCCGTTCGGCGTGGGCAGTGAATACAGCTGCAGCCGGTCGGGATGCGCGGCCGGCCACTTTTTATGAATGGGGAAATGCGAGATATCTGACATGGCTTCCTTGCATATTGGCTGATGCGAAAAGGCCATGCTAAAGCATTTCGGCGCGCCTTGCAGGGCGCGCCGAAATCACTGCGGAGAGGGCTAACCGCCTACGTCGGTCAGCACCGACAGCTTGCTCACCCCCGCCCGCTGGGCGTGCGCGATCACCTTCGCCACCCACCGGTAGGGCGCGCCCTCGTCGGCCTGCAGATTGAGCGCCAGCTCGGGGTCCTTGGCCACCAGGGCTTTAAGTTCCGGCTCCAGGTTGTCGAGCGAGACTTCGCGCTTGTCGATGTAAATATGGTTGCTGCCGTCGACGCTGACGGTGACGTTCTTGCTCGGTGTCGGCGGCGAGGTGGTGGCCGTCTTCGGCAGGTTGATCTTGACCGTGTTGTTGAGCAGCGGCGCGGTCAGGATGAATACCACCAGCAGTACCAGCATCACGTCGACCAGCGGCGTGATGTTGATCTCGCTGACGACGTCGCTGCTGTCTCTTCCTGTCGAGAAGGCCATTATGCGTATGCTCCCTGCGCGCGCGCGGCCTGGCGCACCGGTTCCTGCGCGGCCGGCTTGGCCGAGGCGCGGGTGACGCGGAAGCCGTTCTTCTGTGCCAGGTTGACGAAGTCGGTGGCGTAGTTGTCCAGTTCAGCGGCCGTCACTTTCAGGCGCCGCACGTAGAAGTTATAGGCCAGCACCGCCGGCACCGCCACCGCGATACCGACGCCGGTGGCCACCAGCGCTTCGCCGATCGGGCCGGCCACCACGTCGATGCTGGCCGAGCCGCTCTTGCCGATCGAGCCGAGCGCGTGAATGATCCCGAACACGGTGCCGAACAGACCGACGAATGGCGCCGTGCTGCCGATCGAGGCCAGCACCGCCAGGCCGCTCTCCAGACCCTGGTATTCCTTCTGGATTTGCTGGCGCAGGTGACGCTCCAGCAGTTCTTGGCGGTCCCAGCTGTGGCCAAGGTCGCTCGACGCATCGCTGTCGCTCACGTGCAAGGCTTCGAAGCCGACACTGGCCAGCCGCGATTTGGGGCTGGCGTCGTTGGCCAGCGCGGTGGCGGCGTCGAGCGAACTGGCGCTCCAGAATTGCTTGCTGAATTGTTTATCGCGCTTACCGAGGCGCCAGTGCTGCACGCCCTTGGCCAGGATCAGCACCCAGGTAACGATGGAAAACAGCACCAGTGCGTAGAGGGCGCCTTGGACGATAAGTTCTAAGTATTGAGTAGTCATGAAGTGCGCTCGCTTTTAAGAAATTTTGAAATCAAGTGGAACTTTTACCCAGCCGTCGATCGGCGTCTGGCCGCGCTTGGCCGGCTCAAACGACCAGTTCATGACGGCCTTGATGGCGGAATCGTCGAGGATCTTGAAGCCGGTCGTCTTGCTGACCGTAACTTCGCCAACCTTGCCCGACGCCAGCACGTGGACATTGAGCACGACCTTGCCTTGCTGGCCGCGGTTCTGCGCCTGCACCGGGTAGTCGGGCGCCGGATTGTTGCGGTAGCCGGCGTAGCCACGCGGCTCGGTGACCGGCTCGGGCGCCGGTGGCGGTGGCGGCGCGACGGCGACCGGCGCTGCCACCGGGGCCGGCGGCGACGGCGTGGTCGCCACCTGTACCGTATCGGCCGTCGACGGCGTGTTGTCGACCGGCGTCACCTGGCGCACCACCGGCATCTGCGGCGTAGCCTTGACCGGCGCCGGCGCCACCTTGACGATCTTGGGGATCACCTTCGGCGGCTCGGGCGGTGGCGGTGGTGGAGGCGGCGGCGCCAGCAGCATGGCGATCGGTTCCGGCGCCTTCTGCTTGATTGGCGCCGACTGGCCGCCGTGCTGCAAAGCGACGATCACGGCGCCGTGCAGCACC
>JBDSTZ010000454.1:0-13356 GCA_039927975.1 Massilia sp. | reverse complement strand
TTCGCCAGGTCGGCCTTGTCGCTCGAGGCGATGCTGTCGATGCCGCCCTTGTAGACCAGCCTACCCGCCGGGTCGACGATGAAAATGTGCGGCGTGGTCTGGGCGCCGTACAGTTTGCCGAGCGTGCCGTCGGCGTCGAGCAGCGTGTCGCTCGGACTGGCCGCACGACCGGCGTTGAGTTTTCGCGCGGTGGCGCCATCGATGAAGCCCTGTTTGCCGGGCGCCGAGGAAATCACCTGCAGCCACACCACGCCCTTGCCGGTGGCGTCCTTCTGCAAGGCCGGGATGTTGCCGCTGTCGTAATGCTTGGCGACGAAGGGGCATTCGTGGTTGGTCCATTCCAGCACCACCGTCTTGCCCTTGTAGGCGTCGAGCTTGACGGCCTTGCCGTTGGCGTCGACGGCGCTGAAGGCCGGCGCCGGCTTGTTCAGTTCAGCGTTGGCGAGCGCGCCGGACGCCCCCGCCAGTGCGCCGGCCAGCGCCATGGCCTTGAGACTTGTTGTCAGTACCTTGCCCATCCTTGTCGTCATGTTTGCGCTCCTTGTGTTGTTGCGTGGGTTGAAAAAGCCGGGGCCGTCAGTTCGCCCGCAAGGCCGAACTGACGATGTCCTGCGTCAGAATTTGCGGCAGCACCACCGCCTTCGATTGCGCGCCGGGAGGATAAAACACATACAGCGGCACGCCGCTGCGGCCGAATTGCTTGAGCAGCGCGCCGATCTGGGCATCCTGGTTGGTCCAGTCGCCTTTCAGATAGGCGATCCCCTCGTCCGCGAGCAAAGTCCTGAACGCCGGCCGGCTTAGCGCCACCCGCTCGTTGACCAGGCAGGTGATGCACCAGGCGGCGGTCAGGTTGACGAACACCGGTTTGCCTTGCGCGCGCAAGGCAGCCAGCGTGGCTGGCTGATACGGCTGCCACAAGCGCGAGGCTGCGCCGCCATCTGCGACCGCGGCGCCGCCTGCTTTGGTGACCCCGGTGTCGGCCGCTTCATCCAGCGCTTTGATTCCCTGGAAGCTCGCGCCCAGCGTGGCCAGCACGCACGCGGCCACCGCGCCATTGGCCAGCAGGCGCCTGGCGCCGGCGGCGTTGCGCGTGCTGTCGAACAGCCACAGCGCGAGCGCCAGCGCGACCATGCCGCCCAGCGCGAGCGGAATCGCGTTGACGCCGGCCTGCTGCGCCAGCACCCACACCAGCCACACCGCCGCGCCGTACATCGGAAAGGCCAGCGCCTGCTTGATCCGCTCCATCCACAGGCCGGGCCTGGGCAGCGCGCGGTGGAGGGCGGGCCAGGCGCTGACCGCCAGGTAGGGCAAGGCCAGTCCCAGCCCCAGCGCCAGGAAGACCAGCCACAGCGCTAACGGTGGCTGGGCCAGCGCGAAGCCGAGCGCGGCCCCCATGAAGGGCGCGGTGCAGGGCGTGGCGACGACCGTGGCCAGCACACCGGTGAAAAAACTGCCGCTGTAGCCGGGACGGGCGGCCAGGCCGGCGCCGAGATTGGCAGCGCCGCCACCCACCTCGAACACGCCCGACAGGTTCAGGCCGACGATGAAGATCAGGTAGGCGACGCCCAGCACAAAGTAGGGCGACTGGAACTGGAAGCCCCAGCCGACCGGTCCGCCGAGCTGCTTGATGGCGATGAGCGCCAGCGCGAGCAAGGTGAAACTGGCCACCACGCCGGCGGTGTAGGCCACGCCCTGCCAGCGTTTTTGCGCCGCGCTCAGCTCGGAATGCTTGAGCAGCGCCAGCGCTTTGATCGACAGCACCGGAAACACGCAGGGCATCAGATTGAGCACCACGCCGCCGAGGAAGGCGAACAGCAGCGCGCTCCACAGCGTGAGATCCGGTTCGTCGGTGGCCGGCTGGGCTGGCGCGGCCACGGCTTGCTGCGCGGGCACCGGCGCCGGCATGGCATTGCTGGCGACACTCTCGGCAGGGCCGATGGCGGCGGCCCCCAGTTCGACCGCGTGCACGATGTCGCCGCGACTGCCGTCGGCGCTCTTACGCTGCACGACCAGCACGCCATGCACGGCGCTGCCAGCTGCGGGTGGCGTCTCGCCGGGCGCCAGTGTCAATTGCAAAGTCCTGCCATCGAGTTTGAACGATTGCGCGGCGTTGTGCGCGATCGTGCCCCATGCGGAAGGGTAGAACCACAGCGCGTTGTCGTTGACCATGGAGGCAATGCTCTTGCCACCCAATTGCGCAGGCAGCTCGATGCGGGCGAGCAGCTTGTCGCCGTCGCGCCGATACGTTGCCGGCCAGGCGACGTCGGCAGGGATAGCCTGCCTGGCCGACGCGATCAGGCGCCGCTGAACTTCATGCAACGCGTCGGCGGGCGCGGCGGCGCTGGTCACGGGCAGGCTCAGCTTCAAGGTCGCCTGTTGCGGAATGCAGCTTTCCTCGCACACCAGCCAGTTCACCTGCGCCTCGATGGGCAGCGCGCTGCCAACAGGCTGGCTGGCAGGCACCGTCAGGCGCGTGAGCAGCACCACTTCCTTGTCGTACCCGTAGTTCGTGATCGGACCGAGCACAAAACGCTGCGGCGCCGGCCAGACGATCTCGCTGGCGGAGACGCCGGGCGGCAATTTCCAGGTGATGGTCGTGCTGGTGCCGGAATCGCCGGGATTCTTCCAGTAGGTGTGCCAGTGCGGAATGATGATTTGCTGCACGCCGAGTTGCACGGTTTGTCCAGGGGCGACGCTGGCGCTCTCGCTGAGCAGGCGCACCTGGACCTGGTCGGTACGAAAGCGGTCCGCACCGTCGGTGGCGGCGCCGTGGGCGCACAGGCCAGTCGCGCTCAACAAGGCGGCGGCGAGCCAGCGAATTCGGTGTGATGACATAGAAAAAACGCTCCATGCGCCGGCGGCGCACAACAATCAAACATGGAATCGTCGGCAAGGACGGCTGCGCCGTCAAAGGCGTCGCCCGACGATGCTAGATAACTCGACCGGCCATTGCAACGAATGCATCCGCATAAGCATATCCATGTCCTGATGAGGCAGTCACCCAAGGTCAAGGACCTCAGTTGTCGCTATGCCGCAATCCACGTTACCACAAGGTCAATGTATATGTTTTCGGAATACCTGTCTGCAAAAACGCCATAGGTTTCTTGAGGCGTACGTGTTTACGATAACTTGATGCAGGGAAGGCAATATTGCCAAAAAGTTTCTGCATGCTTCATTGACGCGCCCGCGAGCAATACCAGGTGCAGTAAGGAAATTGGGGTCGGCCGATGCGTGGCTGGACACCCGGCGGGGAGCGCCTTCATTGAATAAAACTAGAAACTAAAAACGGAGAAAACAAATGCAAAAAGCTACGCTGCGCAAGACAGTATTGGCCGCGCTGATCGCGGAAATTTTAGTGGCCGGTGGCGCCTCGGCTCAAACCACCACCACCGAGCCGGCGCCGTCCGACCCCGAAGCGAAAGTCGTCGTCACCGGCATTCGCGCTTCCCTTGCCTCTTCCCTGACCACCAAGCGCTTGCAGGACGGCGTGGTCGACGCCGTGTCGGCCGAGGATGCCGGCAAATTCCCCGACACGAATATCGCCGAATCCCTGCAACGGGTGACCGGCGTGCAGATCCAGCGCAACGGCGGCGAGGGACGCTACATTTCCGTGCGCGGCCTCGGGCCTGAATTCAATAACGTCCTCGTCAACGGCCGCACCTTGACCAGCGATACCGGCGGCCGCGAGTTCTCATTCGATCTGCTCTCGCCCGACCTGATTTCAAAAGTCCTGGTCTACAAGACGTCCCAGCCTTTCCTGCCCGAGGGCGGCATCGGTTCGACGGTCGACATTCAAACGGCGCGCCCATTGTCGGGCAAAATCGGCCACTCTTCCGTCATCAATCTGGGCGGCTCGTGGGATTCGAATTCGAAGGAGAAGACCCCCAACGCCAGCGGCGTGTATTCGTATGCCAACGCGGAGCGCACGTTCGGCGTGGCCGGCTCGCTGTCGTACACCGACCGCGCATCGAAACAGAACAAGGCCGTCAACGACGCCTGGAATTACCGCGATGTCGACATCATCGACGGCGACTTGAATTCCAAGGGGCTGACGCCGAATAACGTCACGACCAAAAAACTCTATATGCCGCAGAGTTACGGCTTTCAGCAGGAGAATGAAAGCCGCAAACGGCTGGTCGGCAATCTGACGGTCCAATACAATCCGTCGTCGGACTGGAAGCTGACCGCCGACGCTTTGTATTCGCGCCTCGACCAGCGCAATTCGGTCATCGCCGTCAGCGACTGGAACAACCCGACCCAGCTCGGCGTGAAGTACGACACCAACAGCCAGGTCACCAGTTTCCTGCGTCCGGGCTCGATCTTTTACGCCAACAACCCGGCCATCGCCGGTCCCGGCAAGCTGCTCGGCGAAGCCAATTCGAACGACATGATCGTCAAGGGCGGCGACCGCCTGTCCGTCACCCGCGCCGGCGGCCTCAATTCAAAATGGAAGCTGGCCGAGGGCTTGCGGCTCGAAGGCGATATCTCCAGTTCACGCTCGACCTCCAACTCGCCGGACATGTGGATCGTGGCCGGCATGGTGCCGAAGAACGGCGACGTGCTGACCTTTAACGGCACCCCCGGCATCACCTTCGGCGATGGCCTGGCCGATCCGACGGCGGTGCGCGCGCATGCCATCTCGTATGGCGAAGTCGAAAACCGCGACACCTTGCATGAAGGTCGCCTGAACCTGTCGTGGGACTATGACGCCGGCTATTTCAAGGGCATCAACACCGGGCTGGCGTATTCGCAGCGCAGCGTCGAGCGCACCGAGTGGAAGAACGACGCCTGGAACGCCTTCAGCGGCTATCACGTCGCCTTGCCCTCATCCCTGTTCACCGTCACGCCGCTGGAAAATTTCCTCGGCAGCGGCGTCAATGTGCCAAACGCCTATCTCAGGTTCGATCCCTTCGCCTACATGGCGTACTTGAATCAGCCATCACTGCTGCCGCAATCGAACGACCCAGCCTTGTATTCTGACAAAACCAAGTATCCGAACGGCCCGATGGCGATCGATTACACCAAGCCGTCGATGTGGGGCGTGAAGGAAAAAGTATCGAGCATCTTCCTCGATTCCAAATGGGAAGGCGCCGGCTGGTCCGCCAACGCGGGCGTGCGCATGGTGCACGTGAATTCCGCCTCGACCGGCATCAGCCGCATCCTGCTGTCGGCGGCGAAAAGCCCGAACGACACGACCTATATCCTCAACTATGGTCCGAGCACGGTGAACACGGTGAGCAATAGCTACAACAGCTATCTGCCATCGGCCAATCTGAAGTTCGACCTGACGAGCGACATGATCCTGCGTTTCGCCGCCTCCAAAACCTTGACCCGTCCGACCCTGAGCCTGATGAACGTCGATAACTGGTACGGCGGGCGCTTTGGCGACGTGCAGACCGGCGGCGGCAATCCCAATCTCAAGCCTATGCAGTCGCGTAACTTCGACGTCTCGTATGAATGGTATCTGTCGAAGACCAACTACGTCAGCGTCGCCGCATTCCAGAAGAATGTGTCGGACTTCCTGGAAACCAAATTGGTCGACATGAAGATCCCGCAGTACACCGAAACCGTGCACGACAGCCGCGTGCGCAATGGCCAGAAAGGGAAAATCAAGGGGGTTGAAATCGCCGGCCAATACGCCTTCGATAGCGCGATTCCGTGGTTGCAGGGATTCGGCGTAGCGGCCAATTACACCTATGTGGACGCCAGCGCCAGCCGCGAAGGCGATAGCGGCGCGGTCGCTTGCGGCTATCCCGGCTTGTCGCCGCAATCGTATAACGGCTCGGTCTTTTTCGAGAACACCAGGTTCCAGGCGCGCTTGAGCTACAACTGGCGCAACCGCTTCTCGGTCGACTGCGGCGGCGGCAGCACCTTGCCGCGCAACCGCGCCGCGTATGGCCAAACCGACGCCAGCTTGCGCTACAACGTGACGCCATCGATAGCCATCTACGCCGACGCCATCAACCTGAGTAATTCGCGGATGCGCGAATACGCCAATAACGACAGCCAGTTCCTGACCCTGGAAGATGTGGGCCGCCGGGTGAATGTGGGCGTGCGCATGGCGTTCTGACCGCGCGCCAGCCAGGCCGCGCCGCATCGATTGCGGATGCGCGCCTGATTGCCGGCGCGATGTGTGTGGACGCCGCCGGCCACTGCACCGCCAATGCGCAAGCCATGTCCGTGCAAGGTGGCGATCTCAGTCCGTGTGCGAAAGAGGCGCCGCCTGGCCGAAGGAGACTTTATCGAGATTCATCAAATTGTCCTGCGAACTGCCATTGAATCGCAGGATGACGTTGTGCACGCCAGTCACTTTCTTCACAGGCGTCGCGACGCTGGTCCATGTCTGCTCGCTGCCGGTACGCGGCACCGCCAGCGTGCCGACGACTTCGCCCGCCACATCGTCGAGCACGATGTCAATGGTGGCGCCGTCGATGGCGCTGGCGACCACGGCGGTAAATGTCGCAGGGCCGGTCTTGCCGAAATCGACACTGGAAAATTGCAGGTAGTCGAAGTTGTTAATCGAAGACACGTAGGCGCGGCCGCTTGTATCGACCTCGACGGTGGTACCGGCCGACTTGCTGGCCTTGTCCGCTTCCATCGGCTTGTAGGGATTAATTTTCGCCATGCTCTTCGAATCGACCGGTGCCGGGCGGGTCGATTTTTCGGGCAAGGGCGGCGGCGCGGCGCCCGCCGAGCCGGTGACCGAAATCGTCAAGCCCTCGCTGCCGACGGTGCCGTTCCAGTCGACCAGCAATTCCTTCGCATAACCGGAGCCGGCACGTTTCACTGGGAACTGCTTGCCGTTGATGGTGACGCTGACCTGATCGCCGAAGTCGTCGGCCAGGTGCAGCGTGGCGACCGGCAGCGGATTGTCCGGCTTGAAGACCAGTTGCTTGTTCTGGAAATACTGTCCGCTCTCCGTGGCGCTGATGCTGCCGTACCCCTCCGGTGAGGCGTACATCGCCTGGCGCATCCGGTGGTTCATCTCGGGCAGGATGATCGGCTTGATCCATAGCGCCTTGCTGCGGGCGTCGTGGTGGTAGCCGACGATGTCGTAGTAATTTCGCCACAGTGCCGGCATGCTGATGTACTGCTTCTTGCTGCGCACCTCGGTCGCCACCGGCACCGGCGTCTTGACGACCGGCAGAATGTTGAGCGGATGGTTGAACACCTGGTTGCGGTCCAGATACTGACGCTCGTAGGCGTCCTTCTGCAACGCAGCCCATTCGTTCGGGCGCCGGCTGTTGAGCAGCAGTCCGGCATAGTGGACCAGAATGTACGGCGTCCATTCGTCGTAAGTGCCGTCGGCGTAGCCGAGGCCGCGGTAGTAGGGCTGGTAATAATCGTTCAGCCTGCCGAGTACGAGGTCGTTGTCCTTGCTCGACCAGATCTCGCCGAGCTTCATGTGCAGGGCCAGCCATTGGCCGCTGAAGTAGCCTTCGCTATGCTTGCCGAGCTTGAAGCCGGCATCGTTGAGGTAGCGCGCGCGGTAGGACGCGACCACGGTGTCGTAGGCCTTCTGGTAGAGCGCCGCCGTTGCCGCGTCGCCCTTCTCCTTGGCCAGCAGGGTCATGACCTTGTAGGCCACCGCTGAAATGTTGGCGTTGAACGGATTCGGATCGCCGCCGGCGTCGTAGGAATTCTCGGAGTGATCGAAGGTGTAGGGATAGTCCTTGTTGCCGTATTGATCGACCTGGTCGAGCATGCGCTGGGCAGCGCGCTTCACGTTCGGCCAGATGGCGTCGAACTCCCGTTTGTCGTTGGTCGCTTCATACGTTTCGTAGGCCGAGATGATGAAGCCGGCGTTCAGGTCGACCCATTTGGCGATGTTGCGGTAGTCCGTGTGCTCGGTGTCGTCCCACCCCGCCATCAGCGATCGCCTGGCGCGGTCGTCGCCAACATCCATCTTGTTCGTGTCGTGGTGGATCTGGCCGTTCTTCATCTGGGTGCGGGCCCAGTAGCGCAGCTCCTGCCAGGCGAAGAAGGGCAGCAACTGGCCGACGATCTGGCGCGCGTGCCACATCTGGTCCATCGTGCCGAAGCAGGTCCACTGGCCCTCGGCGAAGGCGACCCGGCCATCCTTCTTGTAGATCGAATTGGTCGACAGGTTGGCCAGCGTGTTGAGGGTCTGGTTTTTCAGCCAGTCGGGCAGGTTGGAGGCGCGCATCTTGCCGACGAGTTCCTCGGCATTCGCCTTGAGGTCGGCGAAGTGTGCCAATCCTGTTTCGGCGACCGAGGCGGAATCGCGATGCAGGCCCTGGTAGAACGAGCGGGTGGGGTCGGAATCCTCGTACCAGGCCAGCACGAAGCGCAGGCGCCGGCTCTCCTTCGGCGCGAGCTTGACCTTGACGGCGGTGTTGGCCGGGCCGCCGCCGAAGCCCGCTTCGACCAAGCCGCCGGACAGGAAGCCCTTGTCGCCGCCGGCGCTGATCACGGCCGGCTTGCCGTCGCCGGCGGCGTACACCGACCAGACGCTGGAGCGGAAACCTTTGCCGTCAACGACGGTGACGGGCGCGGCGCCGATATCGATCTGCAAGGCGACGGCGGCCTCGGCCTCGTCGGCGCCCTCGTTGGTGACAGTGAACTCGTAGAAGGCGTAGGGCAAGCTCATGCGGCCCGGATCGCGCTGGTCGAAGGGCGCGAAGGCGGTCATGCTGAGGGCGATGCCGGCCGAGGCGCCGAAATTGACCCGGTGCAGCGGCCAGATCGCGTCGTCGTCGGGCTTGCCGTCGACGCGCCTGGCGGTGAGCGTGTCGACGGTGGAGACCTTGCCCGCGCGTTGTGTGAACAGCCGGAACCTGGCGCCCTTGAGCCGCTCGAAATCGTAGGCGTCGGCGGGCGGGCGCAGCATGGCTGAAAAGCCGCCGGTGTTGGCGTCGTACTTGACCGCGCCCGCGCCGAAGCCGCCGAGAGGGGCGCCGGTGGTGCCGTTGACGGCGTAGGTGGGCACGGCGGGGAGCGGGCGGCCGTTCGGCGCGCTCTGCGCGGCCAGGCTGCCTGAAATAAGTACGAGAACGAGCGCGTAGAACTGCTTCATGGATATCCGGGGAGATGGTTGCGCCGCGCCGGCATGACGGGCCCGACACGATTTTATGAGGCTTGCAGCGGGGCCGCAATTGCGAAAACCGTCACGTGGCGGGCGATTTTATGTATGTACATTTGTGGCGGGCAGTGAGTACTGCCCGCCACATAATCCTGTGGGTTCGACTGAACTTTTCCCCTGTTCGGTAGGTCTGACGTATGTCAGACCAGTGATCGCGGTGAGCGTAAAGTGTGCGAGAAACGGCGAGGCGAGAGGTGTGGGCGGCGCGGCTTGAGCGAAGCCCGGAGCATGCTACAGGTGAACAGCGCAAGCCGCGCCAGTTTGGCCGACAGGGATGTATCGGAAGCCGGTTCGCCGGGCGCGGACACGGCTATCCCCTTCAACCGGCACTTGCCCGGCAAGCACAACAACTTGCCGGTCGTACCGCCGCGACTTTACGGTTGCGTCGCCGATTGCGGCTGGGCAGGAGAAGCAGGCGCCGATGCAGGAGCGGGCAACGCCGATGCAGGAGCAGGTGGCGTCGATGCTGGAGCTGGCGCTGGCGCTGGCACGTTCGCCGAACCACCCGTTCCAGCACCACTTGGCGCGGTCTGCCCTTGCGGCGTCTTGCCCGGCGGCGTCGTCGTCGTCGCTGGCTGGCCTTGCAACATGCGCAGCGCGTCGCGCGCCGCCGGACTATCGAGCGCGACACCGGCCGACTGCAGCGCGTTACGCACCGCGTCGTTGCCGGTCACGCCGCCGAAGGTGTAGCGCAAGCCCACGTATAGACGGCGCTGGTGCATATTGGTGTAGGTGCTATCGCGCAGCGTCGCCGTCTCGACGCGCGATGTCATGTCGCTCGAGCGCAGCACATCGTTGGCGCGCAGGTTCAGCGACAGGCGCGGGCTGAACTTGTGTTCGTACGTCATGGTCATCATGCCGAACGGTTCGCGATAGCCTTCGCCGCTCAACAACTTCCCTTGGTGAAAACCCATCGCCGTCAACACATCGGTCGGTGTGATCTGCCATTGGCCGCCGCCCTGCAATTGCAGCGACGTGGCCGAGCGCTTTTCGCCCGTCAGGCCCAGTGCGCCGAGCTGATCCTGTTCAGTGACGGCCCAGTTCCCGTTGAACATGCAGCGGATGCTCGGCAGCGTAAATCCGCCCAACTTTATATTCGGCGGGATCATGGCCATCAACGAAAACTCGAGGCCGCCGGCGCGCCGGTCGCCCAGGTTCTCGCGCGTGGTCAGCAGGGTGCGCTCGCTGATGAAGCTGCGGCGCTCGGTGATCACGTCGGACTCGCGGCGCAGATAGCCGCGCACGCTGGCCGGCATCAGGCCCATGATGCGCGTCTCGTAGCCCAGTTCCAGCGAATGCAGCTTGACCGGGTGCAGGCGCGGATTGCCCGAGCTGACGTAGTACTCGTTGGCGTAATTGATGAAGGGATTGAGTTCGCCCGCGCCGGGACGCGAGATGCGGTCGGCGAACGAGAGGCGGATCGTCGAATTCGGGTCCAGCTTGTAGCTCAGGAACAGGCTGGGCAGGTAGTTGTTGTAGGTGTTGGTGGCGCTGATCCCGGTCGTGACCTGGTTCAGGTCGAGCTCAGTGCGCTCCACCCGCAGGCCAGTCTTGAATGACCACAGTTTGTTGATCGGCATCTCGACCGTGCTGTAGACCGCCAGCACGTCCTGGTCCAGTTGGAACAGGTTGCTGCGCTTGGGGTCAGGCACCGACCCGCTCACAAAAGCGTAGCGGTTGTCGAAGCTCTGGCCAGTGCGTTGCCAGCGTCCGCCCGCAGTCAGTGCGCCGGGGCCGATCGTGCCGGTGTAGTCGGTGCTGAGGTCGGTCAGGGTGGTGTGGGTCTCGGCGTTCTGGGCGTAGTCGCGCAGCACCGGCGCGCCGGTGGCGGGCATGGTGATGCTCTGGTACAGCGCCGTTGACGCGTTGACGTTGGTGTTGGATGAACGGCGCAGGTCGACCTTGACCGTCTCGCCGTCGGTGGCGAAGCGGTGTTCGTAGCCGGCGACGACCTCGTGGTTGCGCGCGTCGCCACCGGCGTTGCGTAGCGTGCGGTAATCGACCACCGGTGTCAGGGCGGTGCGGTAATCGGTAAATTGCTCGTTCTGGTTGGAATCGTTGCCGCGTTTGCTCAGCGTGACGGAACCGGTCAGCGTGTCGCGCGCATTGTAATTGTAGCGCCCGCCCACGCCCAGCTGCACGAAGGTGTTGATGCCGGTGCGGCCGACATTCTGGTGCACGCGGCTGACTGCGCCCGTCAGCGGATCGATGCTCTCGCGGAGTTGCTCGGTCTCGGTCTCGTTGCCGTCGCGGCGCACGTTCAGGGTGCCGTTCACCGAGGCGTAGCCGGCGCTGTAGCTGCCGTTGGCAAAGGCGCTGTAGCGGCCGTCCGGACCGACGTTGGCCGCCATGCTGCCATTGCCGCCCGGCTTGGTGTAGCGGCGCGAAATCAGATTGAGGATCGGGCCGCCGCCGGCTTCGTTGCCGAATTCGGCGCCAGGATTATTGATCACTTGAACCGATTCGTAATTTTCCGCCGGCAGCGAATTGATGGCGGCCGCGCGATTCTCGCCTTGCATCTGGGCGGTTGGCTTGCCGTCCACCAGCACCGTCACGCGCTCGCTGCCGCGCAGCCGCACGGTGCCGTTGGGATCGACATTCACTGCGGGCACATTGTTGAGCACGTCGCCGATCGACGCGCCGGCCGTGGTGGCGTCGTTCTTGATGTCGTACACCTGGCGATCGACCCGGTTGGTGCTGCGCTCGCCGAGCACGTTGACGACCTGCACCGGGCCGGACTGCGCTGCGGCGCCGGTTGCGGGGACGGCGCTGGTTTTGGCATCGGCGGTGGACGCTGGCTTGGCGCCGTTGACGTCCGCGCGCTTGTCGCTGGCGGCGGGGCCGGCCTGATCAATAGGGGGTACGGTTTGCGCGCCGGCATTGAGGCTCAGGAGCAGCATGGCGATGGCGGCAGGAACCGCTTTGCAGGCAAACGAAAATGTGTCGGCAGGGATTTTCAAAATGGAGTTGGTAACTTGATAAAAGTTAAAAGATTAGCATGGGGTAATCGTTTAATGTTAAAAAACAAGATATGAGAAGCGCCGCTGTTGTTCTGCCGTCGCTTGGCGCGGCACTTGACTGTGTATGTACGTATCAACGGTGTGGCCTCGATCGTCGGAAATGGCGCATAGTCAAATTACCAAGCTCAACAAAGGCGACATCATGACTACCGACACCAACGACCGCGATGAGGACCTGAGCGAGCAGATCGAACACGCCATCGAAACCGTTCTCGAACTGGGCGACCCGCCGCATGAGCAGGACAGTGAAACCGGCGCGCCGTTCGTGCCTGGCGCGACGCCCGATGACGGCGTGCCGGTCGTGTCCGACGCGGAACTAGAACAGCAGGCGCTTGCCCATCCGGGGGCGGATGGCGATCCATCGACGCCGGAGTAGGGCGAGGCGTTTGCCCTGTTCGAGCTGGGCGATGAGACAGCGCCCGCTCGGCGGCAAAGTCAACGCTTGCCGGATTTCTGGCAGGGGCTAAGCGGCGATTTGTCGCAGCGGCGATGGCTTCTCGGTTAGCATTCTTGGAAATCCCTCTCAAGCTGCGTATGCGCCTATTGATCCTCTCCGACCTGCATCTCGAACTTTGGCGAGAACACGCCCCGAGAATCGATCCGGGCGTCAGCAAGCCCGATGTGGTCGTCCTGGCTGGCGATATCAATATCGGCGCGAAGGCAGTTTCGTGGGCGGCCGAAACCTTTCAGGGCCTGCCGGTTCTTTATGTCCATGGTAATCATGAGTCGTATGGAAAAAATCTCGAGGACGTGCATGCGGAAATTCTGGCTGCCTGTGAAACTGCGGGGAACATCCACTTCCTGAACTGCACGGAATTCCAGCTTGGTCCGGTCCGATTTCTTGGCACGACACTGTGGACTGACTTTCGACTTTTTGGCGACGACGAACGGCAAGCGTCAATGCGCGAAGCGGAAGCGGTCATGACGGATTACAAGCGAATCCGGCTTGCTCAAAAAGGATATCGGAAGCTGCGCGCCGCCGACACGGCGCAATTTCATACGCTACAGAGGGCATGGCTCAAGCAAAAGCTTGACGAGCCGTTCGCGGGACGAACGGTTGTCATTACGCACATGGCGCCCTCGATGAAATCCGTGGCAGATGAGTATGGAGGGTGTAAATAATTTTGTGTAAACGGTCATTTGGCAGGACACTGCCGCCATCAAGGAGAAAAAATGACCGTTGTAAAGCGTAACAAGCGTGCCAAGCCCGATCCGGAACTGCTCAAACTGGCC
>JBDSTZ010000453.1:0-8043 GCA_039927975.1 Massilia sp. | reverse complement strand
TCGCGGCGTTGACGATCGCCACCGACAGCCCGGCGCCATGACGGCCACCGCCATGTCGATAAGCGCGTCTTGCCGGGTCGAGCAAATACGGCGGGTTCGACACAATCAGGTCAAAATCGCCGTCGACGCCGTCGAGCAGATCGCTCCGCTGGACCGCGACGTTGCCTACCTGCGCCACTTGGGCGTTGAGGCGGGTCAGAATCAGGGCCGCCTCGTTGATGTCGAGCGCGAACACCTCGGCGTCCGGGTAGCGTCGCGCGATGCCGATGGCGGCGGGCCCTGCCCCGCAGCCAATGTCCGCCACCCGGCGTGGCGGCGCCGCCAGCATGATCAACGCGCGCTCGACGGCGGCCATGAAGCGGTAGGTATCCGGGCCGAAGAACACCGCGTCTTCGTCACTGGTGGGATAGGCTGAATGGAAGTACACCCCGTCGCCCAGCGTGGCCGCGCGCACGGTGGCGCGCCATCCGGTCTCGGCGCGCGCGAGCACGCCGGCCTCGCGCATCAGCGCGAACAGCCGCGGCGCCAGCGTCGCGGTCGCAAACGGGCGGCTCCAGCCGAGGATATCGCGCAGATCCGCTGCCATGGCTGCCGGATCACGCGCCAGGACGCGCTGGTGCGTGGCCGGAGTGACAGTGGTGAACCGATAGCCGGCAGAGTCCAGCGCACGCCCCACTGCGACGAGCGCCTCGGGCGCATTCAGGGTCAGGGACATGGGACCTTTCTCGCAAAGTGTGAAGGTGCCGTCCGCTTCACACGGCACGGCGAAATGGATGATTGCGGCGTCGTCCGATCAGCAGCATCAAGACCGTGACCAGCAGGCCGAAACCGACGATGATCGCGTGGACCGGCACCGCGAGCATCAGCAACACGCCATAGACCGCGAGGAACACGAGCGATGCCAGGTTCTCACTGAACCCCTGCACCGCTATGGACGCTCCCGTTCGCATAAGTTTGTTGCCGCGTCGCTGCAACAGCGCATTCATGGGCACCATGACGACACCCGCCACGATCCCGGTGACGCTCAGCGCGAGGCAGGCGCCCCACAGTGCCGTCACCTGGCTAATCAGGACGATGGCGACGCCAAGGACCGCCCCTGCGGGCAGCACCCGCAAGGCGTTGTCGGCGGTAACCAGGCGCGCCACGCCCAGCGATCCGGCGACAACCCCCGCCGCCAGACAGCACTGCAGCAGTGCCGCCCCGCCCAGGGACAGGCGCAGCGCTTGCTCGGCCCAGCGGATCACCAGAAACTGGAGGACGGCGGCAACCGCCCAGAACAGCGCGGTCACGGCGAGCGATACCTGACCCTGCGGGTCGCGCCACAGCGTCCGAAGCTGGCGCGCGAATGGCGCCACGACGCCGGCGCCGCCGGCCTTGCTACAGGCGGTGGCCGGAATAGCGCTCGCCCAAAGCGCGGCAATGGCAAACAAGGGAGCCAGCAGCACGCTTGCCTGGTGCGCGGGCGTCAGCAGGCCGGCGCTCCACATGGGCGCCCTCAGCAGCGCCGCGCCGAGCGCGGCCCCGCCCAGGATCGCGCCCACGGTGGCGACCTCGAGCCAGGCGTTGGCCGGCACGAGGTCCACCTCGGGAACGAGTTCGGCAAGGATGCCGTACCTGGCCGGCCCGTAGCAGACCCCGGCCACGCCGATGACGCCGAAGGCGGCCAGCGGGTGCACCCGCGCGGCCAGCAACGCGCAGCCGCCCAGTTTGGCCAGGTTCACCAGGACAATCAGGCGGCCCTTGGGCATGCCGTCGGCCAGCACCCCGGCCAAGGGCGCCAGCATCACGTAGGACAGGTAAAGGCAAATCCGCAGCGAAGGGCTCATCCACTCGGCCGCGCGGCGCTGTTCCAGCAAGGCGATCGCGACGATCAGCAAGGCGTTGTCGCCGAGCGATGTGAACAACTGCGCGCCGAGCAGGGGACCCACGGCAGGTCGCCGCAACAAGGCCAGTCCGCTCATCGGGCGCTCAGGAATTGCTTGCGGTAGCGCTCCGACAAATCGTCCAGGCGCAGCATGATCGGCAGGTCGGCAGTATTGAATTGCGGGTCGAGCGAAGGCGGACCGAGTACCTTGGCGCCGCAGCGCAGGTACCCCTTGAGCAGTGGCGGCAAGTCGCGCAGACGCAGCGCTTCGTCGCTGACGTCGTCGAGCCGTTCGAGCGGCCGCAGCGGACGCAGCTGCCATGCCGTTGCGGCCAGGTGGCTGGCGCTGACGTGGCGCCAGATTCGGCGCGCCTGCGCGCCGCCGTCGGTGACGCCGATGCTGGCGCAGCCAAACATCGTATCGAGCCTATGCCTGAGCATATAGCTGCCCAGTTCGTTCCAGAGCGCCATGATCACGCCACCGCTACGCCATGCCGCGTCGACGCAGGCGCGCCCCAGCTCCACCGCCGAAGCGCGCAGCGGCCGCAGCGGCGCCAGGTCGAACTCGCTCTCCGAGTAGTAGCCGCCGGCGCGCCGTGCGCCTTCCGGTCGCAGCACGCGGTAGGTGCCGACCAGCTTCGCCGGCGCCGCGCCGAGCGGGTCGACCACATGCACGAGCAAATGGTCGCAATAGGCGTCGAAACGGTCGACATCGCAGCCGGGCGACGCGCCCGCCGGCCGCGTCAGGCTGGCGCCCATTTCGCCGGCGAAGATGGCATAGCGCAGTCGCTGGGCCGCGCGCACCTCGAGCTCCGATTCGGCCCAGCTGGTGGCGAAACGCCAGGCGGCGCGCGCCGGCGCCATCGGCTCTTTTGGCAGGATAAGGGGCGAGGAAAGTTGAGTGTGCGTGCGCATGGTCAGTTCGAAGGGGGATACAGGTCGATAAGGCGGTTCTGGCGACGATTCAAGCGGATCAGTTCGCGCAATCGCAGCGCTCGCACGCCGCGCGCGCGGTTGGCGGCACCGATCTCGAACAGCAGTCGCTGCTTGGCGAACACCGTCCGCAGGCCGGCGGCCAGGCCGAGTTCCGGGTCCCACGCGTGAATCGCTTCGGAACCGGCGCCGTTGATTTCCATGATGGCGAAACCGCGTCCGGCCTGGAGCTCGCGCACGTCGTCGAAGCGGACGTCGAAGCGGCCAAAGTGAAACTCCGGCATCTCGCGGGCGATCTGGTCGACGGCCGCCGTCAAGGCCTGCGTGATCAAGGCGCCACCGTCACGGTACAGTCCACCGACCCTGGTCGAGCCAATCGTGGCCCGGCGCACGGTCTGCCCGGCGGCTGGACCGCTGGCCCGGTCGTGCGGACAGGCGTGCGCCGGCGATCGCAGCATGCGCGCGGCGCGCGGGTCTTTGCGGACCAATTCGCCCAGTGTCGAACAGCCGTCCCCCTGCACGCGCGGATAATAGCGCAGGGCCAGGCCGATCAGGCGCCCGGCACCGCTGCGCGGGTCGCGCACATAGAAGATGCCGGCTTCATGTTCCTGTGGCAGATACTGCTGCAGCACGAGACATTCCCCGGCCGGGAAGCGCGTGGCGTATTCAAGCAAGGCGGCGAGGGTGTCGAGTTTGCAGACCCCATATCCGCACAAGCCCAGGTCGGGCTTGGCGACGACGGGAAAGACGATCCCCGCGCTGCCAAGGATAGAGGCGAGCTCGCACGCAGACAGCGCGGCGATGTCGTGCACGCCGACGTAGAGCGGCGTGGCGGCGCGGCCTGTCCGCCCGAGCTGCTCAAAATACTCGAGCTTTCCCTCACCCACCAGGCCGCCTGAGGTGATGCATGGGTTGGCCGCGGACGGCAAGGTCAGACTGCGGTAACGCAGGCCGAGCCAACACCACTGCGCGGCCAGCGGCACGCAAATGAGCCATTTGGGCATCCTTTCCAGGACGCCGCAGGGCGACGGCCGGGCGTCGGCGCCGGGGCTGGGAAAAACGTTGGCGAGGAAAGAAGTGGGCATGCCTGTGCGGGAAGTTGCAACAAAACTATTTGCTTCTATCCAGACTACATAGCCGCCAGCACTGTCTCCGTGCGCGAGCGTACATTACAGAGAAGAAATCCCGTTCCTTGCTATAGGAAATTTTTCATCCACCCGCGGGGATATAACCGGCCCCGGGCGCAATCAATTTGCCCCCGTCCGGTCAGGTACCCGCCTGCACGAACGGCACTTTGGCAAACAGCTTGCGCTCGGCGCCGCGCGGATCGTTCTCCAGCCTTGGCGGCACGTCGAAGATCATGGTCTGGCGGCGCGCCAATTCGTACGGCGCCCAATGCGGAATCAACTTGTTGTCCGGCTTGCCGCTGCGCGCGAACGCGATGAACGCCTCGCTCATGATGTCGGCCATGGTTTGCGCCTGCGGTCCGATCGCCGTCGCGCCCGGCTTGCCGATATTGTCGAACACCAGCTGAATGTCGGACGCGTGCGGCGCGCCGTACTTGCCGCCGTCTCTTGGCGTGGCCCAGTTGAGCTGGTACACAAACGCCGGGCTGCCCGACTTCGCCCGTTCCTCAGCCTCGATGATGGCGCCGCGCCACGATCGCGAAGCCGTGGTGATCTTGAACATCAGGTCGCTCGCCGACAGCGCCGGATACAGCTTGCGGTACGCCGCGATCACCGCCTCGGGCTGGATATCGACCCGCATGTTCTGCACCAGCTTGGCCGGCAGCTGGTCCCAGCCCAGATTGAAGTTGCCGGCGTCGCCGCCCAGGAAGGCGCGCGTTTCATCGTGGGTGTTCCCGATCATCATCGGGATGCGGGCCGACTGGGGCGGCGCGTCCGGATAAAAGGGATGGCGCATCAGGTTGCGCTCGTCGAGCACGGGTGCGAACGACACGCCGCCAAACGGCAGCACCGGGTCGCGCGTGCCGAGCACCTCGAGAATGCGCTGATACGGCATGCTGCGGATCGCCTCGATCCCCTGCGCCGGCAACCTCAGCGCATCGAGCACCGCCTGCGCGCGCAGGGTGGCGTTGAGCGGTCCGCTGGCCGTGACCTGCTGGCCGCTCATGGTGGCGGCGCGATGGAACAGGCCGGCGGCGGCCGGCATCGCCATCAAGGTGGCGATTTTCGCCCCGCCGCCGGATTGGCCGAACACCATCACATTGTCCGGATCGCCGCCGAATTCGGCGATATTGTCGCGCACCCATTGCAGGGCGAGGATCAGGTCGAGCTGGCCGGCGTTGCCCGAGTCGGCATACGGCTCGCCGCCATGGCGCGCCAGGTACAGGTACCCAAATGCGTTGAGGCGATGATTGACGGTGACGACCACCACGTCGCCGCGCCGGCACAGCCGCACGCCGTCGTACAGCGGGCTCGAACCGGAGCCGTTGTTGTAGGCGCCGCCATGTATGTAGAACATGACCGGGCGCTTGCCCTTGTCGCGCAATCCGGGGCTGTACACATTGAGGAACAAGCAATCCTCGCCGGTCGCGTCCTCGCCCCGGGACTGCGGCGCCGACGCACCGTGCGCGAGCGCGTCGCGCACCTCGCGCCAGGGCTGCGGCGGCAACGGCGCCATGAACCGCCGCGCGGCCGTGTCGGCGCCATAGCGCACACCTTTGAAGACATTCACGCCGTTGTCCCGGTAGCCACGGATCGGGCCGTGCCGGGTGGCGGCGGTGGGGGACTCGCCGGCCGCAAAGGCATCAAGGCCTAGCATGCCGGATGTAATGACGAGGGACTGCTGCAAAAATGCGCGGCGCTTCGGTTCAACCATGGTGGAGACTCAATGATGGGACGGAACACAACTATACCCGCGACGCCCCGCGCACGCACCAATGTGGCGCGTCCGGGCCCCGCCGCATCCCCCTTCCGCTTGCAGACCCCGTCGCTTTCCGCTGCCGCTTCCCTGCCGCTTCCCGCTGCCGCTTCCCGCTGCCGCGACAAGCCTCCCGCCGCCCATGCCACAACTGCGCGCGCCGCCACCGAAAGATCACCAATTCCCACCAAATTATTGCTAAAATGAACTTGTTGCCTGCCCGACTCCCTCGCGCAGCGATGTTCACGCCCCTGGATACGCCATGCGTCTACCGATCGAGCCGGACAGCTTCCGTCAGCGCCTCTTGCAAGGCTTACGCAAGATCGGCTTTCCGCCGGACAGCCCGACCGCGCTGGCGCGCGAATTCAATCGCCGCCACAGCGGCACCCCGGTCACCGTCCACGCGGCGCGCCGCTGGCTGCTTGGCCAGGCCGTGCCGACTCAGGGCAAGCTGCGTTCGATCGCGCTGTGGCTCGAAGTCTCTCCCGAATGGCTGCGGTTCGGCCATTCCAGCCCGATGCCGCAGGCGCGCCCCGCGCGCGGCCGAGGCGCCCCGCTCGACCCGGCCGACCTGGCCCTGTTGGCCGACATCGGCCTCCTGTGCGACGCCGACCAGCGCCTCGCGCGCGACTTCGTGCATGCGCTGTTCAAGCTGCAAACCAAGCGCCCGCGCACGGCCGGCACGCGCCGTCCGCCATGCCCGATGTAATAGTACGGCACCGTTTTTCCGGCCCAGCCCGCGCGCCGGCGCCACCGCTCCCGACGCCGACGGCGTCATCGTCGACGTCAACCTGGCTTTCTGCGCCGGCACCGGCTACACGCGCGAACAGGCGCTCGGCCAGCATGCGCGCCTGCTGCGCTGCGAGCGCCAGGCGGCGGGGCTGGGCGACACCATCCTGCGCGCGCTGGCCATCGCCGGTAGTTGGGAGGGCGAGGTCGCACACCGGTATGCGGACGGCAGCGTGCGGATGGTGGTCGAGCACCTCACCGCGATGCCAGGTGCGGACGGCGCGCGGCATTGCGTCTCGCGGTTTGCGCCGCCGCCGGGAAAATGAGCGGCCTCACGGGCGGCTGATCGCATGCGACGCCGCCTTCGCGTGCAGCGCCGTCTCGGACTCGACGAACACCCGCTTCACCGCCGGGTAGCGCCCTTTGATTTGCGCGTCGATCTGGTCGAACACCTGGTGCACCCTCGCCCGCTCCGTGGCCGGCGATATCATCACGCTGATATTGGCCAGCACGTAGTCCGGCCCCACATGCATGGTCAGGATTTCGTTGACGCGGTCGACCTCGGGGACTTCCTCGATCAGGCGCCGGATGCCTTCGACGACGTCGTGGCTGGCGCTCTCGCCGATCAGCAAACTCTTGGTCTCGCGCGCCAGGATCAGCGCCGTCACGGCGAGAATCGCGCCGATGACGATCGATGCCGCTGCGTCGAACACGGGATTGCCGGTCACCCGCGTCAGCACCAGGGCCGCCAGCGCGACGAGCAAACCGAGCAGCGCCGCGCTGTCCTCCAGCAGGACGACGAAGGTGGTCGGGTCCTTGCCGGCCTCGACCGCCTCCAGATAGCCGCGCTCGCCCTTGCGCTTGCGGAATTCCTTGAGCGCCACCCACCATGAGCCGCCCTCGAAGAGCAGGCACAGGCCGATCACCACAAAATTGACCATGGGATTGGCGATCGCGCCCGGCGTGCGCAGGTGGTGGATGCCTTCGTAAATCGACACCCCGGCGCCCAGCGCGAACACCAGCAAGGCGACGACAAAGCTCCAGAAATAAATTTCCTTGCCGTGACCGAAAGGAAATTGTCTATCGGGGGGCAGCGCGGCGCGGCGCATGCCGTACAGCAGCAGCACCTCGTTGCCGGTATCGACGAGGGAATGCACGCCTTCCGACAGCATGGCCGAGCTGCCCGTGTAGAACGCCGCGCCGAACTTGGTGATCGCGATCAGCAGATTGCCGACCAGCGCCGCGTACACCACTTTCTTGTTGCCTTTGGACATGTCGCCTCATGGTCGGCTCGTCGGGGAACAGGCGATGGCGAACGTCGCGTCGCGGTATCCGCCGCCTGCCGGCCGATCATACAAGATTTAGGCGAAATCCGGAGCGGCGCCCGGTGCGCGCGGGCTCACGGATGGCGGCGACGCGGCGGCGCTCGCATGGCCCGCGGCGGGCGGCGTGAACCGCCAGCCCGATACGGTGACGCCGAGCTCAAGTCACGGCGATCAACTCGATTTTCAGTCCGGGGATGCCGTCCGGAGTGTAAATCGCCAGCGCCGCCGCGTCGAGCGCCCGCTCGTACAAGGGGCTTTTCGAGGATATCGAAAAATAATAGGTGTTGGGCCGCACCGGAATCGCCGCCG
>JBDSTZ010000452.1:0-2199 GCA_039927975.1 Massilia sp. | reverse complement strand
ACGCGAAGTGGCCGCCATCGCCGCCGCGCTCGACCCGTCCGCCACGCTGCCGCTGGCGCTGTGCGGCGGCCTTGGCGAACCGCTGCGCGCGTACCTGCCCGATCATCTGCTGGCGCGCACCGTCGCGCCCGAGGGCGATTCGGCCAGCGGTGCGCTGCGCATGATCGCAATGCACGTACAGTAAGGCATGGGCAAGCGATGCAAGCGATGAATTGCGCGTCAATGAACACCAGGGAGTCACGCCAATGAGCGCAGCAATCAAGGGCAATATCTTAAGCAGCGACGGCTGGCGCCACGGCACGCTGCGCTTCGGCGCGCGCATCGACGCCATCGAGGGCGCGGACGCCAACCCGGCCGGCAACAGCGACGACTACATCCTGCCCGGCTTCGTCGACCTGCACGTGCACGGCGGCGGCGGCAAGGACATCATGGAAGGCGGCGACGCGCCGCACGTCATCGCCGCCGTGCACGCGCGCCACGGCACCACCAGCCTGCTGGCGACGACCATGACGGCGCCGCCCGAGGACATCGTCAGCGCCCTGCAAGCGATCGGCGCGGCCTGCGCCGGCAAACGTGCCAACGCCGCGCGCATCCTTGGCGTGCACCTCGAAGGACCGTACATCAATCCAGGCAAACTCGGCGCCCAGCCCGACTTCGCGCGCGAAGCGAGCATCGACGAAGTGCGCCGCTTCGGCGCGCTCGCGCCGCTGCGCCTGATCACGGTGGCGCCCGAAATCGACGGCCACCTGGCGCTGGTGCGGGCGCTGGCCGACGCCGGCATCCGCGTCCAGATCGGCCACACCGCCGGTACCTACGAGGACGGCGTCGCCGCGCTGGAGCACGGCGCGGCCGGCTTCACCCACCTGTTCAACGCCATGAGCCCCCTGCACCACCGGGTGCCCGGCATGGTCGGCGCCGCGCTGGCCCACGCCAGCTACGCCGAGCTGATTCCCGACCTGCTGCATGTGCACCCCGGCGCCATCCGGGTCGCGCTGCGCGCCATTCCGCACCTGTACTGCGTCACCGATTCGACCGCCGCCACCGGCATGCCGGACGGCGAATACGTGCTGGGCCGCCAGGTCGTCCACAAATGCATGGGCGGCGTACGCCTGCCCGACGGCACCCTGGCCGGCAGCACCCTGACCATGGACCAGGCCCTGCGCAACCTGGTCGGCCTCGGCCTCGATCTGGCCGACGCCTCGCGCCGCGTGTCGACCTTCGCCGCCGACCATATTGGCGAGGCCGAGCGCGGCCGGCTGGCGCCCGGCTGCCACGCCGACTTCGTGGTACTCGACCGCGACTTGCGCATCAAGGCCGTGTATGTCGAGGGCGAGGCGGTCGAGGGAGCCGGCACGTGAGCTCGCAGATGCTCGCCGAAGCCCGCGCCGCCGCCGATTGCGTGGCCGGCCAGCTGGCCCAGGACGGCGAGCGTTACGCCGACCTTGGCCGCTTCCTGCGCGCCAACCCGCCAGCCGCCGCGCTGACCGTGGCGCGCGGCAGCTCGGACCACGCCGCCGCCTATTGCGCCTACCTGATCATGGCGCGCCTGGGGCGCGTGGTGGCCTCGCTGCCGATGTCGCTGGTGACGCTGTACAAGGCGCCGCTGCAGGCGCGCGGCACGCTTGCCATCGCGGTCTCGCAATCGGGCCAGAGCCCCGACGTGGTGGAACCGATCTCCTACTTTGGCGCCGGCGGCGCCACCACCGTCGCGCTGGTCAACGACGCCGCCTCGCCGCTGGCGCAGGCGGCCCAATGGTGCATGCCGCTCCACGCCGGCAAGGAGCACAGCGTGGCCGCCACCAAGAGCTTCATCGCCAGCCTGGTGGCGGGGGCGCGCCTGGTGGCCGCCTGGCAGGACGACCCCGCATTGCGCGACGGCCTCGCGGCACTGCCCGAGGCGCTGCGCAGCGCCGCCGGCGCCGACTGGTCGGCCGCGCTCCCCGTGCTGACCCCGGCCCGCAATATCATGGTGGTCGGGCGCGGACCCGGCTTTCCGCTCGCGCTCGAAGCGGCGCTCAAATTCAAGGAGACCTCGTCGCTGCAGGCCGAAGCATTCAGCAGCGCCGAAATCCGCCACGGTCCGATGGCGCTGATCGAACCGGATTATCCCTTGCTGGTGTTCGCCACCCGCGGTCCGGCCCAGGCCGGGCTGGTGGCGCTGGCCGCCGACATGCGGGCGCGCGGCGCGCGCGTGCTGCT
>JBDSTZ010000451.1:0-14335 GCA_039927975.1 Massilia sp. | reverse complement strand
GTGCGCACCACTTGCGCGCCGCCGGTCGGGTTGGTCAGCGTCACCTGGGCAATGGCCAATCCGCGCCGGGTTAGGTGCGCCGGCCTCTACGCCAGCGTGCAGAAACAAAGTGGAATACGCGCCGGCGATGGCGCCTTCCAGCTGAAAGTGGGCGGCAACACCGATCTGAAGGGCGCGGTGATCTCCAGCAGCGCCGCCGGGGCTGCAAGCAGTAACACGAGCACAGCTACGCTGACTCCCGCCAAACAAGAATTCAGCCTGCATGGCCATGCTCTAGGAGATCCGCCGTCAAGAGGTCAGATGACGAAACTGTTCCGTTGCGCGGACCTCGGCCACGACGAGCGCCCGTCGTTCCGGTCGACCTTTGCTACGATTTTTCGGCAGGCGCTGCCCGATATTGCTTGCGGAACCCATGTTCAGCTCCCTTACTCGAATTTGATGCACTCGGTGTAGCGCAATCGGTGGCCGCCGTCGTCCCGGCAGGAGGGGGGGGCAGGAAGGCAGCAAGCAAAAAAACCAGCGGCGGACCCACAGTCAGGTCGCCCGGTTTCATGAAACGCTCGGTGTAGTGGCCCTGCATCTACTCGACCGGCGTGTTTGCCGCCGCATGAGCGCAAGCGGCCAGTGCTATCGAATTGGCGCCTGAAGAAAATGTTCGCCTCGCCTACCGAAAATTACTCTCTACATTGGTGATTTTGAGAATTGCGACGCACACGGGGAGTGCGCAGAATGCGGAGTTAGCTTTTGGACACCATTCATGTGACATCTCATCCATCCGATGCGCGCCCTTGTCGGCATGGGCCCTTGGCGCTGGCGGAGCAGGCGGCTCGACCGCCAGTGCCCCGGCCCCCCCGGTTGCTGCCGCCGCTCGTCGCAAAATTGCCGCGAACGTTCTATACAATGCGCCATGTCAGCGCAGCTCCACTATAAGGCCATGCCCCCATGAACCCGAACATCCCCGCGCGCAGCGCCGCCATGCCGATCGCGCAACGCCGCATGCGCGCCCCGCGCCTGCTGTCGCTGCTGGCCCTGATCGCGCCGCTGGCGATGGCGCAGACGGCCGTTACGATCGACCTCTCGAAGCCCGGCATTCCCGTCAGCCCGACCTTGTACGGCCTGATGACCGAGGAGATCAACTTCTCCTACGATGGCGGCCTGTACGCTGAACTGGTGCGCAACCGCGCCTTCAAGGACGACGACACGTGGCCGCTGCACTGGTCGGTGGTGCAGGACGCCGGCGCCAACGCCGGGATCGTGCTCGACAAGCGCTACCCGGTCGCCGGCACCGCCCTGACCACCAGCCTGCGACTCGACGCCGCGCGCGCCTCGCACGGCCACCGGGTCGGCATCGCGAATCCCGGCTACTGGGGCATTCCGGTCAAGCCGAACACCCGCTACCGCGCCAGCTTCTACGCCAGGACCGCAGGCGCCGGCGGTGTGCCGCTGAGCGTCAGCATCGAGGGCGGCGACGGCAAGACCCTGTACGCGCAGGCCGAAGGCGGCCGCATCAACGGCGAATGGAAGCGCTACAGCGTCACCCTGACCACCGGCGCGAATGTGAAGCCGACCGCCGACGCGCGCCTGGTGATCGCCACCGAAAGCCCGGGCACCTTGTGGTTCAACCAGGTCTCGCTGTTCCCGCCCACCTACAAGGACCGGCCGAACGGCAACCGGGTCGACCTGATGCAGAAGATGGTCGACATGAAGCCGGCTTTCCTGCGCTTCCCGGGCGGGAATTTCCTCGAAGGCATCACGGTGGCGACCCGCTACCAGTGGAAGGAAACGCTCGGCCCGATCGACCAGCGTCCCGGCCATCCCGGCACCTGGGGCTACCGTTCGTCCGACGGCATGGGCCTGCTCGAATTTCTCGAGTGGTGCGAGGATATGAAGGCCGAGCCCTTGCTGGCGGTGTTCGCCGGCTACGCGCTCAACGGCGAAACCGTTCCGGCCGGCGCGGCGTTGCAGCCCTTCGTCCAGGAAGCGCTCGACGAGATCGAATACGTGACCGGCGACGTCAGCACGAAGTGGGGCGCGCGGCGCGCCAAGGATGGCCATCCGGCGCCGTTCAAGCTGCGCTACGTCGAGATCGGCAACGAGGACGGCTTCGAGAAGAAGAAGACCTACGACGCCCGCTACACCCAGTTCCATGACGCCATCAAGGCGAAGTATCCACAGCTCAAACTGATTTCCACCGTCGGCGGTGGTGACTGGCTGAGCCAGCAGCAGACCCTGAGCAGCCGGGTGCCCGACCTGCTCGACGAGCATTACTACTACAGCCCGCTGGAGATGATGAACGACGCGGCGCGCTACGACCGTTACAAGCGCGGCGGGCCGAAGGTGTTCGTCGGCGAATGGGCCGCGCGCGAGGGCGAGCCGACCACCAACCTGCACTCCGCGCTGGCCGACGCGGCCTTCCTGGCCGGCATGGAGCGCAATGCGGACGTTGTCGAGATGTCCTGCTACGCGCCGCTGCTGGTCAATGTGAATCCGGGCGGCATGCAGTGGCAATCGAATCTGATCGGCTACGACGTGCAGAACAGCTATGGCTCGCCGTCGTACCACGCGCAGAAGATGTTCAGCAATTATCTCGGCAACGTGTCGCTGCCGCTGGTGGCCGAGAAGGTGACTACGCAAACCTGGCAGAAACCGGCGGAGAAGGAGACGCCGCAGCTGCTGCCGCCGGCCAAGGAGGTGCCGACCATGTTCTTCTCGGCCACGAAGTCGGACCAGCGCGGCGAGATCTACCTGAAGGTCGTCAACGCGATCGGCACGGCGCAGACGGTGCGGGTCGACCTGGCCGGCGCCGCCAGGGTGGCTGCCGAGGGCAAGGCGATCGTGCTCGCCTCGGCGAAGAAGGAAGACACCAACACCATCACCGAGCCGACCAAGGTGGTGCCGGTGACGAGCAAGGCGAGCGGTCTTGGCAAGCAGTTCAGCTACAGCTTCGCGCCGTATTCGGTGACCGTGCTGGTGCTGTCGACCAAGTAGCGCGCGGGCAGGGCGATTCCGCCACGGGACGCATTGGGTGTCGTGGCGGAGATCTGCGCGCCGTTGGTCAAGCGGCCACGCGGTCGCGTCACAGCGCGCCAGCGCCGCGTGCCGGCGCTTGAGAAATGGCTGCTGGCCAGGTGGCAGCTCCGGCGAGCACTGCCGCACTGGCCCTGGCCCGCGCCGGCCGCCCCCGCGGACTTTCAAACATCAAGCGCCAGCTTCGTCCTCGTCGACATCAAACACCTGCTGCGCATGCCGCACCAAACATGGCGGCGCGGCTTTGTTCGTCGCCATCGATTATGCCACCCGCCTTGTCCCTGTTATGATACAGCTACCGCACTCGTCAATACGTGCGGCGCCGAGACAGTTCGATACCTACCGATAATATGCAAGAGTTCTATAAAAAGACGCTGCTGGCGCTGATTTTGGTGCTCGTGTTGGACGCGCTGCTGGCGGTTTTTTTTGTCTACCGAACTTATCCGACACAGACGCTGTTGCCGGCGCAACAAGGCAGCTCCCACTGGCGCTTCGGAACCTATTCCGATGGAAGCTCGTCGGTGCGTTTGTACGACACCTCGCGCGACCGGCTGCGCTTCGACTTCAAGCTGAAAGATGTGGCCGCGTATCCGATCGCCGCCGGCGACTTGAAGCTCAGGGACAACAAGGAGGGGCTGCTGCAGGAGGATTGGTCGAAGTTCCGCACCATTACCTTTGTTGCGAAATGCTCACCGGCCACCGCGATAACCTTCGAGCTGTCCGTCTTCGATGAAAAAGTCTCCAAGCCGGGAAATTTCGAGTCCTACCGTCCGCCCCGGACTTACTTTTCGTGTAACGAACAAGGCATGCCAGTCACGCTCGACCTGGCCCGGCTGGTGATCCCGGAATGGTGGTTTCCCGCGATGAAGCTGGACTTGGCGGGTCAGGGTTATAAGCTGGACAAGGTTGGGAAAATCATGTTCAGCACCAGCAGTGCCACGCCGCGCAATGTCGATGGCTATATTGAAATCAGCGAAATGGCATTGCATGGCCGCGATTACCGCTATATTGCCGCGTTGGCGGCGATTATCCTGGGTAGCTGGGTCGCGTTCGGTGTCTGGTTTTTTCTGGCCCATTCGCGCGCGCTGCTGGCCAGCGTGGATTCAAAAATGAAAATCGATCTGCCCCTGGTGGCTTATCGCCAACTCACCCTGGAACCGTACAAGGACAAGGAGAAGGCCTCGATCTTGCGGTATATCGCCGGCGCTTATACCGATCCCGACCTGGACCTGGAAGCCGTGGTGGAAGGGACCGGCGCGAACCGCTATAAAATCAATGAAGTGCTGAAATCGGAACTGGGCATGACATTCACCAGTTACCTGAATAAACTGCGGCTCACCGAGGCGTCCCGGCTGCTGATTGAAAAAAACAACGCCGCCGTGTCGGAAATCGCGTATTTGGTCGGCTATTCGAATGTCCCTTATTTCAACAAGCTGTTCAAGGAAGAATACGGCTGCACGCCGAAAGCATTCCGCACGCTGGCGCCCCAGCAGCGCCAGCAAGAGCAGCCCGCCGACGGCGCGCCGCCGGAACCGCTCGCCTGAACCGTCTCATCCCGGAGTCCTCGCCTGAACCGTCTGATCCCGGGCACCCGCTCCGAGCCGGCGCGATCGCGGCGCTGCGGCTGATCCCGCCCATCCTCTCCACCCATCCTCGACACCCCGGCTGAACCGCCGACATCGCCCGCGCCCCCCTGGCGCAGCGGGGCGCTCTCGCCATCGCACGCTTCGCCGGTGCCCAATTCCGGGGCCGATCCACGCCTGCGCGACGTTTCGACCGTTGCGTGGCGGCTTCTTCTGCTCGCTCGGGCCCGCCAGACCGTGCTTTATGCGCCACGCGGGTTTTCACTGGGGCTGACTTTGCTTGCAATTTCTGCGGTTTGCAAGAAATTCGCTCGCCGGCGATAGCCTTGCTCATGGTGGGCGACCTAAGCTTCATACGTGGGCAAGGTTCCGCCAGCGCTCGGATTGCCGACGCAAGATGACGACAAAGCGGTTGGGCTGTTGAGCATGCGCTGCCTTTGATGCGACCGGCGCTGACCGCTTTTTTGACGGAAATTTAATGTGAGCCGGTCAAAAAGATAAGTACTGATCGGGCGCTTGGATGCTGGTATCGGAACCGATTTGCGCGCCAGTGTTCGCAGGAGGATGAAAATGAAAACGCCAGCGCTTCCCACGATAGTCAGGCAGTAAAAGGTTCGTCATATTTAAAAATCAAAGTTGATGAAGTCGATGTAAAACTCGCCAGCCCTCGAAGGTAGTGGCTTGGTAATTTAAATAAAAAATAGAAATAGACGGGGGACAGTAATGCGATTAAAGAAAATGGTGGCCTGCTTGACGACGGGCTTGCTCATGGCGACCTGCGCCACGGCGGAGAATTATCACTGGGATAATGTGGCGATGGGCGGCGGCGGTTTCGTCAGCGGCATTATCACCAGCAAGAGCGAGCGCGGCGTGGTATATGCGCGCACCGATGTCGGCGGCGCCTATCGTTACGACGCCCGGGCCGGGCGCTGGATCGCGCTGACCGACTGGGTGAGCGAAAGCGACACCGGTCTGATGGGCGTGGAGTCGCTGGCCGTGGACCCCAAAAACGCCGCCAACGTGTATATGCTGGCGGGTACCGAGTACTTCAGCAACGGCAAGACCGCCATCCTGCGCTCGACCGACTACGGCAAACATGTCGAGGTGATCGACGTGAGCGCCCAGTTCAAGGCGCACGGCAACGGCATGGGCCGCTCGAATGGCGAAAAACTGCAGGTCGATCCGGCTTCGGGCAATGTGCTGTTCGTCGGCACCCGCCACAACGGCCTGTTCAAGAGTGTCGATTCCGGCGCCACCTGGAGCCACCTGGACGGTCTGAATGTGGGCGAGACGCCCAACGGCAACGGCATCAGCTTCGTGCTGCTCGATCCGGCCAGCGTCAGCAACGGCACCGCCAAGCGCATCTATGTCGGCGTATCGCGCTACGGCTCGGTGGGCCCGAACCTGTATCTCAGCAAGGACGGCGGCGCCACCTTCGCCCCGGTCGCGGGCGCGCCGGCGAGCTTGATGCCGCAGCGCGCGGCCATCACCTCCAAGGGCCGCCTGTATTTCACGTACGCCAACGGCGCCGGACCGCACTGGCAGTCCGACAGCGAGCCGATGAGCACCGGCGCGGTCTGGGAGTACAACACCGTCGGCGGCGTCTGGACCAATGTCACCCCGTTCGGCCGCACCCACCCGTTCGGCGGCGTCAGCGTCGACGCGAGCAATCCCAAGCACCTGGTGGTGTCGACCGCCAACCAGTATTGGACCCAACAACAGCTGCCAACCGGTAACACCTACGGCGATCGCATCTACACTTCCTACGACGCCGGCCGCACCTGGGCCGACGTGGTGGACCGTGGCATGTCGATCGATCCGAACGGCGCCGAATGGGCCAGGACCTCGATGATCCAGTGGGCCGGCGCGATCGAGTTCGACCCCTTCGATCCCAAGAGCGTGTGGGTGGTGTCGGGCAACGGCCTGTTCAAGACGAGCGATATCGACGCCCCCAAGACCAGCTGGAAGTTCGACGTGCACGGAATGGAAGAGACCGGCTCCTATACCGCCGAAACCGTCCAGAACGGCGCGCTGGTGTCGGCCATCGGCGACTTCGACGGCTTCATCAACGCCGCGCCGGACCAGTACGGCGTGCGCCACAGCCCGTCGATGGGCACCACGCCTGGCTTGGCGATCGCTCCCCAGGCCCAGCAGGTGATGGCACGGGCGGGAAATGCCATCTACACCTCGGCCGACGGCGGGACAAGCTGGACCAAAGCGGCGTCCATGAATGGCTGGGGAGGCAACCTGGCCCTGTCGGCCGACGGTTTCGCGCTGCTGCACACTCCGGACAATTCGAGCACCACCTACCGCTCGACCGACTTGGGCAGCAGCTGGACGCCGGCGACCGGTCTGGCCGTGAAGAATGCGCGTCCGGTGGCCGACCCGGTCAACCCGAGCAAGTTCTACGTCTACGACAGCGCCACCGGCAAAGTGATGCTGAGCAGCGATGGCGGTGTCTCGTTCAACCCGATGGCCCAGCTGGCCGGCGGCGGCTCGACCTTCCTGCGCGCCACGCCCGGCCGCGAGGGCGACCTGTGGGCATGCCTGGGCCAGATCGGTCTGAGCCATTCGACCGATTCGGGGGCGAGCTTCACCCGCATCGACGGCATCGCTTCCTGCGGCGGGGTGGGCCTGGGCAAGCAAGCGCCGGCGGCCGCTTATCCGACCCTGTACATGTGGGGCAAGGTGGGCACCGTGCGCGGCCTGCTGCGCTCGACAGACCAGGGCGCGAGCTGGGTCCGCGTCAACGACGACGCGCACCAGTATGGCGCGCAGGGTAGCTGGGTGAACGGCGACATGAGCAACTACTGCACGGTCTACATGACCACCAACGGCCGCGGCATCGCCTTCGGCAAGATTGATCCGGCCGGCGACGTGGTGGTGGTGCCGCAAGTGTATGTGGCGCCGCCCAAGCCCGCCGAATGCAAGTACACGGTGTACGGCGGCAATTTTGCCGTGGTGAGCGTCACCAACACGAGCGGCGAGGGCATCAACGCTTGGACGGTGCACTGGAGCTACGCCGACGACACGAAGGTGGGAGACACGATCTACAACGGCTTCGTGACCGGCCCCGCGCCGAACTACACGGGCACCGACGGCGGCGGCTGGAACCACTACATCGGTCCGGGGCAAACCGTGTCCTTGGGCTTTGGCTTCAGCCCGGCAAATCCCTTGGCCGTACCGGCCGTGACCGGCGACCTGTGCAAGTAAGCACGCGCTCAATTCATCAGGAACTATCATGAAAAAGACTCTGTTCGCATTGATCGCCAGCGCCACCTTGCTGCTGGCCGGCGCCGCCCACGCCGGCGTGAGCAACTTCGATGAGCTCGCCCCCGGCGACGACTACATCAGCCTGAACGATATCAGCCCGTATGCGGGGCTGAACTGGAGCGCTGACTGGCTCGTCGCCAACACCAGCATCGACGGTTACGCCAATGCGGCGCACTCCGGCACGAACTACGCCGTCAACGGCTTCGGTTCCGATGGCGCCAGCGTCAGCAGCGCCACCGGCTTCAATTTCGCCGGCGCCTGGTACGCCACGCCGGCCGGCGGCGCCGACACCGCCAGCTGGATCAACATCAGCGCCTTCGACGCCGCCAACCAGCTGATCGGCACCACCGGCAACATCGCCATCGGCGCCAGCTACCAGTGGGTGGCCGCAGCCTTCAGCAACGTGTCGTCCCTGAGCATCACCCGCGACAGCGGCTGGTATGTGATGGACGACTTCACCACCACCACCGGCGCCGCCGCCGTGCCCGAGCCCGGCACCGCGCTGATGCTGGCGATCGGCCTGCTGGCACTGCTGATGGGAAGGCGCCGCACTTCACGCTGAACATCGCGTACCGCCTGTCCCTCACCAACCCTTGCGCTCCTCACTGCGTTTGTTCGCAGTGTTTTTACGGGGCAGCCCAGGCTGCCCCATTTTTTTACCGGCGCGGGGATTGAGGCAGGGCCGCTCGCCCGCGAGCGGCATGTTTTAACGATAAAAATACAAGTTGGAGACACGGTCATGAACCTCGGTTTCTTGGATGCGCAAGTGCGGCTGACATCGTTTTTTCGGGAATGCTTTGCAAGCATTCAAGCAAAATGAAGAGCGCGAAAGTCCACCGCATCGCGCTGTTATTCAACGCGAACAATATATTCGATCACGACGTCATTGCCGGCATCGCCGCCTACGTCGGCAGCACGCGCGCCGCCTGGGATTTATTTCTCGAAGAAGATTTCCGATTGCGCCTGTCAGGCATCGAGCACTGGCAGGGCGACGGCATTATCGCCAATTTTGACGATCCGGCCGTGGCGCAAGCCTTGTCGCGCTGCAGCGTGCCGGTGGTGGCGGTGGGTGGTTCCTATGCCGACCAGGCCGACTACCCGGCCGGGGTGCCCTATGTGGCGACCGACAATGTCAAGCTGATCGAGCTGGCGCGCCAGCATCTGATCGATGTCGGCCTGCAGCATTTCGCCATGTTCAGCGTGCCCGCCACCGAGGAAAACCGCTGGGCGACGGAGCGCGAGAATGCCTTCCGCAGCCTGATGCGGAACGACCGGCTGGACGCGGAGATCTTCCGCGGCTGCGAAACCCGCGTCCATTCGTGGGACGCCTCGGTCAAGGGCCAGATCGCGTGGCTGCGCAGCCTGCCGAAGCCGGTGGGCATCATCGCCGTCTCCGACGCCCGCGCGCGCCAGCTCTTACAGGCCTGCATCATCGCCGGCGTCGAAGTGCCGGAGCAGGTGGCCATCGTCGGCATCGACAACGACCCGCTGGTGCGCAAGCTGACCCGCATACCGCTCAGCTCCGTGATCCAGGGCGCGCACGAGATGGGGCGCGCGGCGGCCCATCTGATCGAGCAGATGCTGCACGGCGTGCGCCGTCCGACCGCGCGCATCGTGGTGCCGCCGGCCGGCATCAACGTGCGCGCGTCCAGCCAGTACCAGCTGATCAAGCATCCCAACGTGATGCGGGCGCGCCACTTCATCCGCCAGTACGCCTGCCAGGGCATCAAGACCGACCAGGTGGCCAAACACGTGGGCGTGTCGCGCTCTTCGCTTGAAGCCTACTTTCGCAAGGAGCTCGGATGCAGCGTGCACGACCTGATCCTGAGCTTCAAGCTCAATGCCGCCAAGGCCGGCCTGGAAAGCGGCAATTCCAGCATCGCCGACGTGGCGATCGGCAGCGGCCTGACGTCCATCCAGCACATGCACCGGGTGTTCAAGCGCGAACTTGGCTGCACGCCGCGGGCCTACCGCGACCGCGTGCTCAGCGAGCGCGGACCGATGGCGCCGGCCTAGCACCCGGCGCGGTGTCGGCACGGAGCGGGGCAATCCATGCGCGCCGCCACCCACCCGCATGGCGCCACCGTCGTAGCGCTTGCCGCCAGAGCGAGCGACGGACGCCGCGATGTCAACCAGTACCGCCACGCACAGCACCGCGTGGCATTCATAGCGCGTGCTCTGTCACGTTGAATCAGGAGTGTTTGTTTTGAAGCCAGTTTCCCGAATGATTGCCGCCGCTGTTGTCTTCACGCTGTATGGCATGGCCGGCCCGACGGCGCTTGCCGCCTCGCCCGGCGCGCTGGTCGTCTCCTCGCCGGATGGCCGCTCGTCGATCACGATCGAACGCGACGCCAGCCGGTTCTCGGTGGCGCGCCGCGGCGAGAGCGTGATCGCCGCGTCCCCGCTGGGGCTCGATCTGGACGGCGTTGCCGCCTTCGGTCCGCTGGCGCTGGAGCGCCGTGACGACACCAATGTCGACCAGCTCATTCCACTGGTGGCCACCAAGGCCGACCGGGCGCGCGACCATTATCGCGGCGCCACGCTGACGTTCCGCGAGCGCGGCGCCGCAGGGCGCCGCCTGGCGATCGATGTGCGCGCCTATGACGACGGCGTCGCGTTCCGTTACCGCATCGACGGCGACGCGCCGGTGCGCCTGCGCGGCGAACGCACCGCGTTCGCCCTGGCCGGCGACCCTGAATGCATCGTCACGGCCGCGCAAGGCTCGCACGAGGAGCCGTTCGAGCGCTTGAAAGTGTCGCAGCTGCGCGCCGACCGCGCCTACGACGTGCCGATGTTGTGCAGCACGCCTTCCGGACGCACCGCGTATGCCATCACCCAGGCCCATCTCGCCGGCTACACCGGTGCTTCGCTGTGGCGCGAAGGCGGCGCCCTGCAGCTGCGCTTGTCGGCGGTGCCGAACCGGACCGGACCGGCGTTCGTCTCCACCGCCGGGCTGAGCACGGCCTGGCGCGTGGTCATGCTGGGCGAGCGCGCCGGCGACCTGATCGGCTCGCAATTGATCGGCAACCTGAATCCGGCGCCGCGGGGCGACTTCAGCTGGGTGCGGCCGGGCAAGGCCGCCTGGGACTGGTGGTCGGGCCCCTTGAAAGGCATGAAGCCGAGCATGGACAGCTATCGCCGCTTCATCGATTTCGCCGCCGCCGCCGGCTTGCCGTATTACCTGATCGACGCCGGCTGGGCCGCGGGTCCGGCCGAGTGCTGCGACGCGCTGCCGACGGTCGACATCACCCGCGCCGCCGACGGCAGCGACATGCCGGCGCTGGTGCGCTACGCGGCCGCCAAGGGCGTCGGGCTGATTCTGTGGGCGCACTGGGAGCATGTGGCGCAGCGCATGGACGAGGTGCTCGATACCTACGCGCGCTGGGGCATCAAAGGCGTCAAGGTCGATTTCATGAACCGCGACGACCAGGAGATGGTGGCGTTCTACCAGCGCATCGCCGAGGCGACCGCCAGGCGCCACCTGCTGCTCGATCTGCACGGCGCCTATGTGCCCGCCGGCCTGCAGCGCAGCTATCCGAACTTCATCACCCAGGAAGGCGTGCTGGGCGCGGAGTGGAACAAGATGACCGACCGGGTCACGCCGCGCCACAACCTGACGCTGCCGTACACCCGCATGCTGGCCGGCCCGATGGACTACACGCCGGGCGGCTTTCGCAACGGCACCCCGGCCAGCTTCGGCGTGCGCGCCGAGATGCCGCTGACGCAAACCACGCGCGGCCAGGCGCTGGCCATGTACGTGGTCTACGACAGCCCGCTGCAGATGGTGTCCGACGACCCCGACGCCTATCGCGACGCGGCCGGCTTCGAATTCGTCAAACGCGTGCCGACCGCGTGGAACGAGACCCGCTTCCTGTCCGGCGAGCCGGGACGCGACATCGTGCTGGCGCGGCGCCAGGGGAGCACCTGGTACCTCGGCGCCATGATGGCCGACGATCCGAACGGCGGCCGCACCCAGCGCGTGCCGCTGCGCTTCCTGCCGCGCGGGAAATTCCGCGCCACGGTGTGGGAAGACGGCGCCACGCCGAACGAGGTGCTGCGGGTCGAGCGCGAAGTCGGCGCCGGCGATGTGCTTGAACTGCACCTGGCATCGGCCGGCGGCGCGGTGGTGATTCTGGAACCACTCAAAAAATGACCATGCATCTCAAGCTCATCGAACGCGCCAGCGCGCTGCCCGCGCCCCTTTCCACCGTGAGCCTTGCGCGCGGCCAGGCGGCGCCGACGCGGTTCGCCCTGCGCAAGCTGCGCGACCCGCGCCGGCCGGCACAGCCTTCCCGCGCGGGGCGCGTGTTTCCACTATGGGCGCGCTGCTTGTCCGGCGTTTTTGAAATCGTTTTCATCAAAAGAGCGAGGCCACACCCGTCCATACATCCTTGACCAGGAGCATCGTCCAAGCCGCGCACGCGCACAGCGCAACGGGGCAGGACCCATCTTTTCTTGTCATCGGCGCAGCCGGTGCCGAGCATTTTTAGCAAACGCATTAAAGAGGAGCATTCCAAAATGAGGGGACATACCATGAGATTCCAGCTTACGGCCATCGGCCTTGCCTGCGCCACGCTGCTGGCCGCCTGCGGCGGCGGCGGCGCGGCGACCGGCGCCAAGAACCAGTCTGTCGATTTTGCCTTCCCGGGGGCGCACTATCTGTTGACGCCGCCCTCGCCGCTGGTGGCGACCGCCTCGTCCGGGCTGCCCATCACATTCACGTCGGACACGCCAAGCATCTGCACCGTCAACGGCGTCAATCTGGTGGCGGTCAAGGCGGGCGAATGCTCGGTCACGGCCAGCCAGGCCGGCGACAGCACCTACTTGCCGAACTCGTCGAAGCAGTTGTTCAACATACTCAAGCATACGCAGTCGGTCACCTTCCCCTCGCCCGGCTTCCAGTCGATCACGGTAACCCCGGCGCCGCTCGTCGCGACCGCCGAAACGGGCCTGCCGGTGAGCTTCAGCTCTGACACGCCGTCCATCTGCACCGTCAGCGGCACCACGCTCACCCTGGTCTCCAAGGGCACGTGCACGCTCACCGCCACCCAGGCCGGCAACGACACCTACGCCGCGGGGTCCGCCAAGGCCCTGTTCGTCGTGGGCGACGATAAGCCGCCGGTGATCACCCTCTTGAGCGGCGTCGCGGCGATCGACCGCACCACCGACGGCGATTATATCAACCGCTGGGCCGGCAGCAACCTGGACAACTATGGTTGCAACGACCCGAACTGGTGCGGCACGACCTTCAACGCCGCCGACAGCAGTTTCACCTTCAAGTACGTGATCCAGACCAACGACCCCAAGCATCCGTGGAACGGCGGCTTTATCGATCGTTACTTCGGTTTCGACGTGGCTGCCCACGGCGTGCAGAAAAACAATTCCGGCGACACCACCGACGGCCCGCGGGTGAGCAAGCAGCTCACGCTGAAGATCACGCTGGCCCAAAACGACGAGTGGGTCCAGACCGGGCGTAACGAACTGTATCTGATCTTCGTGCTGGGCCACTACAACAACGGCTGCAACGTCGCCCCGCATTTGCTGTTCAAACCCGTGAAGGGCGCGCTGCGGACGTATGAAGTGCCGCTGAGCGACGTCATCGGCTTCGACGCCGACTGCGGCTTGAAGGGCCTCGACGCGGCCGCCGAGTTGCTCAAGTATCCGATCATCGACTTGAAGGTGTACGCGCCGAACGCGAACACCTCGGTGGCCGGCGCTTCGCCAACCACGCCGGGCTATCCGACCGCGCTCACCATCCAAGGCCCGATCACCATCCAGTAAGCCGGGACGCCGGCAAGCGAGCGCGCTTCCCGGCGCCGCCAGGCCAGAGATTATTCCCACGCCGCAGCAGCGCGGCTGGGCATTCGAGATTCGTTTTAGAAAAGAGACAATGACATGAAGAGACAATTCAAAAGGACCACGCTGTCCATCGCCGTCGCACAGGCCGCCCTGATCTGCGGCGGCGCCACGTTCGCGCAGGTCAGCGCGGCGCAGGACGCCGTCGCCGGCGCCGACAAGGCCGTCACCACCATCGTCGTGACCGGCCAGCGCGCGGCGCTGCAGTCGGCCGCCGAGCTCAAGAAGAACTCGGACGAGATCATCGACGGCGTCGTCGCCGAGGAGGCCGGCAAACTGCCGGACAAGTCGATCACCGAGGTGCTGCAGCGCGTGGTCGGCGTGACCATGGACCGCAACAACCGCGGCGACCCGGAGCACTTCTCGGTCGAGGGTTCCGGCATCTCGGTGCGCGGCCTGACCTGGGGCTCGTCCACGCTCAACGGCCGCGAGGCGTTCTCGGCCGGTGGCGGGGCGCGCGAGCTGAGCTGGGGCGACGTGCCGCCCGAGCTGATGTCGGCCGTGATCGTGCACAAGAATCCGCCGGCCGAACTGATCGAAGGCGGCGTCAGCGGCCAGGTCGACCTGCGCACCGCGCTGCCGTTCGACTACAAGGG
>JBDSTZ010000450.1:0-3655 GCA_039927975.1 Massilia sp. | reverse complement strand
GGTCACTTCGTAGGCGTCGCCATACGAAATGGTGTTGGGGAAGGTCGCGGTGGTGTTGCCGAACTGGTTGGCCGGCGCCGCTTTGACGACCAGGTTCTGGCCGTTGTTGCTCAACACCAGGCTGTCGTAATACAGGCCCGACACCGTCACGGTGACGGGAAATTCGGCTTTGCCGCCGCACCCGCCCAGGGCAAGTGCCAGCGTCAGCGCGCACGCGGCGCGCGTCGATAAAAAGGTCATGTCGTTCTCCAGGAGGGGGCGGAAGGCCCGCGCGCGGGCCATCGGTTGCGCTTGCGTCAGATGCAGTCGACCTTGAGGTTGGTCACCGCGGCGCCGGCCATCACGCCCACGCCATTGGTGATGCTGCAGGTCTTGCCGGTCGGCTGCTGGAATATCGTGATGCCGTACGGCAGGTCGTCGGTCACGCGGCCGTAGTACAGCGCCACATTGCCCGAGCTGTCGCTGATCGGGGTGGTCATGTTGAAGGTCGTGGTGCCGTAAGGGAAGGCCTTGGTGACGCTGCCATTGTTGAGCACCAGGCACTGATCCTTGCCGGTCTGGTTCGGGAACGCGCACGGCGCGCCGCTCGGGCCGTTCGGGCCAGGCAGGCCGTTGATCGTGCCGCCCACGTCGAAGCTGAAGGTGACGCAGCTGACCACCACCGACGACACATTATAGGCGGAGCGACCGCTGCCGCTGCTGACCGTGCAGGTCGCGCCGGTCGGCTGGGTCTTGATCGTGACGTTGTATTTCTCGTCGGAGGCGATCAGATCGGGAAAGTAAAAACTGGTCGAACCGGAGGGCACGGCCAGATCCGGCCCGCCATTGTTTTGCAGCACCAAGCCGGGCTTGGTCAGGCCGCTGACGCTGCCGCCGAGCGACAGTTCTGCCGGGCTGCCGCCGCAGCCGGCCAGGCCCAGCGCGCACGCCAGCGCGAGCGCGCCCGTGACACCCGAGCACAAGTACAAACTCTTCATGTTTTCTCCAGAGACCGGTAAGGTAGGGCAGGGAGGCAATCGCCAATGCCGCAGGTAAAATGATTTGGACGTCATTTTAGTGCATTTGTCATCGGCCGACCCCATTTAAGAGTGTATCTCGGTGTAACTTGGCGATTTTCCCTCCCGGGGCAGTCCGCGCGCCGGTTGCTTTCCTGCCGGCGCGCCGCTATGCTGGACCGTCCGGGCCCTGCCTGACCCGCTGTCTCGTCCCCTTTTTTTCGCCCCTCTTTGTTGGTCCCCGCTGCCATGCCTTCCCGCTCCTCCTTGCCCGCCTGGCCCAAAGCCATCCTGTTCGACCTCGACGACACCCTGTGGCCGATCGGCCCGGTGATCGTGCAGGCCGAGCAAGCGCTTTACGGCTGGCTCGGCGAACACGCCCCGGCGGTCGCGCGCGCCCATTCGATCGACAGCCTGCGCGCCGCCCGCATGGCCCTGCTGGCGGCCGAGCCGGCCTTCCACCTCGACCTGGCCGCGCTGCGCCGCGCCGCCCTCCACGCCGCGTTCGAGGCGGCCGGCGAGGACAGCGCCAGGCTCGACGCGGCAATGGACCTGTTCCTGGCCGCGCGCAACGCCGTCACGCCCTACCCGGACGTGCTGCCGGTGCTCGAACGGCTCGGCCGCCACGCCCTGCTCGGCTCCATCTCGAACGGCAACGCCGACCTGCGCGCCATCGGCCTCGACCACCACTTCCGGGTCTCGCTGGCGGCCCACCAGCTCGGCGTGGCCAAGCCCGACCCGGCCATCTTCCACGCCGCCTGCGCCGCGCTGGACGTGGCGCCGCACGAAGCGCTGTACGTCGGCGACGACCCGCGCCTCGACGTCGAGGGCGCCCGCAACGCCGGCCTGCGCGCGGTCTGGCTGCGGCGCGAGTCCGGTCCCGGCGCCGCGGCCGTGCCGGACGGCGTCCCGGCCGACGCTACGGCCGACGCCGTCTGTGCCGATTTCGGCGCCTTGCTCGACTGGCTGCTGGCCCACCACGCCGCCCCGCCCGCATCGCCGCCGCGCCAGACTGCACAGCGCCGGTCCGAACGTGCATAATGAGCGGGTGGGGCGTCCGCCGCTCCCTGGGCATCCACGATCTTCAATGTTGTTCCGCGTCCGGCCAGAAAAACCATGCAACTCGATACACGAGCACAAACCCTGCTCAAAGCCCTGGTAGAGCGCTACATCGCCGACGGTCAGCCGGTCGGCTCGCGCGCACTGTCGAAAATCTCCGGCCTCGACCTGTCACCGGCGACGATCCGCAACATCATGGCCGACCTCGAGGAAATGGGCTACGTCGCCAGTCCGCACACCTCGGCCGGCCGGGTGCCGACCCCGCGCGGCTACCGCATCTTCGTCGACACCCTGCTGACAGTGCAGCAGCTCGACGAGCATTCGGTGCATTCGCGCATGCACCTGGCCAGCCAGCAGCCGCAAAAGCTGATCGCCAACGCGGCCCAGATGCTGTCCTCGCTGTCGCAGTTCGCCGGCGTGGTGCAAAGCCCGCGCCGCGAGCTGGTGTTCCAGCAGATCGAATTTCTGCGCCTGTCCGAAAAGCGCATCCTGCTCGTCATCGTCGATCCGCGCGGCGACGTCCAGAACCGCCTGTTGCTCACCGATGTCGACTACACCCCGGCCCAGCTGATCCAGTCGGCCAACTACATCAACCAGAATTACGGCGGCCTGTCGTTCGACGAGGTGCGCCAGCGCGTCACCGGCGAGCTGCGCCAGCTGCGCGACGACATGGGGCGCCTGATGCAGGCGGCGGTCGAAGCCGGCAGCGAGGCGATGGCCGACCACAGCGACGACATGGTGATCGCCGGCGAGCGCAACCTGCTGAGCGTGGCCGACCTGTCCTCGAACATGAGTTCCCTGCGCCAGATGTTCGACATGTTCGAGCAAAAGACCGGCCTGATGCAGCTGCTCGACGTCTCGAGCAAGGCCAGCGGGGTGCAGATCTTCATCGGCGGCGAATCGAGCCTGGTGCCGATGGACGAGATGAGCATTGTCACCGCGCCGTATGAGGTCAACGGACGCATCGTCGGCACCCTGGGGGTGATCGGCCCGACCCGCATGGCCTACGAGCGGGTCATTCCGATCGTCGACATCACCGCCAAGCTGCTGTCGAACGCCCTCAGCCACCCGGGTGGCGGCTGACGGCGCGACCTGGGCCGCGCCGCGCGCTTACACAGTGAACAGCGCAGTGATCGGAGCAGTGATCAGTGCCGGTGCGGGCAGGCCGGCTTGACGCAATTGCCGTAGATGGCCAGCGCGTGCTCGGCGATGTTGAAACCGCGTTCGACGGCGATCTTGTGCTGGCGCGACTCGATCTCTTCGTCGAAAAACTCTTCCACCCGGCCGCAATCGAGGCACACCAGGTGATCGTGATGGGAGCCGGCGTTGAGCTCGAAAATCGCCTTGCCCGTCTCGAAATGGTTGCGGTGGAGTAACCCCGCCTGCTCGAACTGGGTCAGCACGCGGTACACGGTGGCCAGGCCAACGTCCATGTTTTCCGTCAGCAGGATCTTGTAGACGTCTTCGGCGGTGAGGTGGCGCACCTCGCTGTTCTGGAAAATTTCAAGGATTTTCAGGCGCGGCAAGGTCGCTTTCAGTCCGCTTGCCTTCAGGTCGCTGGGATTGTTACTCATGTTTGTTACTCGAATATTGGTATAGTG
>JBDSTZ010000449.1:0-10826 GCA_039927975.1 Massilia sp. | reverse complement strand
CCAACCGGCGCCGGCGCAGCCGTTGGCGCGGCAGGTGCGGCGGGCGCGACCGGTGCGCCATCGACAGGCGGCGGCGCCTGGTCCAGGTCGATGCTCTTGAAATCGGTCGTGCCGGCGTACTCGCCGTAGATCCAGTCGTCGTTGTCGCGCGCCACGCCTTCGGGCACCGGGCGTTCCTGCTCGGGCTTTTTGGCCAGCGCCGCGCGCATGTAGTCGATCCAGATCGGCATCGCCAGGGTGGCGCCGAATTCGCGCCCGCCGAGCGATTTCGGCTCGTCGTAACCCATCCACGCCACCGCCACCACGTTGGCGCCGTAGCCGGCGAACCAGCCATCCATGGCGTCGCTGGTGGTGCCGGTCTTGCCGGCTATGTCGGCGCGTTCGAGCTTCTTGGTGGCGGCCGCGCCGGTGCCGTAGCGTGTGACGTCGCGCAGCATGCTGTCGGTGATGAAGGCGTTGCGCTGGTCGATCACCCGCTCGCTTTCCTGCGCCACCTCGGGCTTGGCGGCCTCCGACATCACCACGCCGTGGCTGTCCTCGACCTTGGCGATCAGGTAGGGCTTGACCTGGAAGCCGCCGTTCGAGAACACGGCGTAGGCGCCGGCCATTTGCAGCGGCGTGACGGCGCCGGTGCCCAGCGCGGCGGTCAGGTTGCTCGGCTGGCGCGCCAGGTCGAAGCCGAACTTGCCGAGGTATTCGTGGAAGTAGGGCACGGTGACGGCGCGCAGCAGGCGCACCGAGGCCACGTTCTTAGAGTGCGCCAGCGCGTTGCGCATGCTGATTGGCCCATCGAATACGCCGTCGTCGTTTTGCGGCGACCAGGTCTTGCCGGCGTCCTCGCCCGGCATGTCGAGCGGCGCGTCGAGGATCATGGTGCCGGGCGAGTAGCCTTTTTCGAGCGAGGACGAATACAGGAAAGGCTTGATGGCCGAACCGGGCTGGCGCCAGGCCTGGGTGACGTGGTTGAACTTTTGCAGGTTGAAGTCGAAGCCGCCGACCAGCGCGTGATAGGCGCCGGTCTGGGCGTCGAGCGCGACGAAGGCGGCCGACACCTGGGGAATCTGCACGATGCCCCAGGCCTTTTTGGCGTCCTGCTCGATACGCACCACCGCGCCGGGCACCAGCTTGATCGACTGCTTGGCGGCCGGCGCCAGCGCGGCGGCGACGAACTTGAGGCCGGCGCCGCTGATGTCGATTTTGTCGCCGTCGATGGTTTCGACCCGTACCAGTTTGGGCGAGGCCTGGACGACCACCACCGGCACCAGGCCGTCGCTGGAGCGGCGCTTTTGCAGCGTTTCGCCGATCAGGTCTGCGCGCTGGTCGGCCTGTTCCGGCAGCTCGATCACCGTTTCGGGACCGCGGTAGCCGTGCCGCTGGTCGTAGTCGAGCACATTGCGGCGCAGCGACTTGTAGGCCGCGTCCTGCTCGGCCTTGAGGATGGTGGTGGTGACGATGAGGCCCTTGGTGTAGGCCTCTTCCTGGTACTGCGCGTAGACAGCCTGGCGCGCCAGCTCGGCCACGTATTCGGCGTGGATGTCGTACTCCTGGCCCTTGGTGTTGACGCTCAGTTTTTCGGCGATCGCCTGCTGGTACTGGGCGTCGTTGATGCTGCCCTGGGCGCGCATGTTGGCCAGCACCAGGTGCTGCCGTTCGCGCGCGGTACGCGGGTTTTGTACCGGGTTGTTGCGCGAGGGGTTTTGCGGCAGGCCGGCCAGCATGGCCAATTCGGCCAGCGACAGTTTGTCGAGCGGCTTGCCGAAGTAGATCGTCGCGGCGCTGCCGAAACCGTAGGAGCGCTGGCCCAGGTAGATGTGGTTGACGTACAGCTCAAGGATCTGGTCCTTCTTGAGCGCGGCCTCGATCTTGTAGGCCAGCGCCACTTCCGTGAGCTTGCGGGAGATGAGTTTATCGCGCGTCAAGAAGAAGTTTTTCGCCACCTGCATCGTAATGGTCGAGCCGCCCTGGCGGAAGCTGCCGCGCAGATTGGCCTTGGCCGCGCCGAGCGCTCGGATCCAGTCGATCCCGCCGTGCTGGTAGAAGCGCTTGTCCTCGATGGCGAGGATGGCCTGCTTGAGCTGGGCTGGAACTTTTTCAATGGGAATGAAATCGCGGTGCTCTTCGCCGAATTCGCCGATCAGCACGTGGTCGGCGGTATAGATGCGCAGCGGAATTTTCGGCTGGTAATCGGTGACGGCGGTAATTGCCGGGACGTTCGGCATGATGACCAGCATGGCGTAGGCAACGGCGCCAGCGACGGCCAGCAGCGACAGCACGGCCAGCACGATGGCGCTGCGGATGACCCGGCGGCGCCAGGGCCGCGCGGCCTGGGGGGAGTTCGAGTTTGTCAAAACGGTACTTTCATGGTGGCGCCGCCGTTCCACGACGGCTGCTTCGGCAAATTATAATCCCGCTTTCCATCGCCGCACGCTTATGCGATAGTCTCGCCCATTAGTCTCGCGGTACGGTCTCGCCAATGCACGATGACGCGACCTTGGGGTTTTGAAGTACATACACATGCCTGTTTCTCAAGGAGCGCCAGATGCCCTACGATGCCACCCCCGCCGCCGTCAAACCATATATTCCGGCCTCGGCCCACCTGCCCGAGATGACCTTGCGCGCGCTGCTCATGGGCGTGGTGCTGGGGATGGTGTTCGGCGCCTCCTCGCTGTACCTGGTGCTGAAAGTCGGGCTGACGGTCAGCGCCTCTATTCCGGTGGCGGTGATCGCCATCACGCTGTTCGGGCTGGCCAAGAAAGCAGGCGGGCGCGACGCCACCATCCTTGAAAACAGCATCACCCAGACGGCCGGATCGGCCGGCGAATCGCTCGCCTTCGGCCTCGGCGTGACGATGCCGGCGATTATGATTCTCGGCTTCGACCTGGAGATCTCGCGCGTCATGCTGGTCGGCGTGCTGGGCGGCCTGCTCGGCATCCTGATGATGATCCCGATGCGCCGCACCATGATCGTCGACCAGCACAACGAACTCAAATACCCGGAAGGGACGGCCTGCGCCGAAGTGCTCAAGGCGGCGGCGACCGAAACCTCGCGCGAGGCGGCCGGCGAAATCCGGGTGGCCGGCTCGGACGAGGCGCGCGAAGCCCGTCAGCGCGCCTTTGTCATCTTTGGCGGTTTTGGCATCGGCCTGCTGTACAAGGTGGCCAGCATTTCGTTCAAGGGCTGGAAGGACACCTCCAACTTCATTTTCGGGGCGCCGCTCAAGGCCGGCTCGGTCGGCGCGGAGATTTCGCCCGAGCTGCTCGGCGTCGGCTACATCATCGGGCCGCGCATCGCGATGACGATGGCCGCCGGCGGGGTGCTGTCCTACCTGCTGCTGATCCCGATGATCAAATTCTTTGGCGACCTGCTCACGGTGCCGGTCTCGCCCGGCACCATGCTGATCAAGGACATGGGGCCGGACGATATCCGCAGCGCGTATGTGCTCTACATCGGCGCCGGCGCGGTGGCGGCGGGCGGTTTGATCAGCCTGGCGCGCTCGCTGCCGACCATCTGGAATGGCCTCAAGGGCGGCCTGGCGGGCATGGGCAAGGGGAGCACCGCAAATACGGCGATGCGCACCGACCAGGATATTCCGCTCAAGTGGGTGGTGATCGGCTGCCTGGCGATCATCGCCGTCATCACCGTGGCCACACCGCTGCATATGAACCTGCTCGGCGCGCTGCTGATCCTGGTGTTCGGCTTCCTGTTTTCGACTGTGTCTTCGCGCCTGACCGGCGAAGTCGGCTCGTCGTCCAATCCGATCTCCGGCATGGCCGTCGCCACGCTGCTGTTTACCTGCCTGATTTTCCTTTTCATGGGCTGGACCGGCGGCCAATATTACGTGACCGCGCTGTCGGTCGGCGCGATCGTCTGCATCGCCGCCAGCAATGCCGGCACCACCTCGCAGGATTTGAAGACCGGTTACCTGGTCGGCGCCACGCCGCGCCTGCAGCAGTACGCGATCCTCGCAGGCGCGCTGGCGTCGGCGCTGGTGCTGGGGCCAATCCTGCTCAAGCTGAACGACGCCAGCACGGTGTACGTGCCGGCCGCGCAGGTGGCGCCCGGGGTGACGGTCGATGCCAGCAAGCTGACCGCCACCGCGCAGTTGCAGGGGCCGCAGGCCAAGGACGATGGCAAGACCTACAAAGTGTGGCAGAAGACCGATACGGTCGGCGGCCCGGCCGGCAAATACCTGGTCGCCGACGACGGCAAGCTGGCCTATCTGGTCGACCCGGGCATCAATGGCACGCACAAGACGCGCCCGAATGGCACCGAAGTGAAGAAGTACGACGCGCCGAAGGCGGTGCTGATGTCCTACATCATCAAGGGTATCCTCGACCAGCAGCTGCCGTGGACCCTGGTGCTGCTGGGCGTGATGGTCGCGATTGTGCTGGAGATGTCGGGCGTGCAGTCGCTGGCGTTTTCGGTGGGGGTGTACCTGCCGCTGGTGTCAACGCTGCCGATCGCCATCGGTGGTGCGATTCGCTGGGCGGTCGATAGGCGTAACAACAAGCTGGCGCACATCGCCGCGCTTAGCAAGGAAGAGCAGCAAGCGGTGGGAGACCGCAGCGCCGGCACGCTGCTGGCGTCGGGCTATATCGCCGGCGGCGCGCTGGCCGGCATCATCATCGCCATCACTGCCGGCGTGATGACCAGTTTCGACACGGCGATGACCAAGTGGGCGGAGCATGCCAACCCGTTCTTCGCGGGGGCGAGCGCCGATTTGCTGTCGCTGATTCCATACGTCGGACTGATCGTCCTGCTGTACTGGGTGGCACGGGAGAAACCGCGGGCATAAACAAAATCGGCCGGCTCACACGAGCCGGCCGAACTTTGCAGAGAAACGCTTTGGCGTAGTTTATTTCACGCCGTGCATCAGCTTTTGAATCACCGGCGCGAGCAGCAGCAGTATCACGCCACCGGCCATCAGCGACCAGAATCCAAATGTGTAGCCGCTCAGGGCCGATGTCACCGACATGCCCTTTTCCCCGCTGACGTGACTGGCGAAAATGCCCGACAGGTTATTACCGATACCGGTCGACAGGAACCATCCACCCATGCCCAGTCCCACCAGCCGGGTGGGCGCCAGCTTGGTCACCATCGACAGGCCGATCGGCGACAGGCACAATTCGCCGATCGACTGGATGCAATACACCGCGAACAAGGTCCAGAACGGGATTTTGTTGTTCGCGTCGACCAGGCTGGACAGCGTGAACCACAGGAGGCCGAAAGCGAACGCGTTGAACAGGATGCCCAAACCGAATTTGCGCGGGATCGACGGATTCGCATTACGCCGGCCAAGCGCGACCCAGACCCAGGCGACGATCGGTGCGCAGGTGATGATGGCAATCGAATTGACACTCTGGAACCACGCCGTCGGGAAGACGAAGCCGTCCAGATTGCGGTTGACGATATTTTCGGCCAGGAAGGTGAACGAGCTGCCGGCCTGCTCGAAGAACATCCAGAACAGGATATTGAAGGCGAAGATGATCATCATGGCGATGGTCTTGTCGCGCGCGACCTTGCCGTCGCGGATACCTTCGATCATCAGCATGATGGCCAGGATCACGAACAGGACGCTCAAGACTGCCTGCAGATTATTCGCCCCGGCCTTGAGCAGCATATACACCACCGGAATGACGGCGAGCGCGCCGACCGCCACATACACCATCCGCATTGGATTACGCGCTTCCGGCGCCGGTGCGCCGATTCCCTTGAGCGCCCGCCGGCCGATGGCAAACCACACCAGGCTGATCAGCATGCCGATGCCGGCGGCGAAGAAGACGATCTTGTAGGCCGGGGTGTCGCCAGAGTTGAACACTTTTTGCGCCAGATACTGCGTCAGAATAGGTGCGAAAAAGGCGCCCGCGTTAATCCCCATATAGAAGATCGTGAAGCCGGAATCGCGCCGCGTATCGTTGAGGGCATACAGTTTGCCGACCATGGTCGAAATATTCGGCTTGAACATGCCGTTGCCGACAATGATGGTGGCCAGGCCGAGCTTGAAGATGTCGGGATCGGGAATCGTGATGGCGAACAGGCCGGCCGCCATGAACACGGCGCCGATCATGATCGAGCGCTGATACCCGATCACCTTGTCGGCGACGTAACCGCCGAAGACCGCGCCCGCGTACACCAGCGCGAGGTAGGAGCCGTAGGTGAGGTTGGCATCGGCCTGGCCGGCGCCGGCGCCACCGTAGAATTGGGCGACGATATAGAGCACGAGCGCCCATCGGATGCCGTAGAACGCGAAGCGTTCCCAGAATTCCGTCATGAAGAGCATCCACAGGGGACTGGGGTGACCGAGGATTTGCTTGAATTCGGGGATCGCAACGTCCCTCGATACGGTTGGTGTGGCTCCGCTCATGCGGGTTCTCCCTGTGATGGTTATGAATGGATAATCATATGGAGCATCGGTCCCGGTTCCCTGCAGTGGTGTGCGGGGGCGAGCGCGAGGCGTCCGTCAGGGCGCATTCTAATGTAAATCGTTCATGCCCAGCGTTTTTTCGCCGGATGTGTTATTTGGCGCTAAATTGGTGCGCGTCGCCCTATGAAAACTGTCCCCCCCAAGTCCGGCGAGTTGTCGTATATTGTTATTGCAGCCATGTTCGCAAGATTTACGGATCAGAAAAGGAATTTGTACTATGGACCATGACGTTATCGACACCCTGATCTCGCCCGAAGGCCGGCTTGAAGTGCTTTCGAAAGCCGAAGTTGCCAAACTGCTCGATACCAGCCAGGGAGGCCTGTACCAAATATTCCGCAACTGCGCGTTGGCCGTTCTCAATTGCGGCAGCTCGATCGACGATGGCAAAGAGCTGCTGGAAATGTATAAATCGTTTGACATCAGCATCGTCCAGCGCGAGCGTGGCATCAAGCTCGAGATCAAGGGCGCGCCGTCGATCGCCTTTGTCGACGGCAAAATGATCAAGGGGATTCACGAACACCTGTTCGCCGTGCTGCGCGATATTATCTTCGTCAGCAACGAGGTGACCGACAGTCCGAGCTTCGACATGACCCGCTCGGACGGCATCACGGACTCGGTGTTCCACATCTTGCGCAACGCCGGCGTGCTGCGCCCGCAGCGCAATCCCAACCTGGTGGTGTGCTGGGGCGGCCATTCGATCAACCGGATCGAATACAACTACTCGAAGGAAGTCGGCTACCAGATGGGCTTGCGCGACCTCGACATCTGCACCGGCTGCGGCCCGGGCGCGATGAAGGGGCCGATGAAGGGCGCCACGATCGGCCACGCCAAGCAGCGCCTGACTGGCGGGCGCTATCTCGGCATTTCCGAGCCGGGCATCATCGCGGCGGAATCGCCGAACCCGATCGTCAATGACCTTGTCATCATGCCCGATATCGAAAAGCGGCTCGAAGCGTTCGTGCGCACCGGTCACGGCATCATCGTGTTCCCGGGCGGCGCCGGCACGGCCGAGGAGATTCTTTATATACTCGGCATCCTGCTCCATCCGGACAACGCCGATATCCCGTATCCATTGGTGTTTACAGGTCCGGAGACGGCGCGCGAATACTTCAAGCAGATTGACGCGTTCATCGCCACCACGCTGGGCGAGGCGGCGCAGAAGCGCTACAAGATCATCATCGACGATCCGGAACTGGTGGCGCAGGAAATGCAGACCGGGATCAAGCAGGTGCGCGAATTCCGCAAGTCGCGCAGCGATGCGTATTACTTCAACTGGCTGCTGAAAATCGACGAGGCATTCCAGCGTCCGTTCAAGCCGACCCACGAGAACATGCGCAACCTGAGCCTGCACAAGAACCAGGAAACCCATCAACTGGCGGCCCATCTGCGGCGCGCGTTTTCGGGCATCGTGGCCGGTAACGTCAAGGACGAGGGTATTCGGGCGATCGAGAAATTCGGCCACTTCGAGATTCACGGCGACGCCGCGATCATGGGGCCGATGGACGCGCTGCTGACTTCGTTCGTCGAGCAGAGCCGCATGAAGCTGCCGGGCAAAACCTACACGCCGTGCTATCGGGTGATCCAGTAAACGGGCCGCCGGCTCGTCAGCAGCTGGCGCCATAGTTCAGGTGGGGACGGTCAGGTTGACGTCCCCACGCTACGCGTCAATATCACTTCACGTCACATTGTGCGCCGCTTGACGTTGTCAGCCCAAGTGCGATGATGGTGGCATGGATACCGAAGAACGCATCTCCGTGCTTGAAGACCATGTCGCCTCGATGCGGGCTGACGTGGCAGTGATCGTCGTCAACTATGTGACCAAAGCCGATCACGAGAAATTGCGCAACGAAGTGCAGGAGGTGCGTCGCGATCTGAAAGGCGACATTCGGGATACGCAACATCAGATCCGTGAGGGGCGCCTCGAGACGAAAAGCGATATCGATCAGCTGCGAGCCGAATTCCGCAAGGACTTATATCTGCTGTCCTGGCGCATATTCGGCTTTGGGGTTGTGCTTGTCGGGGCGGTGCACGGCGTCACCAAGCTCGGCTATTGAGCATGCCGGATGTGCGGTCGCTTCGACTCCATCACGACGCCACCACAACAGGGTCGTCGCCCACCGCGCAAGGCGTTGGGCGACATTCTTGCTTAGTCCTCGCGCCGCAAGTGCGGGAACAAAATCACATCGCGAATATTTGGCGAATCGGTAATCAGCATGATCAGGCGATCGATGCCGATGCCGCAACCGCCGGCCGGCGGCATGCCGTATTCGAGGGCGCGGATGTAGTCGGCGTCGTAGAACATCGCCTCCTCATCGCCGGCATCCTTGGCCGCCACCTGGGCCAGGAAGCGGGCCGACTGGTCTTCGGCGTCGTTCAATTCCGAGAAGCCGTTGGCGATTTCGCGGCCAACGATAAACAGCTCGAAGCGCTCGGTAATACCGGGCACCGTGTCGGAGGCGCGCGCCAGCGGCGACACTTCTGCCGGGTAGTCGACGATATAGGTCGGTTCCCACAGCTGCGATTCGGCGGTCCCTTCGAACAGCGCCAGTTGCAGCGCGCCCAGGCCGGCGGTGGCGAACGGCTTGACGCCGAATTTCAGCAGCTCGGCCTTGATGAACTCAGCGTCCTGCAGCTGCTCGCTGGTGTAATGCGGCGCGTACTTGTTGATCGCGCCGACGATGGTCATGCGGTGGAAAGGCTTCGACAGATCGAGTTCCTTGCCGCCGTAGCTCAGCACTGCGGTGCCGTGCGCGTCGATCGCGGCCTGGCGGATCACCGCTTCGGTGAAGTCCATCAGCCACTGGTAATCGACATACGCCGCATAGAATTCCATCATCGTGAATTCAGGGTTGTGACGCGGCGACACGCCTTCGTTGCGGAAGTTGCGGTTCACCTCGAACACGCGGTCGAAACCGCCGACCACCAGGCGCTTGAGGTACAGCTCCGGCGCGATGCGCAGGAACATCTGCATGTCGAGCGCGTTGTGGTGGGTGATGAAAGGCTTGGCCGCGGCGCCGCCAGGGATCGAGTGCAGCATCGGCGTCTCGACTTCCATGAATTCGTTCTTTTCCATGAAGCGGCGGATCGACGACATCGCGGCGGTGCGCGCCTTGAAGGTGCGGCGCGTTTCTTCGCTCATGATCAAGTCGACGTAGCGCTGGCGGTACTTGGTCTCCTGGTCGGCCAGGCCGTGGAACTTGTCCGGCAGCGGCCGCAGCGACTTGGTGATCAGGCGCAGTGCCGTCACCTTGACGGTCAGTTCATCGGTCTTGGTCTTGAACAGCGTGCCCTCGACGCCCAGGATGTCGCCAAGGTCGTAGTGGTGCAGCGCTTCCATCGCCGCTTCGCCGGTCTTGTCGAGCGTGACGTAGATCTGGATGCGGCCATCGGCGCGCGCGCCCGAGGAATCCTGCAAGGTGGCGAAGGCGGCCTTCTTGCCGGCTTCGCGCTTGAGCATCATGCGGCCGGCCAGCACCACGTTCACCGGGGCGGCTTCGAGTTCCTCGCGCGTCTTGCCGCCGAATTCGGCGTGCAGGTCGGCCGCCTTGTGCTGCGGACGGAAGTCGTTGGGGAAGGCCACGCCTTGTTCGCGGATCGCGGCCAGCTTGGCGCGGCGCTCGGCGATGATCTTGTTTTCGTCTGCCGGCTGGGCGGCTTGGTCCTGGATGTCGGTCGTCATGGTGTTTTTATAGGTGGGGTGGATCAGGCGGCGAACAGGTCGGCCACCGTCAGCGCGGAAAAATCGGGAGCGATGCAAATCACGTTGTCGAATTCGGCAAACGCTTCGGCCGGCAGGGTGGTGGTGAGCACCACGCAGCGCATGCCGGCGCGGCGCGCCGCTTCGACGCCGAGCGGCGCGTCCTCGAACACGATGCAGTTCTCGGGCGCCGCGCCGCAACGTTCGGCGGCGAACAGGAAAACGTCGGGATGCGGCTTGCCGCGCGCGACATCGGCGGCGCAGGCCACCGCGTCGAAACGCTGGCGCAGTTCAAGGCCGTCGAGGATGAAGTCGATATTGCCGATCGGCGCGGCCGACGCGACGGCCAGCGCCACGCCGTCTTGCTGCGCGCGCGTGGTCAGCTCGTCGAAGCCGGGCAGGGTGATACGGTGCGGGCCATACAGCTCGCGGTAGACGGCTTCCTTCTCCAGGTTCAGGCGGCTGACCTCGGATTCGTGCAGGTCGTCGCCCAAATGGGTGCGAATGATTTCGTGGCCCTGGCGCCCGGCGGTCGAGCGAAAGAATTCGTCGGCGTCGAGCGTGATGCCACGCTGCTCGAAGAAGGTGATCCACGAACTGGTATGGAAGGCCATATTGTCGACGATGGTGCCGTCCATGTCGAAAATGAAGGCGCGCCTGGTGGTGTCGGTGGCCATGCCTTACACGCCCTGCTTGAGCGAGGCC
>JBDSTZ010000448.1:0-2323 GCA_039927975.1 Massilia sp. | reverse complement strand
GGGCGAGGCGCCGGCCGAACCGGGCGCGCAGGAAGCCGCGCCGGCCGCCGAGGGCGAGGGTGGCGACGGCGGCGAGGGCGACGCGCCGCCGGGCGCCGAGGGCGACACCGACTGGGGCGAAGCGTCGCGCGGCAAATCGTCCGACGACGAGGATTCGCGTCCCCAGCTCGAAGGCGCGGCCATCAGCCTGCGCGAGCACCTGATGGAGCAGGCCCGCGTGACGGGCCTCGGGATGCGCGACCGCGCGCTGGTCGAACTGATCGTCGACGCGCTCGACGACAATGGCTATCTGACCGAGACGCTGGAAGAGATCTGCGAGCGCATGCCGCCCGAGCTCGAACTCGAACTCGACGAATTCAAGACCGCGCTGGCGCTGCTGCAAAGCTTCGATCCGGCCGGGGTCGGCGCGCGCAACGCCGCCGAATGCCTGGCGCTGCAGATTCGCCGCATGCCGGCGGTGCCGATGGTCACGCGCCGCATGGCGCTGGCGATCGTCGAAAAGCACCTGGCCTGGTTCGCCCAGCGCGACTTCAACAAGCTGAAAAAAGCGCTCGACTGCGACGACGAGGACTTGCGCGAGGCGCAGACGGTGATCCGCAACTGCAATCCGCACCCGGGCGCCGCCTTCGGTTCCGGCAAGTCCGACTACGTGGTGCCGGACGTGGTGGTGCGCCGCTACAAGGGCAACTGGGTCGTCACGCTCAACAACGAAGTCATGCCGCGCCTGCGTGTAAACAGTATGTACGCGGCCTTGCTCAAGCAGGGCAAGGGCGAGGGACAGATGAGCGCGCAGCTGCAGGAAGCCAAGTGGCTCATCAAGAATATGCGCCAGCGCTTCGACACCATCCTGCGCGTGTCGGAAGCGATCGTCGAACGGCAGCGCAATTTTTTCTCGCACGGCGCGGTTGCCATGCGCCCCCTTGTTTTGCGCGAAATAGCTGATACACTGGGACTACACGAGAGCACTATCTCCCGCGTAACAACTCAGAAATACATGCTGACCCCGCATGGGATGTTCGAGTTGAAATATTTCTTCGGCAGCCACGTCGCCACCGAAGCGGGGGGCGAAGCTTCCTCGACGGCGATACGGGCGCTTATTGTGCAACTCACAGGAGCAGAAGACCCTCAAAATCCATTATCCGACAGTAAGATTGCGGACATGCTAGGAGAACAGGGTATGGTGATTGCGCGACGCACCGTCGCCAAGTACCGTGAAGCGCTGAAGATCCCGCCTGTTAGTCTCCGAAAATGTCTGTAAGCATCATCACGATGTTCCTCTGCGCCACGTGTGCATGAACAGGTAGCGACATCATCAAAGGAGTATGTATGAATCTCACCATCAGCGGACACCATCTTGAAGTGACACCAGCCATCCGTGAATACGTACAAGGCAAACTCGAACGCATCAAGCGACATTTTGACCAAGTCATCGACATCGCCGTGATCCTCACCGTGGATAATCTGACCGAAAAAGAAAAACGGCAAAAGGCCGAGATTAACCTGAGATTACCGGGCAAGACGGTCAACGTCGCCAGCCTGTCGCACGACCTGTACGCCGCCATCGACTCCCTGATCGACAAACTCGACCGCCAGGTCATGAAGTATAAAACCCAGATCCAGAACCACGACCACCAGGCCATCAAGCACATGGCCGACCAGGACTTGCCTGCCGTCGCCTGACGCGGCCCGCACGCACTCCCGACAGGGCGCCCGAGGGCGCCCTTTTTGCATGCAGCCGCCGCGTGCCGCAGCGACCGCTTCACTTGCCGCCCATTCATTCGCCACTCATTTGCCACTGCTTCGCCACCCATCCGCCACGCCCTCCATGCGCCTTTCATTCGTCCCCGCTCTGTTTGTCGCCGCGCTCGCCGCTGCGCCCTGCCACGCCGCGCCGTCCTACGACGGCCGCACGCCGATGCTGGAAGCGGGCACGCTGTGGATGGACCAGGAGTTCAGCCCCGCCGAGCAGGCCCTGATGATCGACAGCGTGCCCAAGGCGCGTGCCAGGGTGCTGGCGTTTTACGGCAGCCTCAAGTCGGCCATGCCCGACATCGTGTTTTGCAAGAGCGTGGCCTGCCGGGTCTATTTCGCCGGCCAGGAAACCGTCTCGTTCGCCATGGCGCCCACCACCAGGCCGAGACCGGGTGGCCAGTACATCTACCCGCGGCCGACCATCGTCATCACCTACGCCTGGCCGGAGGAAGGCGCGGCGGAAAAGGTGCAGGGCACCCTGACCCACGAGATGTCGCACACCGAGATGCGCGCGCGGCTGGGCGGCATGCCGATCCCGCCCTGGTTCAACGAGGGCGTCGCGACCCAGCTG
>JBDSTZ010000447.1:0-3997 GCA_039927975.1 Massilia sp. | reverse complement strand
CTGCTGTACCGCTACACCGGCCAGGCCGACCTGATCGTCGGCACGCCGATTTCAGGGCGCGACAACGCCGAGCTGGCGCCGCTGATCGGGGTGTTCGTCAACACCCTGCCGATCCGCAGCCGCCTGGACGCCGGCGACGGCTTCGGCCAGGTGCTCGAACGCGTCAAGCGCGCCAGCCTTGACGCGTTCGCCCACCAGGAGATGCCGTTCGACGCCATTCTCAACGCGGTCAATCCCGAGCGCGTGGCGGCCTGCCACCCGGTGTTCCAGGTGCTCTACACCTACCAGAACGCGCTGGCGCCGATCGCCACCAGCGCGCTCGAGGTGCGCTACCTCGACGTCGACTGCGGCACCGCCAAGTTCGACCTCTCGCTCGACGTCTACCAGGGCGCCGAGGGCGCCACCTGCATCTTCGAGTACAGCAGCGACCTGTTCACCGCAAGCCGCATCGAACGCATGGCAGCCCATTTTGAGCAGCTGGTCACGGCCGTGCTGGCCGATCCGTCCCAACCGGTGTCTACCCTGCGCCTCCTGAGCGACGCCGAGCTTGCGCTGGTGCGCGCCGGCGCCGAGCGCCCCGCCCTGCCGCAACCCTACCGCGATTTCGTCTCGCTGTTCGAGCAGCGCGTGGCGCAATGCAGCGCCGCCCTGGCGGTGCGCGACGGCGAGCGCCGCAGCACCTACGCCGCGCTCGACGCGCGCGCCAACCAGATCGCCCGCTCCCTGGTGGCGCGCGGCGTACGCCCTGGCGCCGTGGTCGGCGTCTGCCTGGAACGTTCGGTGGCGCTGATCGAGGCCGTGCTGGGCGTGATGAAGGCCGGCGCCGCCTTCGTCGCGCTCGACCCAAGCCACCCGGCCGCGCGCCTGGCGATGCTGGCCGAGGATGCGCGGATCGCCTGCGTGATCGAGGACGCGTCCAACGCCGCGGTCGCCGCGCGGATCGGCGCGGCGCGGTTGAACCTCGATTTCGATCGCGCGGACATCGACGCCCTGCCCGACCATCCGCTCGGCATCGCCCTTGGCGCGAGCGATCTGGCCTACGTGGTCTACACCTCGGGCACGACCGGCAAGCCGAAAGGCGTGATGGTCACCCACGGCAATTACATGAACGCCTACCTGGGCTGGGACAAGCACTACCAGCTCGATACCCTGAACGCCCACCTGCAGATGGCCAGCTTCCCGTTCGACGTCTTCTGCGGCGACCTGGTGCGCGCGCTCGGCGCCGGCAAGACGCTGGTGATCTGCCCGCAGCACCTGCTGGGCGAGCCGGCCGCGCTGCTGGCGCTGATGCGCGAGAGCGAGGTCGATTTCGCCGAATTCGTGCCGGCCACCTTCCGCGCGCTGGCCGAGCACCTGGTCGCCAACGATCTGCGGCTCGACGGCATGCGCATCCTGGTGGTGGCGTCGGACGCCTGGTACGCCGCCGAATACCGCAACTACCGCGCCCTGCTCGGCGCCGGCGCGCGGCTGGTCAATTCCTACGGCATGGCCGAGGCGAGCATCGACAGCACCCTGTTCGAGGGCCAGCTCGATGGCGTGGCCGACGGCGCGCTGGTGCCGATCGGCCTGCCCTTCCCGAACGTCGAGGTGTGGATCGTCGACCGCAACCTGCAGCTGCTGCCGCCGGGGATCGCCGGCGAGATCTGCGTCGGCGGCGCCGGCGTGGCGCGTGGCTACATCAACCGTCCCGAACTGAACGCGGAGAAATTCGTCGCCCATCCTTTCTCCAGCGACGCCTGCGCGCGCCTCTACCGCACCGGCGACGTCGGCCGCATGCGCCAGGACGGCGCGATCGAGCTGCTCGGGCGCGCCGACACCCAGGTCAAGATTCGCGGCATGCGCATCGAACTGGGCGAAATCGAGATGACCCTGCGCGGCCAGGCCGGCGTCGACGATTGCGCGGCCGTCATCAGCGACGACGGCGAGCGCATCGTCGCCTACCTGGTCCACGCCGGCGAGCTGACAGAGCCGAGCGCGCTGAACGCCGCCCTCGGCACCTTCCTGCCGGCGTATATGCTGCCCTCGGTCTACGTGCAGCTCGACAGCCTGCCGCTGTCGGCCAACGGCAAGGTCGACCGCGCGCGCCTGCCGCGCCCGGACGGCCAGCTGGCGCTGAACCAAGGCTTCGTGTCGCCGCGCACCCTCAACGAGGAAATCCTGGCGACGATCTGGATCGCGATGTTCGGCGTCGCCCGCGTCGGCGTGCATGACAGCTTCTTCCAGCTGGGCGGCCATTCGCTGCTGGCGTTCCAGCTGGTGGCGAAGATCCGCGAAGCCTTCCGCGTCGAGATCGTGCTGCAAACCCTGTTCATCAATCCGACCATCGCCGGCCTGGCGCGCGCGATCAGCGAGCTGCAGGGCACGGCGGCCGCTTACGACGCCACCATCAACGCGCTGCCGGTGGTGATCACCGATCCGGCCAGCCGCCACCTGCCGTTCGCCCTGACCGAGGTGCAGCAAGCCTACTGGCTGGGCCGCAACGAGGTGTTCGAGTTCGGCAACGTCACCACCCACAGCTACGACGAGATGGAAACCGGCGACATCGACGTCGCGCGCTTCCAGCGCGCCTGGAACAAGGTGGTGGCGCGCCACGACATGCTGCGCGCCGAGATCCTTTACGACGGCACCCAGCGCATCCTCGAATCGGTGCCCGAGTACCAGGTCGGCGTGCTCAATCTGCAGCAGGCCACGCCCGAGCAGCTCGAAGCGGGCATCGACACGGTGCGCGCGCAGATGTCGCACCAGATGCTCGACGTGCACCACTGGCCGGTGTTCGACGTGCGCGTGACGCTGATGCCCAACAAGACCGCGCGGGTGCACTTCAGTAACGACGCCCTGATCTTCGACGTCTGGAGCTTCGTCATCATCATCGAAGACCTGGTCAAGCTCTACCTCGACGAGGAGGCCGAGATGCCAGTGCTGGCGCTGTCGTTCCGCGACTATGTGATCGCCGAGGACAAGATCCGCCAGACCGAGCGCTATCGCCGTTCGCTGGCGTACTGGCGCGAACGGGTGCGCGACCTGCCCGCCGCGCCGGAGCTGCCAATGGCGATGGACCCGACCCTGCTCAAGGCGCCGCGCTTCACCCGCCTGCACGAGGAGTTCGACCGCGCCACCTGGTCGCGCCTGAAGAAAAAGGCGGTGCAGGCGGGCCTCACCACCACCGGCCTGATGCTGGCCGCCTACGCCGAAGTGCTGGCGCAGTACAGCAGCGATCCGGCGTTCTCGCTCAACCTGACCTTCCTGAACCGCCACCCGATGCACCCGCAGGTCAACGACATCGTCGGCGAGTTCACCTCGCTGACCCTGCTCAGCGTCGACCAGTCGGTCGGCCAGACCTTCGCCGAGCGCGCGCGGCGCGTGCAGTCGGACCTGTGGAACGACCTCGAACACCACGACATCAGCGGCGTGCAGGTGCTGCGCGACCTGACCCGCGTGCATGGCGGCGCCACCCGCGCCAAGATGCCGGTGGTGTTCACCAGCGCGCTGGTGGTGCCGATCCCGAAACGCCAGAGCGCCTTCCCGATCACGCCGATCTACCGCGACGGCGTGACCCAGACCTCGCAGGTCTGGCTCGATTGCGGCGTGTGGGAAGACGACCATATCCTGCTATGCAACTGGGACGTGGTCATTGAACTGTACCCGCCTGGTTTGATCGAGGAGATGTTTGCCGCCTATTGCAGCCTGACGCGGCGCCTGGCCAACGAGGACGCGCTGTGGGATGCGCCGCAGCCGCTGGCCTGCCTGCCGGCGCGCCTGCCGCTGCCGGTAGCTGGTCCAACAGCTACGCTGTTGGACACCACGCTTGACGGTAAGTTCCTCGCATCGCTGGCGCGCGACCCCGATGCCTGCGCCGTGCTGGCGCCGGGCGTGCGTCTGAGCTACCAGGCGCTGGCCGGCCACGCGGCCTGGGTGCGCGCCCAGTTGACGCTGGCCCAGACCAATCGCGGCGAACTGGTGGCGGTGGTGATGCACAAGGGCTGGCAACAGCTGGCCG
>JBDSTZ010000446.1:0-7561 GCA_039927975.1 Massilia sp. | reverse complement strand
CACGCTGTGCATCCGTTATCAGGACTGTGGTTGGCTTTGTCGAAAGAATGTCCCAGAGGCGCTCAAGTAACTGCAATTGTTCTTCGCGGCTAAGTGTGGTGATATCGATCATTCCAGCGCCTCCTGGTCAAAAAATTCGTTCACTTTCCAGGCATCCCTGGCTAACCTGAAATAAAGAGCAGTGAAAATTAAGCTACGCCAGCGTCATGACAAATAGGCCTTGCCAAAATTAAATAAGCGTTTTTATGCAGAGGGCCAGGCCGGATCATAGGCTGAGTGTGTGGCCAAAAATTACTGAAGCGATATTAGCAGACAATTTCAAGCTGGTTCCAGGCGCGATGCTGTGGCTCGCCGGCCAGGTTTCTAGCGGGTAAAATACCCGCATGACTTCTCCGCAATTCGTCCACCTCCGCCTCCATTCCGAGTTCTCCATTGCCGACGGCCTGGTCCACATCGACGACGTCGTCAAGGCCGCTGCAAAAGACAGTCAGGCGGCGCTCGCGATCACCGACCTGGCCAACCTGTTCGGCATGGTCAAGTTCTACAAGACCGCGCGCGGCAAGGGTATCAAGCCGGTGATCGGCGTCGACGCCTGGATCACCAACGACGACAGCCGCGATCGGCCTTCGCGCCTGCTGCTGCTTGCCAAAAACTACACCGGCTACCTGCAGCTGTGCGAACTGCTCTCGCGCGCCTGGCTCGAGAACCAGAACAAGGGCCGCGCCGAAATCCGCGTCGAATGGCTCGAAGCGCTGGCCACTTCCAGCTCGACCCTGCAGCCGGACGTCGACCAGGCCAATGGCCTCATCGTGCTGTCGGGTGCGCAGTTCGGCGATGTCGGCCAGGCGATCGAAAACGGCAACCTGGCGCTGGCCGAACGCTGCGCGCAGCGCTGGGCCACCCTGTTCCCCGGCCACTTTTACATCGAGATCCAGCGTGCCGGCCAGGCCAACGGCGAAGCCCTACTGCGCCACGCGGTGGCGCTGGCGGCCAAGCTCGGCCTGCCGGTGGTGGCGACCCACCCGGTGCAGTTCATCTCGAAGGACGAATTCATCGCCCACGAGGCGCGCACCTGTATCGCCGAGGGCGAGATGCTGGCCAACGCCAAGCGGGTCAAGCGCTTCAACGAGGAGATGTGCTTCAAGACCCAGGACGAGATGGCGGCGCTGTTCGCCGACCTGCCGGGCGCGCTGCAAAACTCGGTCGAAATCGCCCGCCGCTGCAACGTCGTGCTCACCCTGGGCAAGCCGCAACTGCCGAACTTCCCGACCCCGCCGGGCATGACGATCGACCAGTTCCTGGTGGCCGAATCGCAGGCCGGCCTCGAACAGCGCCTGATCGAGCTGTACCCCGATCCGGTCAAGCGCGAAGCCGAGCGGCCGCGCTACGAAGCGCGCCTCAAGTTCGAGACCGACACCATCTGCAACATGAAATTCCCCGGCTACTTCCTGATCGTGGCCGAATTCATCAAGTGGGCCAAGGAAAATGGCGTCCCGGTGGGGCCGGGCCGCGGTTCCGGCGCCGGCTCGCTGGTGGCCTATTCGCTGCTGATCACCGACCTCGATCCCTTGCAGTACAACCTGCTGTTCGAGCGCTTCCTCAATCCCGAACGCGTCTCGATGCCCGACTTCGACATCGACTTCTGCCAGGAAGGGCGCGATCGCGTCATCCAGCACGTCAAGGACCTGTACGGCAAGGAGGCGGTGTCGCAGATCGCCACCTTCGGTACCATGGCCGCCAAGGGCGCGATCCGCGACGTCGGCCGGGTGCTCGACTTCGGCTACAACTTCTGCGACGGCATCTCCAAGCTGATTCCCTTCAAGCCGGGTAAGCCCGTCACCATCGCCGACGCCATCGCCGAAGAACCGCTGCTGGCCGAGCGGCTCGAGAACGAGGACGAGGTCAAGCAGCTGCTCGACCTGGCGCAACAGGTCGAAGGCATCGCCCGCAACATCGGCATGCACGCCGGCGGCGTGCTGATCGCCCCCGGCAAGCTGACCGACTTCTGCCCGCTGTACACCCAGGGCGGCGATTCGGGCGTGGTGTCGCAGTACGACAAGGACGACGTCGAAGCGGTCGGCCTGGTCAAGTTCGACTTTTTGGGCCTGACCACCCTCACCATCCTCGACCGCGCGGTACGCTACATCAAGCAGCTCGACCCGGCCAACGCCGACTTCGACCTGGCCAAGCTGCCGCTCAACGACCGCGCCTCCTACGACTTGCTGACCAAGGCCAAGACGGTCGCCATTTTCCAGCTGGAGTCGCGCGGCATGCAGGGCATGCTCAAGGACGCCCGGCCCGACCGCTTCGAGGACATCATCGCGCTCGTCGCGCTGTACCGTCCGGGTCCGATGGACTTGATTCCCGATTTCTGCAAGCGCAAGCACGGCGAGAAGTTCGACTATCCCGATCCGCGCACCGAAGTCATTCTGTCCGAGACCTACGGCATCATGGTCTACCAGGAGCAGGTGATGCAGATGGCGCAGATCGTGGGCGGCTACTCGCTGGGCGGCGCCGACATGCTGCGCCGCGCGATGGGCAAGAAGAAGGCCGAGGAGATGGCCGAGCACCGCGAGATCTTCCGCGCCGGCGCCGCCAAGGATGGCCTGTCGGCCGAAAAGGCCGACGAGATCTTCGACTTGATGGAGAAGTTCGCCGGCTACGGCTTCAACAAGTCGCACGCCGCCGCCTACGCGCTGCTGTCCTACCATACCGCCTACCTGAAGGCGCACCACACCGCCGCCTTCATGGCCGCCAACTTGTCGCTGGCGATGGACGACACCGACAAGATCAAGATCCTGGTCGAGGACGCGAAGGATGTCTGCGGCCTGACCCTGCTGCCGCCCGATATCAACTACTCCGACTACCGCTTCACGCCGGAAGGCCCGCCACCGTCGGTAACGGGCAAGCGCGTCACCAACATTCGCTACGGCCTGGGCGCCGTCAAGGGCTCGGGCCAGTCGGCGATCGAGGCCATCATCGCCGCGCGCGAGAGCGGCGGCCAGTTCACCAGCCTGTTCGACTTCTGCAAGCGGGTCGACCGCCGCCAGATCAACCGCCGCACGATCGAGTCTTTGATCCGCGCCGGCGCGATGGACTGCTTCAAGGTCGACCGCGGCATCCTGCTCGCCTCGGTCGGGTTCGCGGTCGAATGCGCCGACCAGGCGGCCGCCTCGATCAACCAGGTCAGCCTGTTTGGCGGCGACGACAGCGACCTGGTGGCGCCGCCCGACTACGTCAAGGCCGCGCCCTGGAGTCCCAAGCAGAAGCTGTCGGAAGAAAAAATCGCCCTCGGCTTCTACCTGTCGGGCCACATGTTCGACATCTACGCCAAGGAAGTGCGGCGCTTCGCCCGCACCAAGCTGTCGGACCTGAGCCCCTCGCGCGACGAGCGCATGCTGTGCGGCGTGATCACCGGGGTGCGCAGCCAGATGACCCAGCGCGGGCGCATCCTGATCGTCTCGCTCGACGACAAGACGGCGATGCTCGAAGTGACGGTGTACAGCGAGGTGTTCGAGCAAAACAAGAACATCTTCAAGGAAGACGAATTCCTGCTCGTCGTCGGCAAGGTGTCGGAAGACCGCTTCAACGGCGGGCTGCGCATCACGGCCGAGAAGGTCTTCGACATCGCCGCCGCCCGCATCCAGTACGGCCACCGCCTGATGATGACGCTGGCGCGCGCGGTCAACCCTGCCCAGATGGCCGAGGTGCTGCAGCCTTACCGCCATGCGGACGGCTTGCCGGTGACCTTGAACGTCAGCCCGCAAGGCATCGGCTGCACGCTGCAGCTGGGCGATCAGTGGAAGGTGGCGCCGTCGGACGCGCTGCAGCTGGCGCTCGAACAGAGCCTGGGCGCCTGCGAAGTCGCGGTGGAGTACTAGGATGGCGTCGAAAAACCTGGTGGTCATGCCGTTCGGCCGCAAGTCGCTGCGCAGCCCGTGGCTGACCGATACCGTCGAGCGCGACTTCGACGTCGTGCTGCTGTGCTATCACGACATGCCGGGCGATCCGCATGTCGGCCACACCGGGCTGACCGCGTTTCAGCTGAACGACTTCAAGTGGTGGATGATCGCCGATCTGTTCGAGCGCGCCGCGCCGGACCTGCTGACGCGGTACGACAATTTCTATTTCATCGATGACGATATCGAGACCGACAAGCAGGCCATCAACTTCCTGTTCGACTGTTTCGAGCGCGCGCCGGTCCGCCTGGCGCAGCCGGCGTTGACGCGCGACTCCTTCATGAGCTGGAAAGCCTTGCGCGCACAACCCCTGTCCGGACACCGCTACGTGAGCAGCGTGGAATTGATGTGCCCCCTGATGAAGCGCGATGCGCTGCAAGCGCTGCTGCCGATTTTCAAGGTGACCAAATCGGGCTGGGGCGTCGACCTGCTGTGGGGCCAGCAGATGCTCGACAAGTTCGGGCCCGACCAGATCAGCGTGTTCGATGTCGTCAAGGTTCGCCATGGACGCCCGGTCGGCAAGGGCGAGCTGTACGACAAACTCGACACCACTGCCAAGGCCGAAGAGGATTTTGTGCGCAGCACCTACGGTCTGGCGGAATTCAAGATCCGCCAGACCGGCAGCCTGAAAAACGCCTTTCCGGCCAGGTTCATGAGCTGGCTGGTGTACCAGCAGCGCAAGTTCCAGCAGCGCAGGTTCCAGCCGCGTGGGCTCGAGCCACGCTACTCGGAACCGGTCTGATCGAGCCCGCGCACCGGCGCGATGGTCTTGCGGCCGACCCGGTCGAGCACTATCTGCTTGTTGCCAGACTCCTGATCGCGCGGCGCTTCGCGGTGCCACAGGTGGAACACTTCGGTGGCGAAGGCGCCATCCTTGCGCATCACCCCGGCGTTGAACAGGCGCAGCGTCATGTCGCTGTCGTCGTAGCCCCAGCCGGTGAAACTGGCGTCGAAGCCGTTCACCCGCGCGATATCGGCGCGCCACATCGCCATATTGCAGCCCTTGATGCGGCGGAAGGTGAAGCGGTCCTTGCGGCGCCCGACATCGGGCAGCTTGACCAGCAGTTGCAGCAGCTTGTTGATGTCGCCGCCGGTGCGCAGGCGCAGCAGCTCGGACACACCGAGGGCGTGCAGGTCGCTGCGTGCGGCCAGCGCGCGCGCGGTGAACCCGGGGCTGAGCAGGATGCGGCTGCCGGTCACCATGAAGCCGGGTTCGGCCAGCCGGCGGTGCTGGGCGATGTAGTCGCGCTGCGGAATGCAGTCGCCGTCGAGAATCAGGATGTAGTCGCCGCTGCTGGCGAGGATGCCGCGGTTGCGCGCCAGGTTGAGGCGAAAGCCCTGGTCGGCCTGCCACACATGCTGTATCGGCACGGGTGATTCCGCCATCAGGCGCGCCATGCAGGCCCGCGTGGCTTCGCCCGAGCCGTCGTCGGTGACGATGATTTCGAAGCCGCGGTCGGACTGGTCGAAGCAGGCGCGCACCACCGCTTCGAGCGCATCGGGGCGGTTGTAGGTGGTGATGATCACCGATATCTTGTGGGGAGCTGTCATGGCGTGGGGTGAGGTTGTTGGCGGCACTGCACGTACAGGCAGCCCGCCAGCAGCAGGAACCAGTGCGCTTCGGTGGTGTCCCACAGCAGGCTGTTGAAGGTGGAGGTGCTCACGTAAATAATCCACAACAGCGCCCAGTTGTCGCGCGCGAAGGTGCGCGGCCCGAGGGCGCTGCGTCCGAGCGTGACCAGCATGCCGACATACAGCGCCAGGCCGAGCATGCCCAGTTGGACGGCGACGAGCAGGAATTCGCTATGCGGCTGGTGGCGCACCAGCGCCATCAGGGTGCCGGCGCCCCAGACCTTGGCGGCAGTGGGGGCGTAGATCTCGGAGAACGACCCGGTGCCGGTGCCCAGCAGCGGGTGCGACAGCACTGCGCCGAAGCCGGTCTGCATAAAGCTCATGCGCACGCCATTGGGCGAATGCTGGTCGTTAGTGCTGACATCGTGAATCAGGGCGTCGGTGCGCGACTTGAAGTTGGGCGAGGCGGCGTAGAAGGTGCCGAACATCAGGCAGATTGCGCAGAGGCCCGCCGCTGTGCGCAGCGGCGTCAGGCGGGCGCGCAACAAGAACAGCGTGACCAGCCCGAGGAACAGGGCGACATAGCCGGTGCGGCCCTGGTTAAGCACCAGGATGGGAATGGCGAACAGCACGCCGGCGCCGACGCCGGCCAGGCGCGCGCTGGCGGTTTTTGCGTAGCTGGCCAGCAGGAAGCAGACCATGGTCGCGTAACCGAGCACGATGCCGATGGTGATATGGTTGCGAAACGCGAAGGCGTCCCTGCTGTCGCCGACGCGCCACCAGCCCCGTTCGGACGTGGGCATGAGGCCGAAGCGCACCAGGTAGCTCGACAGCGCGAGGACCGCCGCGCCGGCCAGGAAGTAGCGCAGCGCGCGGTCGGCCATGGCGCCGTCGCGGCGGGCCAGCGTGATACCGATCGGCAGAACCAGCAGGCGCGAATACTTTTTCAGCGCCAGCAGGATGTCGGCCTGCGGTCCGACCGACCAGCTGGCGCCGACGATGAACAGCGCCAGCAGGCCGAGCGCCAGCATGCCCGGCAGCGAGCGGGCCGCGCGCCGGGCCGGGGCGCTGGTCGCCAGCACGCCGACGAAGCTGATATAGCTCAAGCCGACGAACAGGTTGGTGAGGGCGGTGGAGAAGCAGACGCTGAACAGGGCCAGCAGAAACAGGTGTTGGGTCAGGCGTTCGAGTTTGCCGAGCGGTTCGGGGTGGTGGTCGAACATGGTGGGAGGACGCCTCGTGAGCAGTAAACAGGGCCGAGCCGGCGCGAGCGGAGTGGGGCGGCGCCGGCGCCATCGCGCGGGAACAGACAGGGCCGTATTTTACACGAGCGCCGGCGCGCTTGGCATCAAGGCATGGCTGGCGGGCGCGCCCGATTGGCGCCCCGCGCCGTCATCAGCGATAATGGCTGACACCGACCTGGCCGGGCCCGTCGCGCCGCTCACTCGCTCACTAACCCGTTTGAACCAATGAACAAGACAGCCGAAGACAAGCATGCCAAGAACGACGTCGCCAGGCGCCTGGCGGCGATCGTCGCGCCGTATCGGGGCCGCGCCGCGCTCGCGCTGGTGACGATGGCCGGCACCGCCGCCACCGAGCCGCTGCTGGCCAAGGCGCTCGAACTGGTGGTCGACAAGGGCTTCGGGCCGAACAAGGTGGCCTTCAACCTGTGGCTGATCCCGGCTGTGCTGCTGTCGATCTTCATACTGCGCGGCGTGTTTACCTTTTCCACCGCCTATCTGAACAACTGGGTCATGAGCCGCGTGCTCAACGACCTGCGCGGCAAAATGTTCGACAAGCTGCTGCGCCTGCCGGTGGCGCGCTTCCACGACGAGTCGACCGGCAAGATCATCAACACCATCATCGGCGACGTGCGCCAGGTGGTCGACATGATCAACTCGGTGTTCCTGGCCTTTGTGCGCGACGCGCTGCGGGTGGTGTTCCTGCTGGTCGGCCTGCTGTGGCTGAACTGGAAGCTGACCCTGGTGGCGCTGGTGATCATTCCGCTCACCGCCGTGGTGGTGCGCACC
>JBDSTZ010000445.1:0-2318 GCA_039927975.1 Massilia sp. | reverse complement strand
AGCGCGAGCAGCTCGCCGAGCATGCGCGCGCTGTCCTCGTTGTCGTCGACGATCAGCACGGCCAGGCCGGCGCCCGGGGCCTCACCCGCAGGCAAGGGCGCGTGCGCGGGCGGGTCGGCCGGCGTGGCGTCGTGCTCCAGGGCGGGCAGGCGCAGGGTGAAGGTGGTGCCATGGCCGATGCCATCGCTGTGCACTTCGGCGCTGCCCTCGTGCAGCAGCATGATGCTGCGCACGATCGCCAGGCCCAGTCCGAGCCCGCCCTGGGCGCGGCTCAGGGCCTGGCGCTCCTGCACGAACATGTCGAAAATAGTCGGCAGCATGGACGCTTCGATGCCGATTCCAGTGTCGCTCACGCACAGGACCACTTCGGCGCCCTCGCGCCGGCAGACCACGCGCAGGTGGCCGGCGCGTTCGGTGTACTTGGCGGCGTTGGTGAGCAGATTGGCCACCACCTGCGCCAGGCGGGCCGGATCGGCGTTGACGGCGAGGCCGGCCGGCGCCACGTCGATGTCGAGATGATGGGCTTTCTGCTCGATCAGCGGGCTGGCCGTTTCGATCGCGCGCGTGACCACGTCGGCCATTTCGACGCGCTGGCGGCGCAGCTGGACCTTGCCCTGGGCGACGCGCGAGACGTCGAGCAGGTCGTCGACCAGGGTGACCAGGTGGCGGGCCTGGCGTTCGATGATGGCGCGCTCCTTTTCGGCGCCGGGCACGCCGCGCATGCGCATGAGCTGGGCGGCGGTGACGATGGGGGCGAGCGGGTTGCGCAGCTCGTGGCCGAGCATGGCGAGAAATTCATCCTTGGCGCGGCTGGCCGCTTCGGCCGCGCGCATGGCGTTGGCCAGCTGGGTCACCTCGAACACCACCACCGCCACGCCCTCGGTCTGGCCGGCGGGTCCGGTCAGCGGCTGATAGACGAAATCAAAAAAGCATTCGGCCAGGCGGTGCGGATCGCCGCGCAGGATGTCGATGCGTTTCGAGCGACCGATGTAGGGTTCGCCGGTGGCGAACACGGTGTCGAGCAGCTCGAACACGTCCTGGCCCGCCATTTCGGGCAGTGCGTCGCGAATCGGCAGTCCGATGATGGCGCGGTTGCCGACCAGGTCCTGGTAGAGCGCGTTGGCCTGCTCGAATACATGCAGCGGGCCGCGCGTGATGGCGATGGCGACCGGGGCCTGGCTAAAGATCATGCGCAGCCGGCGCGCGGCGTCGGCTTCGATGCGGCGCACGCGCTGGCGCAGCAGCAGCGATTCGATGCGGGCGATCAGTTCGCGGCCGGAAAACGGCTTGGCCAGGTAATCGTCGGCGCCGGCCTGCAAGCCTTCGACGCGGGCCTCCTCGCCGGCGCGCGCCGACAGCAGCACCAGCGGCAAATGGCGCGTGGCCTCGCTGGCGCGCAGCGCGGCGAGCAGGCCGAAGCCGTCGAGACGCGGCATCATGACGTCGGAGACGACCAGGTCGGGCATCGCGGCGCCGAGCGCGTCGAGGGCGGCCTGGCCGTCGGCCACGACCTCGACGTTCCAGCGCGCTTGCAGCAGGCGATGCAGGTAGTCGCGCATGTCGGCGTTGTCGTCGGCAACCAGGATGCGTTCGCGGCCGGCATGGTCGGGCAGCGCTGTGGTAGCGACGGCGGCGCCGGTCCAGCCATCCACCTCTGCCAGGAAGGACGCCAGTGCGCTGGCACGAGGGGCGCCCGGCGCCTCGGCCTGCAGCTGGTCGGGCTGCAGGTGCGCGCGGCCGAGCGGCAGGGTGATGCGAAAGGTGGTGCCGCGTCCCACCACGCTGTCGACCGCGATGGCGCCGCCGTGCAGGGCGACCAGGTCGTGCACCAGCGCGAGGCCGATGCCCGAGCCTTCGTGGGTGCGCGCGGTAGCGCCGGCGACGCGGTGGAAGCGCTCGAACAGGCGCGGCAACTGGTCGGCCGGAATGCCGGCGCCGGTGTCGGCCACGGTCAATTCGGCGGCGCCTTCGCGCGCCTGCAGGTTGACGCGGATCTCGCCGGCGAGGGTGAACTTGAAGGCGTTCGACATGAGGTTGAGGAAGATGGTCTCCCACATCGCCGGGTCGAGCCAGACCGGCGCGGGCAGGCTGTCGCAGTTCACTTGCAGGCGCATGCCGGCGCCTTCGATGGCCGAGCGGAAGCTGCTGGCCAGATCGGCGGTGAGGGCGGCCAGGTCGGTCGGCACGAAGGCCGGCGCGGCGCGGCCGGCCTGGACGCGCGAAAATTCGAGCAGGGTGTTGACCAGCTTTTGCAGGCGCAGGGCGTTGCGCCGCATGCGCTCGACGCGCTCGCGCTGTGGCGCCGGCAGCGGCGCGGT
>JBDSTZ010000444.1:0-14960 GCA_039927975.1 Massilia sp. | reverse complement strand
TTGCACGCCGCAGTCGAGCAGCTTCGGATAGAACGAGCGGGCCACCATGTCCTGCAGCCAGAATTCGCCGACGCCGATCAACAGCTTGACCTCGACCCCGCGCTGGGCCGCATGCGACAGCGCCTCGCGGAACTTGCGGCCCGGCGCAAAATACGGATTGGCCAGCAGCACGCTGTGACGGGCGCGCCCCAGCGCCTGCAGGTAGGCGCGCTGGATGGTGCGCCGGTTGCGCCAGTTGTCGCGCACCACGAAGGCAGCCTGCATCGGCGTCTCGCTGCCGGCCAGCGGCGGGCGGCGCATTTCGCGCAGCAGGTCGAAGCGCTTGATCAGGCCGAGATGGCCGACGCGCGCCCACTGGGCCTGGGCTTCACGGTGGATCTGCGCCACCAGCGGGCCGATGACCCGCACCGCGAAATCCCAGCGCGGCGCCGGCAGGCGGGTGGCCGGATCGTAGTCGCAGTACCAGTCGTCGTTGGTGTTGATGCCGCCGACGAAGGCGATTTCGCGGTCGATCACGGCGATCTTGCGGTGGGTGCGGGTGACGCCGCGCTTGAACCAGGGGTTGAAGATTCGGTACCGCACGCCGGTTTCGGCAAAACCGACGCCGAGTTTGGTGGACTGGCGGTGGCCGGTGCCCCACCAGTCGGTGACGACGCGCACGCGCACGCCGCGCAGGGCCGCGCGGCTGAGCGCTTCGGCCACGGCGCGGCCAACCTCGTCGTCGGCGAAGATATAGGTTTCGTAATGGATTTCGTGCAACGCCGCGTCAAAGGCGGCGATCAGTGCGGGGAAATAGGTTAAGCCGGTCTCAAGCAGGGTGACGTTGTTGTGAGCGATGAAGTTAACTGAGCGCATGTATCATCAGGATGATGGCGGGGACCTCAGGCCAGCTTGAGTGTGGCCACGATCGGGGCGTGATCCGACAGCTTTGCCCACAAGGTACCATGCATCACCTGGGCGGTGTCAACTTTGAAACCGCGCACATAAATCCGGTCGAGCCGGAACCAGGGCAGCGCGGCCGGGAAAGTGCGCGCCGGCGACACCTTGGGCTGGCGGCCGGCCAAGTTGCGCACCAGCGAGCCGAAGGTGGTGCTGGTGCTCAGTTCGTCGAACACTTCGGCCACGCCGAGCTTCTTGCGCAGCTTGTCGCTGAGGGTGTTGCGCCAGTCGTTGAAGTCGCCGGCGATGATGACCGGTTCGCCGTTGGGCGCCGATTCGAGCACCGCGTTGATCAGCGCTTCGGCCTGGCGGCCACGGCCCGATTCGAACAAGCCGAGGTGCACGACGTAGCAGTGGACCGGCTGGTTCTCCATTTGGATCACGCAATGCAGGATGCCGCGCTGCTCGTAGGCATGGTCGGAAACATCGTGGTTGTGGTTGCTGTTGATGACGAAGCGGCTCAGCAGGGCGTTGCCATGGTGGCCGTGGTCGTAGACCGCGTTCATGCCGTAGACGGCATGGTGGGAGTCGCCGGCGATGAATTCGTGCTGGGCCTCTTCCGGCCATTGGCGGTGGCCACGGCTTTCCTCGCCGAACTTGCTGTGGTAGCGGTCGTGGCGACCCTGGACTTCTTGCAGGAAAACGATGTCGGCGTCGAACATACCGATCGCTTTTTTGAGGGCGAGCACACGGGGCGTACTGCGTATCGAGGACACGCCCTTGTGGATATTGTAGGTAGCTACGCGAATCTTCATGGGAACATTCTAACCGCATCGGGCGAAGTTAACGCACGGGAACTCTATCGTGCGCGGCCCTCGGCTTCTTGTACCCAGCCGGCAAGATACTCATACGGAAAGATCCCCCGCTCGTGACCATCGCTGAACACCAGCTGCACAGCGTAGGCGCCGATGGGGCGGATTTCCAGCAGCGCCACGGCCGGGTCGACCTGCGGGTCCTGCCCAGTGGACAAGCGCGTGCTCTGGCATTGCGAGCATTTGCAGCGTTCGCGCGCCTCGGCGGGCGTGAAGAGGCTGCGCGAACCGTCGCTCCAGACCAGTTCGAGCTGCCCTTCATGCTTGCCGATCGAGGCCAGCTGTCGCGCCTCAGCCACCGATCTGCCCGATCGCCAGCCGCACCGCCTTGCGCACTTCCGGATCCGGATCGTCGGCCACCAGCGCCAGCGCCGGCAGGGCCGCCGCTTCGCCGATTTCGCCCAGCGCCAGCGCCGCTTCCTTGCGCAGGTTGCTGATGCTGTGCCGCAGCGCCTCGATCAACGCCGGCACCGCCACCGCCAGGCGCAGGCGCCCCAGGCTGCGCGCCGCGCGCAGGCGCACTTGCCAGTAGTCGTCGTCCAAGGCGACGATCAATTCGGCCACCGCTTCGTGCAGCGCCAGCTTGCCGAGCGTGCCGGCGGCCTCCTCGCGCACCTGCCAGACCGGATCGGCCAGCCCGCTCAGCAGCGCGGCGAGCACGCTGTTGTCGCTTGAGTAGCCGAGCGCGCCGAGCGCCGCGCGCCGCACTTCCGGCTCCGGGTCGGCGGCGCCAAGCTTCATCAATGACGCGAGGGCGTCGGCGTGTTTCAGGTAGCCGAGCACCGCCACCGCTTCACGCCGCACCGCGGCGTCGGGATCGGCCAGCGCGGCCAAGCCCGGCGCCAGGCTGCCGGCCACGCGCAGTTCGCGCAGCGCGCGCAGCACCGAGGCGCGCACGAAGGCGTCGCGGTGCAGCGCGTGCGGCAGCAGTTCGGCGCTCGACACCGGCAGCTTCAGTTCGGCCAGGGTCAGCGAGGCGGCCTCGCGCACCTCGGCGTCCGGGTCGCTCAGGCGCGCCACCAGGCCGGCCACCACGGGCAGCGTTTCCCAGGCTTCGAGCGCCTTGACCGCTTCAAGCCGCACCTCGGCCGCCGGGTCGCGCAGCGCGTCGATGAACAACGGCGCATGCTCCTCGTCGGCGATGTCGGCCAGGTTGCGTAGCGCGATGCGGCGCACCGTGCTGTCGTCGTCCTGCAGGCGCAGGCCGAGCGCCTGGATCTCGGGGTCGTCGTATACAACGTCACTCATGGTTCTTCCTTGCTATGCGTATTGCGGTTGGGCGGCGCCGAGTGGGCTCAGGCGTTCAAGCGGCTGCTGGCGCGCGTTCGGATGCAGCAGCGCCAGGCAGTGGCGCTTCAAACGGGTGAATTCGGGCGAGGTCACCAGCTCGGCGCCGCGCGGGCGGGCGAAATCGAGCGCGATTTCCTCGACGATGCGGCCAGGCCGGGGGCTCATCACCAGCAGGCGGTCGGCCAGGAACAGCGCCTCGTCGATATCGTGGGTGATGAACACGATGGTGGTCTTGATGCGGGCCCAGACGTCGAGCAGGAGCTGCTGCATCATCAGGCGGGTCTGGGCGTCCAGCGCGCCGAACGGCTCGTCCATCAGCATCACGCGCGGGTGGTTGATCAGCACGCGGGCGATTTCGACGCGCTGCTTCATGCCGCCCGACAGTTGCGACGGGTAGTGGTGCTCGAAGCCTTCGAGGCCGACGAGTTTGATCAGCTCGCGCGCCTGGCGCTCGCGTTCGACACGCGGCACGCCTTTCATTTTCAGGCCGAAGGCGACGTTCTGCAGCACCCGCTTCCAGGGAAACAGGGTGTGCTGCTGGAACACCAGGCCGCGCTCGGGATGCGGGCCGTCGACCGGTACGCCGTCGACCCTGATCGCGCCGCGGCTCGGCTGCAAATGGCCGGCCAGGGCGCCCAGCAGGGTCGACTTGCCGCAGCCCGATGGTCCCAGCAGGCAGATGAATTCACCTGCCTTCACCTGCAGCGAGACGTCCTGCACCGCTTCGAAGACGCTCGGTCCCTGCCCCAGATGGATATGCAGCTGCTCGATGCTGATGCTGCCTTGTGTCGTGCTCATGGTCGCTTCTCCTCTTGCTGATGCCAAGGCATCAAGGCCTGGCCGACACGCCGGATCAAGGCGCTGCTGCCCATTCCGAGCACGCCGATGAACAGCATGCCGACCACGATCTCAGGGTAGTTCTGGATCGTGTACGACGCCCAGGTGTAGTAGCCGATGCCGAACTGGCCGGAGATCATTTCGGCGGTCACGAGGCAGAACCAGGCGGTGCCCATGCCGATCGACAGGCCGGTGACGATGCTCGGCGCCGCGCCAGGCAGGATGACTTCGACGAAGATCGACAGCGGCCCGCTGCCAAGACTGCGCGCCGAGGCGATCAGGCGCGGATCGACCTGCTCGACGCCGTGGATGGTGTTGAGCAGCACCGGGAACAGCGCGCCGGTCAGGGTGATGAAGACCATCGACATTTCGGATGAAGGGAACATCAGGATCGCCAGCGGAATCCAGGCGACCGCCGGAATCGGCCGCAGCACTTCGAGCGGCGGCAGGATCACGCACTCGGCGAAGCGCGAACGGCCGATCAGCAGGCCAAGGCCGATGCCGATGATGGCCGCCAGAACAAAGCCGCTGAACACGCGCGCCAGGCTGGCGCCGAGATGCTGGCCCAGGCGCGGCGACTGCAGCAGCTCCAGCGCGGCGTGCAGCACGTCGAGCGGCGCCGGCACGTTCTGGAACGTGACGAGGCCCAGATTGAGGTGCGTCACCGACGCCAGGTGCCACAGCAGCAGGCAGGCGACGAGCGAGACGGCGCGCAGCAGATGGCGCCGGGCGGCCGCTGGAAGGCGCGTTGCGGCGGCCGGCGCGGCCGGCGCCGGCCGTGCCGGATGGGCGATCGCGAGCGTTGGGCTGGTCATGATGTTCCCTTTCCTCAGTGGGTGCCGGCCGATCAGCCGGCGCGCGGCGCGCTCGCCTTGAGCGCGGCGAAGTCGATCACCTTGCCGCCGTTCTTGCTGGCCCAGGCGTCGGCCGATTCCTTGAGCAGGAAGGCGCTGATCTCGTTTTTGCCGCTGACGAACCAGGCGTCTTTGGCGAACAGTTTGAGGCCGCTGTTGCGGTCATGCGAATAAACCACGCGGACCTTCTTGCCGGCCGCCTCAAGCTTGGCCACTTCGGTGAAGGCGGCGCTGGTAATGGCGTAATTGCGCACCAGCGGCTCACCGTCGACCCAAACCTGGGTCAGTCGCTTGAAGTCGGTGATGGACTTGCCGCTGGCGGCGTCCTTGGCCACCAGCGGCAGGCGCGCGTAGTTCTTCAGGCTGGCGTCGTAATCCTTGCCGGCCTGTTTGAAGGCGGCCTTGATGTACTGGTCGTTGATGAAGGTGTTCACATCAAGGTCGGTCTCGGTGCGCTTCATCAGGCGCAGCGTCTCGATCGAAGTTTTGACGGCCTGGCGATACTCGGGCTTCCAGGTGAAGTCCCGCGTCTGCAGGCCGATCGGGCCGTGGAACAGGTAGTTGACTTCGGCTTCGATGCCGGTGACCTTGGCGATCAACTCGCTGTATTTCTCGGGTTCGGCGGCGATCAAGCGGTCGGCCTCGATCGCTGCGCGCAGGAAGGCGACGACGATTTCGGGATACTTTTTGGCGAAGTCGGTGTCGACCAGGCTGCCGTGCATGGTCGGCGCGTTCGCTTGCGAGCCGTCGAAGATCTTGCGGGCGAAGCCGCGGTGCGGGAACAGTTCGGCGAAGGGCACGAAGTCGGCGTGGGCCTCGATCTTGTTGGCCTGGAGAGCCGAGCCGGCCACTTCCGGCGCCTGGGTGACGATGGTGACGTCGCGCTCCGGGTCCCAGCCTTGCGCCTTGACGGCGCGCAGCAGCATGCCGTGCGCGGTCGAGGCGAACGGCACCGAGATGGTCTTGCCCTTGAGTTCAGCGAGCGACTGCACGGTGGAGGCGCGCGGCACGACGATGCCGTTGCCGCTGCCGGTGGTGCTGCCAGAGAGGACGGTGATGAACTGGCTTTGCTTGCCGGCCTTCTGGAAGGCGGCGCCGTTGAAGGAGCCGGGGAAGTCGGCCATCGATCCGAGGTCGAGCTTACCGGCCACCATTTCGTTGGTCAGCGGCGCGCCGGAGGTGAAGTTCTTCCATTGGATGTCGTACTGGGCGCCCGCGTACTTGCCGTCGTGCGGCAGGTATTTTTCGAGCAGCTTGAGTTCGCGGATCAACAGGCCGCCGGTGGCGCAGTTGATGGTGGTGTCCTGGGTGCCGATGGCGACGCGGATGGTTTCGGCGCTGGCCGTGCCGATGCTGAGGGTGGCCAGCAGCAGGGCAAGCAGTTTTTGATGCAGGTGCATGGGTCTCTCCAAAATAAAAGTACAAGTCGATTTGCTCGTCGCCCCCGCGCAGGCGGGAACGACGCAATGCGGCGATGTCGCGAACAGGGTCGTTAGCGCAGCAGGTAAGGAATATCCACCGTCACCGCCCCCGTCGGGCAGTCCTTCTCGCACGGCATGCAGTACCAGCATTCGTCGAATTTCATGAAGGCCTTGCCCTTGCTGAAGTCGATCGCCAGCACGTCGAGCGGGCAGACGTCGACGCATACGGTGCAGCCCTTGTGGGCGATGCACAGATCCTCGTCGACGCGGACGGGAACGCTGGTCTGGTGGGTTGCGAGTGGCATTGCGGGCTCCTTTGTTCTTGACTAGGCTGGTACTGCATCGGCCGGCGCGGTCTTCACGCGCAGGCGCTGGTAGGCGGATTTTTCCCGCTCGTCGAGCGGCACGATGTAGGGCGCGATCGGGCGCTTGAAGCAGGTCATCTCGCCGTCGACCTTCTTCACTTGCACGTGGACGAACCATTCCTGGTCGTTGCGCTCGGGGTAGTCGACCCGGTTGTGGTACAGGCCCCAGCGGCTTTCGGTGCGGTACAGCGAGGCGCGCGCGGCCAGTTCGGCGCAATCGCGGATCGCGTGCACTTCCATCGCGCGCATCAGTTCATGCGGGTTGTTGGCCTGCAGGCGATCGAGGTCGCCACGAATTGCTTCGAAGCGGGTCAGGCCGATCTCCATCTTGCGCGTCACTTTCGGCGGCTGCAGATAGTCGTTGACCATGCGGCGCAGCTTGTATTCGACCTGCGCCGGCGGCAGCCCCTCCTTGCGTTCGAGCGGCGCCCACACGCGGGCGCGCTCGATCTCGACCTGGGCTTCGTCGATCTCGGCCAGCTCGTGCGCGGCGCAGTAACTGGCCGCGCTCTCGCCGGCCAGCTTGCCGTAGACGAAAGCGCCGAGCATGTAGTTGTGCGGCACGCAGGCCAGGTCGCCGGCCGCGTACAGTCCGGCCACGGTGGTCGCCGCGTGCTCGTCAACCCATACGCCGGAGGCCGAATGGCCGCTGCACAGGCCAATCTCGGAGATGTGCATCTCGACCATCTGCTGGCGGTAGTCGGTGCCGCGTCCTTCGTGGAAGCGCCCGCGGCTGGGCCGCTCGTTGGTGTGCAGGATGGTCTCGATGGTCTGGATGGTTTCCTCGGCCAGGTGGTCGAGCTTGAGGAACACAGGACCATTGCCGCCTTCGAGTTCGTTGAAGAACTCCTGCATCATCTGGCCGCTCCAGTAGTCGCATTCGATGAAGCGCTCGCCCTTGCTGTTGGTGGTGTAGCCACCGAACGGACCGGTGACGTAGGCGCAGGCCGGTCCGTTGTAATCCTTGATCAGCGGGTTGATCTGGAAGCACTCGATGCCCGACAGCTCGGCGCCGGCGTGGTAGGCCATGCTGTAACCGTCGCCGGCGTTGGTCGGATTTTCGTAGGTGCCGAACAGGTAGCCGGACGAGGGCAAACCAAGGCGCCCCGCCGCGCCGGTCGACAGCACCACGGTCTTGGCGCGGATAACGTGGAAGTCGCCGGTGCGGCAATCGAAGGCCATGGCGCCGGCGATGCTGCCGTCGGCCGCCGTCAAGAGGCGCGTGGCGACCAGCCGGTTGGTGATCTCGACGCGCGCGCGCTTCAAGCGGCGGTACAGCACCTTCTTGATGTCGTGCCCTTCCGGCATCGGCAGCACGTAGGTGCCCATGTGGTGCACCTTGCGCATGGCGAAGTCGCCGGTTTCGTCCTTTTCAAACTTGACGCCCCAGCGGTCGAGCTCCTCGATCATCGGGTAGCTGCCCTTGGCGTAGGCCATCACGGTGGCCTGGTTGACGATGCCGTCGTTGGCGGTGGTGATCTCCTTGACGTACTGCTCGGGCGTGGCGAAGCCCGGCACCACCGCGTTGTTGAGGCCATCCATGCCCATCGAGATGGCGCCGCTGCGCTTGACGTTGGCTTTTTCGAGCAGCAGCACGCGCAGGGCAGGATTGGCTTCCTTGGCCTTGACGGCCGCCATCGGGCCGGCGGTGCCGCCGCCGATGACGAGCACGTCGACGGTTTGAATATGGGTTTGCAGGCTTGTCATAGTGAAGGGCTCCTGATTTATGGCTGGCGCGACTGGCGCGCGAGATGCAGCCGGTATTGAAAGGCGTCGCCGCGGAAGGTGAGGTATTCGAAGTCGATCGGCTGGCCCTGGGCGTTGTGGGTCAGGCGTTCGATGCGCAGCACGGCGCTGCCGGCGTCGACTTCGAGCTGGCGCGCCAGCGCTTCGTCGCACAGGGCGGCGGCGATCTGCAGGTCGGCGTGGCCGAGAGGGATGCCGTAGTCGTTTTCGATGATCAGAAAAATGTCGCGCCCGGCCAGGTCGGCGCCGCGCAGGCGTTCGCCCAGCACCAGCGGCAGGTAGCTGACGTCGAGCGAGAGCGGCGCGCCGTCGAGCATGCGCACGCGGCGGATCTCGGTGACGGCGGTATGGGTGGCCAGGCCGAGACGATGGGCGACTTTTTGCGGCGCCGCGATGGTCTGGTGGCTGATGACGCGGTTGACGATCCGGTGGCCGCGGCGCGCCATCGCCTCGCCGAAGCCTTCGAGCTGGGTCAGCTCCTGGAAGGCCTTGGGCGGCGCGACGAAGGTGCCCTTGCCCGGCACCTTGAGGATGATGTCGTCGCGCTGCAGTTCGCTCAGGGCCTGGCGCACGGTGATGCGGCTGACGCCGAAGATGCTGCTCAATTCACTTTCGGCCGGCAGCTGCGCGTGGGCCGGATAACTGCCGTCGAGGATGCGTGCGAGCAGGCGTTCCTTGACCTGGGCGTACAGCGGCACCGGCGAGTGGTCGATCGGACTGAAAGCGTGAGGGCTCGGCATGTTGTCGGCACCTGTCATGACAGGTATTAAGCAGCAGGAGATGCCGAGTTTATTGATTCGATACTGCCGCGGGAACGAATTTAAATACGCTTCCTTATGCGCAAATTACGTGGTCGACAGCATCGAACTGTTGAATTCGCAGCAGTTTTTTTCGCACGGAAATAAGGGCGGGTCTGCGCGACCAGGGAACAGATAAGCAAATGCGGTGGATGTTGTTCAAGCAGTGCAGGCGCCACTAGAAATTAAAGAAACATTGGCATTAGGAAACGAAATCAGCATAAAATGCTTTGTAGAAATTTAATTCGACGCAGCCAGGCGCGGTCATTTCAGCGCGCAGGCACTTGTCGCGACTCTTTTCGATGCCCCCATCATGATCCTGGAACTTGAAGAAATAGCGCCGCCGCCGGCCGCGCCGCCAGCATCGGCGCCGACACCGCGCGGCAGGGTCGCGCGCAAGGGCGCGCCCAACGACGCTGCGCTGGCCGGCGAGCAGGCCTTCGGCTTCACCGGCAGCGGCGGCGAATACTTCCGCATCTGGGTCGTCAACCTGCTGCTGACGATCCTCACGCTCGGCATTTACTCGGCCTGGGCCAAGGTGCGGCGCCTGCAGTACTTCTACCGCAACACCACCATCGCCGGTGCGAGCTTCAACTACCACGGCAACGCGCTGGCGATCCTCAAGGGCCGTGTGCTGGCGGTGGGGCTGCTGGCCGCGTGGAAGTTCTCGTGGGGCCGCTCGGTGGTCGCATCGGTGCTCATCGCCACCGTGCTCGGTGCGCTCATGCCATGGCTGCTGTCGCGCTCATTCCGCTTCAAGTTGATCAACTCGAGCTACCGCGGCCTGCGCCTGCGCTTCGGCGGCAGCGTCGGCGACGCCTACAAGGCATTGAGCCTGTTCCCGATCCTGATCGGCGTGACGGTGTTTTTCGCCTGGAGCATCCTGACCTCGTTCTCACGCAACCCCGGGGTCGGCACTGCCGTCCTTGGGGTACTGCTGCCGCTATTGGTCTTCGCCAGCCTGGTGCCGGTGGCGCACTTCTTCGTCAAGCGCTACCAGCACGACAACGCGTACTTCGGCCAGACGCCGTTCTTCTTCCAGGGGCGGACCAGCGACTTCTTCAAGATCTACGGCCGCGCGATCGGGGTGTTCTTTCTCGGCTCGCTGTCGGCCGGCGCCTTCACCTTCCTGACCGGGCGCCTGTTCACATGGCTCAGCCACGGCACCTTCGGCTGGCTGTTCGAGATCATCTACGGGATGCTGAGCGCATCGGCGTTCTACCTGTTCCTGCGACCCTTCATCGAGAGCCGCATCCAGAACGTGGTGTGGAACAGCACCATCCTCGGCGGCCACCGCTTTCGCAGCAGCACCCGGGCACGCGCGCTGGTGTGGATCCACGCGTCGAACCTGATGCTGATCATGTGCACCTGCGGCCTGTACAAACCGTTCGCCACGATCCGCCTCGTCAGGTACAAGGTCGCGTGCATGAGCCTTGTGTTCGACGACACGGTCGAGGAATTCCTCGTCAACCAGGCCGGCGACAACGCCGGCGCGCTGGGCCAGGAAGCCGGCGACTTTTTCGATGTCGATATCGCCCTATGATAGACGCCAGCTACTTCGACGGCCAAAGCACGCGCCGCAATCCGGTCACGGTGGTGATCCACAAGCGGGTCGTCTCGATTCGCGGCGACGGCATTCACCGCACCATTCGCATGTCGCAGATGGAGATCTCCGAGCGGTTGGCACGGGCGCCGCGCATCCTGCGCTTTCCGGACGGCGGCTTCATCGAATCGGACAGCCCGGAACTGACCCGGATGCTGGCGCAGAACCGCTACCGCGAGCCTTGGGTGGTGCGCTGGCAAAACAACTGGCCTTTGTCGCTGCTGGGCCTTGTGAGCCTGCTGGCGATGCTGATCTGCGGCTACCAGTGGGGCATCCCCTGGGCGGCCGGCAAGGCGACCGAACATCTCCCGCTGGCGCTCGACAAGCAGCTCGGCGAAGGCGAGCTGGCGTTGATGGACGCCTCGCTCATGAAGCCGAGCAAACTGCCGCTGGCCGAGCAGGAACGCCTGCGCCAGTTGTTTGCGCAGCTGGCGCAGCCGCGCGCCGAGAAGACCTCATATCAACTGGTGTTTCGCGACAGCCGCATGGGGCCGAACGCGTTCGCCATCCCGAACGGCGTCATCGTGATGACCGACCAGCTGATCAAATTGGCCGAGAGCGACGAGGCGATCATGGGCGTGCTCACGCACGAACTGGGACACCTGCAGCGGCGCCACGGCATGCGTTCGATGCTGCAAACGCTGGGCGTGGCGACACTGGTGAACCTGTGGATGGGCGACGTCACGAGCCTGGTGTCGGCGGCGCCGGCCGTCCTGCTGCATCAAAAATACTCGCGCGATTTCGAGCGCGAGGCGGACCAGTACGCGATCGACATGATGCGCCATAACGGCAGGTCGCTGTCGCCGCTGGCCGACCTGTTCGCCAAAATGGGCGACCATAAATCCATGCGGGCGCTGATGGCGAAGATGGATGAAGAAGGCGATGGCGAGGACGATGAAGCCCGCGAGGAAGAGGCCGATGGCGAGGATGCCACGCCGACCGACTATTTCAGCTCGCATCCGAGCGACGAGGAGCGGATCGCGAAACTGAGGGCGGCCAGGTAGTAGAATTTACTTGGCCTTTGGCTCTTTGCCCACCATTCCATGACTTGGAGATCGCATTGACTCTGTTATCGCTACATCGACTTATCGGGCTGGTCCTTTGCGTGGCGGCCCTCAACGCGCCGGCCGCGCCACTGCCAGGCGTCGAAAAGAACATCTTCTACGGTACAGCCGCGGGAACCGCGCTGGGCTTCGACGTCTACACGCCCGCGCAACAAAATGGCGCCGCCATCGTGTTCATTCCGGGCAGCGGCTGGATGTCGGCGCCGGAATCGAGCGCTCCGCCGCTAAGCGACTCGTCGCAGGTTGCCACCTATGTGCCCCCGCTCACCCAGGCCGGCTACACGGTTTTCGTCGTCAACTACCGGGGTATGCCGTCCTCGAAGTACCCGGCGGCGGTGATCGATACCCAACGCGCCGTGCGCTTCATCCGGCACAACGCGGCGCGCTTCGGCATCGACCCGGCTCGCCTCGGTGGCGCGGGCGGCTCGTCGGGCGCGCATCTGGTCGGCCTGCTCGGCACCCTGGACGGCGCGGGCGATCCGGCCGATCCCGATCCGGTCAATCGCCAGAGCGCCAAGCTGCAGGCGGTGGTGGCGCGGGCGATGCCGGCCGACTTCCTGCAGAACGGTGACGGTAAAGGGCTGGGCGCTATCACCAACTTCATGGGCGTGACGACCAGGCAGTTGATGCGGAAGGATTCAAACGAGCAGAAAGCGGCGCAGCTGGCGTCGCCGATCAATCATGTCACGCCCGCCTCGGCGCCCTTCCTGCTCATGCACGGCGACGTGGACGACGTGGTGCCGATCGCCCAGTCCGAGCACATGGAAGCGGCCCTGAAAAAGGCCGGCGTGCCGGTCAAGCTGCTGCGTGTCGAAGGCGCAGGGCACCACCCCAACTTCAAGGGCGCCACCAGCATGCCGGACTATAAGGGCGAGATGGTGAAGTGGTTTGATCTGTACCTGCGCAAGGGCGGCGCCGACAAGTAGCGGGTGGCGGCCATGCGCATGAGCGTGCGCTTGCGGCTCAGGGAAAGTGCAGCGCGATGGCGGCGTCGGTCAACTCGAAGCGCAGGTCGACCCGGTCACGGCCGGAGCGGTAGCCGCCAGGCCAGCGGGCGATCTCGGTAAAACCGCAGCGCATGAAGAAGCCGGCGGTGTGCGGATGCGTATCGACCGTGACGTAGCGCGGGCGCAGCTTGCGCCCCGCCATGTGCACCAGCCGGTGGCGCAGCAAGGCGCGACCGACGCCGCTACCATGGCGGTCCGCGCGAACCAGGCCAAACACCAGCGTCGCGAGATTGTAGAACGGTGACAGCTCGTAGCCGCCAAAGCCGACCACTTCGCCCTGCTCGACCACCACGAACAGGGGGCCGTCCGGCTCATCGAGGCAGGCGGCCAGCCAGCGTTCTTCCGAGGCGGGAAAATGCGCCGGCACATTGCTGCGGAACGCCGCCAGTACGGCCTTTCTATCGTCGGCACGGTAGCGCCGAATACGAATTTTCATGTCGGTGCCCATGCTGTCGCGGGCTATGGAAAGTGGCGCGGCAACTGCAGGATCGCTTCGGCGTTCGACGACGAGAAGCAGCGGTCGGCCGCGTCCAGATACGGCAGCCAGAGATGGGCAAGATGCTCGCGCACGCTGAGCGTGACCGCCACGTCGCGCGGTACGCAGACACTGAAGACATGTTCGGTGTTGTGCGTTACGCCAGGCGCGTAACGATGGCGCCAGACCGGGTAGATCTCGTAGATATTCGACAGTTGCCAGTCCTTGAGCACGATCCGCTCGCCGTCGGCCACGATGCCGGTCTCCTCGAACAGCTCGCGCGTGGCGGTGTCGAGCAGCGGTTCATCTACCCTGTCGAGCGAACCGGTGACCGACTGCCAGAAGCCGGGCCGGTCGGCACGCTCGATCAGCAGCACTTCCAGCTGTTCGGTGTGGATTACAACCAGCACGGATTCGGGAATTTTAGGCACGGGACTATCGTTCTCAGGTCGAAGTGGCGCAGCAAAGAAAAAGGGCAGCGTGATTTTCGCATACCTTCACGAAAACCACCCTGCCCTTCGTTTCGACCGTCAGGCCGTCTTGTCGATTACGCGACCTTCGGCTCGGTGTTGCGCAAGCGGATGTGCAGTTCGCGCAGCTGCTTCTCGTCGACTTCCGACGGCGCGTTGGTCAGCAAGCACTGGGCGCGCTGGGTTTTCGGGAAGGCGATCACGTCGCGGATCGAGTCCGAGCCGGTCATCATCGTCACGATGCGGTCCAGGCCAAACGCCAGGCCGCCGTGCGGTGGCGCGCCGTACTGCAGGGCGTCGAGCAGGAAGCCGAATTTCAGCTGCGCTTCCTCGGCGTCGATCTTCAGCGCGCGGAACACCTTGCTCTGGACTTCTTCGCGGTGGATACGGATCGAACCGCCGCCCAGTTCCCAGCCGTTCAAGACCATGTCGTAGGCCTTGGCGATGCAGGCGCCCGGATTCGTCTCGAGCATGTCTTCATGGCCGTCCTTCGGCGCGGTGAACGGATGGTGGGTCGCGGTCCAGCGGCCCGACTCTTCGTCGTAGTCGAACATCGGGAAGTCAACCACCCACAGCGGGCTCCAGGCGTCGTCGAACAGACCGGCCTTCTTGCCGAAGTCGGAGTGACCGATCTTCACGCGCAGCGCGCCGATGGCGTCGTTGACGACCTTGGCCTTGTCGGCGCCGAAGAAGATCAGGTCGCCGTCTTCGGCGCCGGTCTGTTCGAGGATCTTGGTGAGCGCGGCGTCGTGCAGGTTCTTGACGATAGGCGACTGCAGGCCGTCACGGCCCTTGGCCTTCTCGTTGACCTTGATGTAGGCGAGGCCCTTGGCGCCGTAGATGGCGACGAACTGGGTGTAGGCGTCGATTTCCGAACGCGGCATGTTGCCGCCCTGCGGCACGCGCAGGCCGACCACGCGGCCGCCGGTCATGTTGGCGGCGCCGGCGAAGACCTTGAAGTCGACATCCTTCATGACGTCGGTCAGGTCGGTGAAGGCCAGCTTGACACGCATGTCCGGCTTGTCCGAACCGTACAGGCCCATCGCGGTGGCGTAGTCCATGACCGGGAACGGGTTTGGCAAATCGATGTCCAACGTATTCTTGAAGACGATACGGATCATGTCCTCGAACAGGTCGCGGATTTCCTGCTCGTTCAGGAACGAGGTTTCGCAGTCGATCTGGGTGAATTCAGGCTGGCGGTCGGCGCGCAGGTCTTCGTCGCGGAAGCACTTGGTGATCTGGTAGTAGCGGTCGAAGTTGGCCACCATCAGCAGCTGCTT
>JBDSTZ010000443.1:0-5585 GCA_039927975.1 Massilia sp. | reverse complement strand
ACCAGCTGGCACGGTTTCACCGAGGCCATCGTGGCGGCCGCAGGCCTGCAATGCGCGGTGGCGCCGATCGGCAGCGCGGAATACCCGGTGCCGGCGCGCCGGCCGCAAAACTCGGTGATGAACTCCGACAAGCTGATCGCGGCCTTCTGCGATCTGCCGCAGTGGCGCGCGGCGCTCGACTTGTGCATGCAATAGCAGCGCTTGCCGGCGCGGCCGCCCGGCCGCGCCACCACTGATTCACCGAGGCGTGCCGATTCGCGCAATCGGTCCGCCAATTCCGCCCTTACACTGATGCGATAGTCACCATCCGGTGCAATCGCTCGGATTCCCGTCTATTACTATCGATAACAAGCAAGCCGTCGCGCGACGGTCCGGACTTCCGCTGTGCTGACGCCGCAAGGAATGGTTCATATCGCACACTATGTTTTCATTTATCGTCAGCTTCATTTCCTCCGCCTTATTAACCTTGCTTGTTATTAAACAGTCCAGGTTGCATGCGCCCGCGCTGGACGCCGATTTCAGCGCCGTTCAGAAAGTGCATCAGCACGACGTGGCGCGGATCGGCGGCTTGCCGATATTTTTGGCGGTGTTCATCGGGGCGCTCATTTCGATATGGCGCGTACCGGCCCTGCAGCACACCATATTATCCCTGCTGTTATGTTCCGCGCTCGCCCTGGCTGGCGGTATTGCCGAGGACTATACCGGCCGGGTCAGCGCTGCGCGGCGTCTGGCCTTGACCATGGCGGCGGCCGCGCTGGCGTATTTCCTGATCGGCGCCCGGCTCGATCGCATCGATTTGCCGTTCGGCTCCTGGCAGTTGTCCAGTGTGTGGCTGATATTGCCCTTGACCGTGCTGGCGGTGGCCGGCATCGCGAATGCCGTCAATATTATCGACGGGTTCAACGGGCTGGCCAGCGTGGTGACCATTTGCATGCTCATTTCGCTGGCCTATGTGGCGGCCCAGGTGGGCGACATGTTCGTGCTGGTGACGGCGCTGACAGTGGCCGGCGCCTGCGCCGGCTTCCTGATCTGGAATTACCCGGTGGGGCTGATATTTCTCGGCGATGGCGGCGCCTACTTTATTGGTTTCATGCTGGGCGAACTGGCGTTGTTGCTGGTGATGCGCAATCCCGAGGTTTCCAGCTGGTATGCGGCCTTACTATTGATTTATCCCGCGTTCGAGACGGTTTTTTCGGCCTATCGTCGGATGTTCGTGCGCGGAAAGTCGCCGACTATGCCCGACGGAATACACCTGCATAGTTTGATATTTCGGCGTATTGTGCAATGGGCGGTGGGGCGCAAGGAAGGCCGCGCCTTAATGCGCAGGAACGCGATGACCTCGCCTTATTTATGGCTGCTTTCGCTGATGGCGGTTATCCCGGCGACCCTGTTTTGGCGCCACACTGTACTGTTGGTATTGTTCTGTTTATTGTTCATTGTCAGCTATCTGTGGTTGTATGCGCGTATTGTTCGATTTAAGTCGCCGCGCTGGCTGATTTTTCGCAAGAAGAACTAGCAATAATACGTGGATGTAGTATATTGCGACAATTGGTGAGATTTCACTTAATACCCTCAAACCCAACTGTTAAGGAAACGATAATGGATCTGTCAAATTTGTCCGTCGGTGATTTGCGCAATCTGCAGGATCAAATCAAGCAAGAGATGAAAAAGCGCGAGCACCAGGAAGTGGCCAAAGCGCGCGAACAAATCCTGGCAATCGCCCAAAGCGTCGGCGTCCCGCTGAAAGACCTGATCGGCACCGGCATTCGCGCCAAGACCGGCACCGTCGCCGTGCGTTTCCGTCATCCGGATAATTCGGCCCAGCAATGGACCGGCCGCGGCCGCCAGCCTAAATGGGTCAAGGAATGGGTTGAAGGCGGCAAGTCGATCGACAAGCTGCGCGTATAAGCGTTTATTCAGCTCGTTTCCGACGAGTCTGCTGGGCACGCCACTGCGCGTGCCCGGGTTTTCCCCCCTGATAGTTCCCGCCGAGTTTCCTACGAGTTTCCCCCGAGTTTTCTCTTCGCCGGCGCAAGCCGCGCGGGTTCCAATTCCCAAGGTTCCCGCTTGCCGTTACAATAGCATTCCATCTTCCCGACGTAATTGCCCTGCCGCTTCCATGGCATGCGGCGCGCCGCGTCCGGCTCCCGCTTGTTTCAAGCATTTGATATCGAGGTTCTCACAGCATGGTTGCGCTTTCAAAAACAATCTTCAAGGCTTATGACATTCGCGGCGTGATCGACAAGACACTCGACGCCGGTATCGCGCGCCAGATCGGCCAGGCTTTCGGGGCTGCGGCGCTGGCCAAGGGCGAGCGTCAGGTGGTGATCGGGCGCGACGGACGCCTGTCAGGGCCGTCGCTGGCGGCCGCGCTGGCGCAAGGCTTGCAGGCGGCCGGCGTCGATGTGATCGACCTGGGCGTGGTGGCCACGCCGATGGTCTACTACGGCACCAACGTGCTCGATACCCACAGCGGCATCATGGTCACCGGCAGCCATAATCCCCCCGACTACAATGGTTTTAAAATGGTGCTGGCCGGCGAAGCGATTCACGGCGAGACCATCCAGGCGCTGTACCATAACATCGCCAGCCATGACGGCAGCGTGGCCGCCACTCCGGGCAGCTACCGCACCCACGACATCAGCGCCGCCTACCTCGAACGCATCATCGGCGACGTCAAGCTGGCGCGCCCGATCAAGATCGCCGTCGATTGCGGCAATGGCGTGGCCGGCGCCTTCGCCGGCGACCTCTTTCGCGGCATGGGCTGCGAAGTCATCGAACTGTTCTGCGAAGTCGACGGCAATTTCCCCAACCACCATCCTGATCCGGCCCATCCGGAAAACCTGCAGGACCTGATCGCCTGCCTGCGCGAGACCGACGCCGAGATCGGCATCGCCTTCGACGGCGACGGCGACCGCCTGGGCGTGGTCACCAAGGATGGCCAGATCATTTATCCCGACCGCCAAATGATGCTGTTCGCCGCCGACGTGCTGACCCGCCACCCGGGCGCGCAGATCCTCTACGACGTCAAGTGCACGCGCCACCTGGCGCCGTATATCGCGAAGCACGGCGGCCAGCCGCTGATGTGGAAGACCGGCCATTCGCTGGTCAAGGCCAAGCTGCGCGAAACCGGCGCTCCGCTGGGCGGCGAAATGAGCGGGCATATCTTCTTCAAGGACCGCTGGTACGGCTTCGACGACGGCCTGTACTCGGGCGCGCGCCTGCTCGAACTGCTCACCCGCGTGGCCGATCCGTCGGCCCTGCTCAACGCGCTGCCGCAGTCCGACAGTACGCCCGAACTGCACCTCCACCTGGCCGAGGGCGAGAGCGTGGTGCTGATCGAGCAGCTGCGCACCGGCGCCACCTTCCCTGGCGCCGAGCGCATCATCGACATCGACGGCCTGCGGGTCGAATACGCCGACGGCTTCGGCCTGGCGCGCTCGTCGAACACCACCCCGGTGGTGGTGATGCGCTTCGAAGCGGAAAATCCCGCCGCGCTGCGCCGCATCCAGGACGAATTCAAGCGCGTGATCGTGGCCGCCAAGCCCGACGCCGTGCTGCCGTTCTGACGCCGCCGGGGCCGCGCGCTTGAAGATCCTGCTGGTGCGCGTATCGTCGCTGGGCGACGTGCTGCACAACCTGCCGATGGTGGCCGACATCCTGCGCCACCATCCCGACGCCACCATCGACTGGGTGGTCGAGGAGGGCTACGTCAGCCTGGTGCGGCTCAATCCGCACGTGCGCAACATCATCCCGTTCGCCCTGCGGCGCTGGCGCAAAAGCCTGTTCAGCCGCGCCACCCGCGCCGAGATCGGCGCCTTCTTCCGCACCCTGCGGCAGGAGCGCTACGACTACGTGTTCGACACCCAGGGCCTGCTCAAGACCGGCGTGATCATGGGCGCCGCGCGCATCGTCAAGGGCGGCCACAAGGTCGGCCTGGCCAACGGCAGCGAGGGTTCCGGCTACGAGGGTGTCTCGCGCGTGTTCCATACCGATAGCATCGCGCTCGATCCGCGCACCCACGCGGTGGCGCGCGGGCGCCTGGTGGCGGCCAAGGCGCTCGGCTATGCGATCGACGGCGTCGCGCCCGACTTCGGCCTGCCGCCGCCGGACCCGTCGCAGCGCCCGGCCTGGATGCCGCCCGGTCCCTACGCGGTATTCTTCCACGGCACCGCGCGCGCCGCCAAAAAATGGCCGGCCGCCGACTGGATCGCGGTCGGCCAGGCGCTCGCGCCCATGCCGGTACTGCTGCCGTGGGGTTCCGACAAGGAGCGGCTTGAGGCCGAACAGCTGGCCGCCAGCCTGCCCAACGCCCAGCTGCTGCCAAAGCTGTCGATGATGGACGCGGTCACGCTGGCGCGCAACGCGGCGCTGGCGATCGGCGTCGACACCGGCCTGACCCACATCGCCGCCGCCTTTCTGCGGCCGACCATCGAACTCTATTGCGATTCGCCGAAGTGGAAGACCGAGGGCAACTGGTCGCCCTTGATCACCAACCTGGGCGAGCAGGGCGCGCCGCCGACGGTGCCCGAGGTGCTGGCCGCCGTGCGCCAGCTGACCGGCGCGTCCTGATGCGCCGCCTCTACACCCTGCTGTGGTGCCTGGCGCTGCCGCTGGTGCTGGCGCGCCTGTGGTGGCGCAGCCTGCGCGAGCCGGGCTACCGCGTACACTGGGGCGAGCGGCTCGGCTTCTACGGCCCGGTCGGCGCCGGCTGGCACACCATCTGGGTGCACGCCGTGTCGGTCGGCGAGACCCGCGCCGCCGAGCCGCTGGTCGATGCCCTGCTGGCCGCCTATCCGAACAGCCGCATCCTGCTGACCCACATGACGCCGACCGGACGCGCCACCGGCAAGGCGCTGTTCGGCAAGCACGGCGCGCGCCTGGTCCAGTCCTACCTGCCCTACGACATTCCCTTCATGCTGCGCCGCTTCCGGCGCCATTTCACGCCGCGCATCTGCATCCTGATGGAGACCGAAGTCTGGCCCAACCTGATCGCGTTCTGCGGCGAACGCGGAATCGCCGTCGCGCTGGTCAACGCGCGCCTGTCGGAACGCTCGCTGCGGCGCGGCCGCCGCATGGGCAAGCTGATGACCGAGGCGGCGCGCGGCATCACGCTGGTGGCGGCCCAGACCGAGGCCGACGCCGAGCGCGTGCGCTCGCTCGGCGCCCCGCGCGTGGAGGTCACCGGCAGCATCAAGTTCGACGTGGTGGTGCCGCAAGCGGCGCTCGACAGCGGCGCCTGGCTGCGCGCGCGGATCGGCGCCCGCCCGGTGCTGCTGTGCGCCAGCACCCGCGACGGCGAGGAAGCCCTCATCCTCGACGCCTTCGCGCGCCTGCGTCATGGCGCGCACAAGCCGCTGCTGCTGATCGTGCCGCGCCACCCGCAACGATTCGACGAGGTCGCGGCGCAGGTCCTGGCGCGCGGCCTGGCACTCGCGCGCCGCTCGGCGCTGACCGAGGCGCCGCTCGATGCCGCCATCGATGTGCTGCTGGGCGACTCGATGGGCGAGATGTTCGCCTATTACGCCGCGTGCGACTGCGCCTTCGTCGGCGGCAGCCTGCTGCCGCTGGGCGGGCAGAACCTG
>JBDSTZ010000442.1:0-5459 GCA_039927975.1 Massilia sp. | reverse complement strand
GGCGCCGTTGATGGAGCCAGCCAGCGGCGAGCCAAAGGCCGCCGGGTTAAAGCGCTGCGCGACACCGGTGGCCTTGACTTCAACCACCTTGTTGGCCAGCCAGGCTTCGCCGCTGGCGTGCAGCACGCTGTCGGCGGCGGCGACCGGCTTCGCGCCACGCGCGGCCGGCACCAGCGCCAGGCCCTTGGCATCGACCTCGAAGCTGGTGCGCGGCGCGGCCATGGTGCCGGTGACGACACCGCTGGCGAGCACGCTGCCGGCCAAGTCGGCGCGCACCGCCGACAGCTGGCCGCCGTCGACGCGCCAGGTGAGGCGTTCGCCCGGCGCACCGAAGCTGCCGCGCAGTTCGGCGCGGTTCTTGCCCAGCGCGAGCACGGCGTCGATGCCGCTGACGTGGCTCGCGTCGGCGTTCAGTTTGCCCTGGCCCGACAGCGGCTGGTTGAACAGGCAGCTCGGGCGCAGGGCGAAGTCGGCCGCGACTTTCCAGGCCGGCGCGACATGGCCGTCGGCGTTGATGTCGGCGTTGATATCGGCGGCGGGGTAGTCGCCGAAGGAGGCCGGGTCGAAGTGTTCGGCGCTGGCCTTGAGCTTGAACGCTTGCGCGCCAGTGAGGCTGGCGTTGCCGCTCAGGCGGATGTGGCTCTTGCCGGCGCTGATGTCGGCCTGGCTGACCCGCAGCAGGTTGTCGGCCATGGTGGCGTGGGCGCCGAGCCGGATGCCGGCGTCGGTCAGCAGCGCGTCGAGGGTCTGGGTGTCGCCGGCGTTGGTCAGCTTGATGTCGCCGGCGATGCTGGTCGTCTTCAGGCGGCTGTGCAGGTTCTTCAGGTCGAGGCGGTCGGTGTGCAGCGTGAATTGGGCGGCGCCGATGCCGCTGTCGGCGGCGCTGCGTTGCAACTGGCCGCCGCCGCTGAATTTGCCGGCCACGCCGAAGTCGAGCAGCACGTCGCTGATGGTCAGCGCCGTCAGGTTGCCGGTCAGTTGGCCACGCATCGCGCGCAGCGGCAGGCGCTGATGGTCGATGGTGCCGGCCGGGCCGTCGTTGACGACATTCACGCTGCCGCTCACGGCGCGGCTGGCCTCGATCTTGGCGGCGACGGTGATCGACAGGTCGGCTGTCGGCAGCGCCGGGTTGAAGAAGCCGGGATCGATATTGCGGCCCTTGATGTGCATCTCGCGCAGCGGCACTGGGTCGAAGGGCGCCAGCGTGAGGTTCGCTTCGCCCACCGCCTTGCCGGACTGGCCGTTGGCGGCCAGCGCGGTGGTGGCCAGGTCGCCGCCAAAGCGCAGCGCCAGCTGCGGCGGGGTGGCGCCGGGCTTCGCCTGCGATTGCGTCAGGCTGGCCGTGCCATCGAGCTTGAAAGGGCGCACCGCGCCGATCGACCCTTCGGCGCGCGCCAGGCCCCACGGCGTGGCGGCGCTGGCGTTGCGCAGCTGCCAGCCCTTGGCGTCGCCGTGCAGCTTGAAGCGCACGTCGTCGATGACGGTGGCGGGCGGCGCGGCGGCCGGTGCGCCAGCGGGGGCGCCGGCAATTGGTGCGACCGGCAAGCCAATCAAGGTGAGCCGGGCGATGCGGGCGTCGTCGATCGTCAGGGTAAAGGGCGGCGCCAGGCTGATGGGCATCTTGGCCGGCTCGGACTCCTTGAGGCTTTGCGAGGTGAGGCTGGCCACGTGCAGTTTGCTGATCGCCACGCCGTTCGAGAGATACTGCCAGGGCGACCAGTCGATGTCGATATTGTCGCCGGTGAGGACCGATTCAGGCGTGCGGAACACCAGGTGGCCGATGTGCATGGCGCCGTACAGCGAGCCTGACACGCCGGTGATGGTGATCTTGCCGCCGCTGGCGCTGGCGACGCGCAGGGCCAGCGATTGCAGCGTCGATTCACGGCCCAGGTACCAGTAGGCGGTGCCGAGCAGGGCGCCGGTGACCAGCACGCCGATGGCGACCCGGCGCGGCCAGCGCCGCGCGCGTACCGGCGCGGAGGGGCCCGGCCCAGGGGCGGGGGCAGGGGAGGGGGCGGGAGCTTCCGCCTGCCCCGGTGGCGTTGGAGTGTCGGCCATCAGAAGGTGAATCCCAGTGAGAAGTGCAGGCGGGCTTTCTTGACCGCGTGGCCGTAAGCCAGGTCGACGTTGATCGGCCCGACCGGGCTGCGCCAGCGCGCGCCGATGCCGTAGCCCGATTTCGGTTTCAGGTCCTTGAGGGTGTCGGCGGCGTTGCCGGCATCGTAGAACACGGCCACGCCCCAGGGCGGCTTGAACCAGTACTGGTATTCGACGCTGCCGGTGAGCAGGTAGCGGCCCGGCACCACGGCGCCGTCTTCGATCACGCCCAGTTGCTGGTAGGCGTAGCCGCGCACCGACTGGTCGCCGCCGGCGCGAAACAGCAGGGTGCTGGGCACGCCGACTTTGCGCCTGGACGCCACCGCGCCCGCTTCGGCGCGCAGCACCAGGGTGCCGGCAGCGCCGATCGGGCGGTAGTTGACGGCGCGCGCGTAGCCGCGCACGAAGCGCTCGTCGGTCAGGATCGGCAGCAGGGCGCCGCCGATCTGGGTGTTGAGCACGAAGCCGCGGGTCGGCGAGAGCAGGTTGTCGAGTTTGCGCACGGTGCGGCTGTAGGTGAGCGGCACGCTCTTGCTGCTGGTCTGGAGCTGGTTGGCGATGGTGATCTGTTCGCTCAGGTATTCGAGGGTCAGGCTGCGTTCAAGCTGCGGCCCGCCCCACGCGCGGCGCACCGCGAGCGTGGAAACGGCGGTGACCACGCCGAGCAGGTCGTTGCGCTCGAAGCCGGCGCCGAAGCTGTCGTTGAAGCCTTTGGCGGTGGTCGGAAAATAGAAGTCGGCGCGCGCGGTCTGGCGCTTGGTCTCCATCACGATATTGCTCTTCATGCGCAAGCCGTAGACGTTCAGGTCGTCGTAGGTGACCTGGGCGCGGTTGCCGGTGTTGGTCGAGTAGCCGAGACCGACCGAGACGTTGCGCTGCTTGTTTTCGGTCACCCGCACCACCAGCGGCACGCTGACCGGGCCGCGCGCGGCCGGCTTGGCGGCAGGGACGGCCGCACCTGCGGCATCGGCGGCGGCCTGCTGTTCGTCGGTCAGGGTCGCGATGGTGTCGTCGAGCGCGCCGCTCAGGTCGGCGCTGATGTCGATGCCGCTGAAGTAGCCGGTGTCCTGCAGGCGCGCCTGGAAGGCTTGCATCGCCACTTCGCTGTATTCGTCGCCCGGCTTGATCTGATTGAGGTTGTTGATGATGCTGGGCGGGTAGCGCTTGAGGCCTTCAATGCGCAGGCCGTCGAAGTGCACCGCGGGGCCGCTGTCGAGTTCCACCTTGAGCAGGGCGCGGAAGACGTCCGGATCGACGGTGGCGCTGGTGTCGACCAGCCGCGCGCGCGGGTAGCGGGTCTGCATCACCTGGCGCAGCAGCTTGCGCTTGGCCGCTTCCCAGTCGGCCATGCGGAACTGGCTGCCGACCGGCAGGCCCCAGGCGTCGCGCAGGGTGGCCGGGTTGTAGCGAGTGGCCTGCGGGTCGGTATCCTCGAAGCCTTGCAGCACCAGGTCGACGTCGCCCACCAGCACCGGGCGGCCCGGATCGACGATGACGCGGGCGACCGGCTGGTCGCCGCTGGTGTCGAGGCCCGCGCTCACGGTCGGCGAATAATAGCCCTCGGTGGCGACCAGGGTGCGTACCTGTTCGGGCGCCAGCCGGACCAGGCGCTGCAACTGTTCGAGGTCGAGGCGTGGATTGCCGCGCCAGCGCATCAGGTCGAGATTGTTTTCGAGCAGATCGTCGAGCGGCTTGGGTGCGTCGATGCGCACGGAGTAATTGACGGCGGTGCTGGCGGCTTTTTCAGTGACGGCGGCGGGGGCTTCGGCCGGGGGCGGCGTGGCGGCAATGGCGCTGGCGGTGGTGGAGACATCGGCGGCCGGGGCGGTTGACGTGGCGCTGGCAGCATCGGCGGCGGCGGGCGCGGAAGCGTCAACGGTCTGCGCGCCGGCGCCGGCATGGGCGGCTACGCACACGCACAGGGCGATCTGTGCCAGAATTCGCGCAGGCTGGCGCGCGTCGACCGGTGCGTGGTGTGGTGTCGCTGAAAACATGCTGCTCCATTCGGGGATATCCTTCGACATCTTACCGGATCGGCCAAAATGATGGCGAACGCTTAACTTTTACCTCTTTTTTACCAATACCTCGAGAAACCCATCATGCAGCTCTCCGATACCGCGCTGGTTTTGTTCAGCGGTGGACAAGATTCCACCACTTGCCTGGCCTGGGCCTTGCAGCGTTACGCGCGGGTCGAAACAATCGGCTTCGATTACGGCCAGCGCCACGCGGTGGAAATGACGGTGCGGCCGGGCCTGCTGGCGTCGATGCGCGCGCTGTCGCCGGAATGGGCCGGGCGGCTGGGCGAGGATCACGTGGTCGACCTCTCCTTGATCGGCAAGATATCCGAGTCGGCGCTGACCAGCGACGTGGCCATCGCGATGCAGGAGAACGGCTTGCCGAACACCTTCGTCCCGGGCCGCAACCTGCTGTTCATGACGGTGGCGGCCACGCTGGCTTACCGGCGCGGCCTCAATGTGCTGGTGGGCGGCATGTGCGAGACCGATTTCTCGGGCTATCCCGATTGCCGCGACGACACCATGAAGGCTTTGCAGGTGACGCTCAACCTGGGCATGGCCACCCGTCTCAAGCTGGAAACGCCGCTCATGTGGCTCGACAAGAAGCAGACCTGGGAACTGGCCCAGCAAGCCGGCGGCGCCGCGCTGGTCGATCTGATCCGGGCCCAGACCCACACCTGCTACCTGGGCGAGCGCGGTGCGCTGCACGCCTGGGGCTATGGCTGCGGCACCTGCCCGGCCTGCGCCCTGCGCGCGCGCGGCTATGCGCAGTTCGTGGGGCAGGCGGGCGCCTGAGTGGCCAGATCGCGGTGCAGTCGTTGAGCCGCATTGTCGATCGCACAAGCCTTTCTATCATGATTGTTGTAATCGCAGCGGACTGAGCAATGGCGGCCAACGCCGGCCGTCGATTGCGGGTAAAATCGTGCCATGCGGATTCCTCATCGCGCCTGCCGGGCGCGCCGCAAACAGTCCGATGCCGGTTGTGGAGTTACGTTGTCGATCCCTCGTCTTGAAGTTGTTCCCGCGCCAGTCGCTTTGCCTATGGCGGTCCCCTAACATGCGCCTTGCCCTCCTTACCGATCTGCACGCCAACCGTGAAGCCGTCAGCGCCTGCCTGGCCCACGCGGCTCTGCAGAAGGCCGACCAGTATGCGTTCACCGGCGACTTTGTCGGCTACGGCGCCGACCCGGCGTGGGTGCTCGATACGATTCAGGATTACATCACGCGCGGTGCGATCGCGGTGCAGGGCAATCATGATTACTACGCCGCCCGCGAAGCGCGGCCGCAGATGCACCAGGAAGCGCGCGAGGCGCTCGAATGGACGCGCAGCCAGCTGACGCCGGCGCA
>JBDSTZ010000441.1:0-8828 GCA_039927975.1 Massilia sp. | reverse complement strand
GGCGCTTGGTCTGGATCAGCAGATCGACCCCGCCGTCCTCGCGCAGCTTGACCTTCGATACGTCGATCAGGATGATCACCGCGTCGGCGGTCGACGCGCCGGTCACCATGTTGCGGGTGTACTGTTCATGGCCGGGCGTGTCGGCGATGATGAATTTGCGCTTGGGCGTGGCGAAGTAGCGGTAGGCCACGTCGATCGTGATGCCCTGTTCGCGCTCGGCCTCAAGGCCGTCGGTCAGCAGCGACAGGTCGACCGCGTCGCCCACGGTGCGCTTGTGCTTGGAGCGCGACATCGCGTCGAGCTGGTCGGCGAAGATGCCCTTGCTGTCGAACAGCAGGCGGCCGATCAGGGTGCTCTTGCCGTCGTCGACGGAGCCGGCGGTGATGAAGCGCAGCATGCCGCGCTCGGTCAGGTTGGCGTTGGTGTTGTCGATCCGGGCGTTCATCAGAAGTATCCTGCTTTCTTGCGTTTTTCCATCGAGGCTTCGGAGGTCTGGTCGTCCATCCGGGTGGCGCCGCGTTCAGTGATTTGGGTGACGGCGGTTTCGGCGATGATCGCCTCGACCGTGGCGGCGTCCGACGACACCGGGCAGGTGCAGGAGATGTCGCCCACGGTGCGGAAACGCACGACCTGGGTTTCGACGGTCTCGCCTTCGCGCGCCGGCGTCAGGTCGGTCAGCGGCACCAGCAGGCCGTTGCGTGGAATCACCTGGCGCTCGTGCGCGAAGTAGATTGGCGGCAGCGCCAGCTGTTCGCGCTGGATGTATTGCCACACGTCGAGCTCGGTCCAGTTGGAGATCGGGAACACGCGCATGTTCTCGCCCGGATGCACACGGGTGTTGTACAGGTCCCACAGCTCGGGACGCTGGGCTTTCGGGTCCCACTGGCCGAATTCGTCGCGGAAGGAAAAGATGCGCTCCTTGGCGCGGGCTTTTTCCTCGTCGCGGCGGGCACCGCCGATGCAGGCGTCGAACTTATACTCGGCGATGGTCTCTAACAAAGTGACCGCTTGGGCCGCGTTGCGCGAATCGGTCAACGGGTTACGCAGACGCACGGTGCCCTTCTTGATCGAATCTTCAACCGAACCGACGATCAGGCGCTCGCCCAGTTCGGCGGCGCGGGCGTCGCGGAAGGCGATCACTTCGGCGAAGTTGTGACCGGTGTCGATGTGCACCAGCGGAAACGGAAATTTGCCGGGGCGGAAGGCTTTTTCAGCCAGGCGCAGCAGCACCACCGAGTCCTTGCCGCCGGAGAACAGCAAGGCGGGGTTGGCGCATTCGGCGGCGACTTCGCGCATGATGTGGATCGCTTCCGATTCAAGCGCATCGAGGTGGCGCGCATTCACGTCGGTGAGTACGCGCGAGGTGTCGGTCAGTGTGGTCATTGAGTGCCTTGTGGAGTGGCGTAATAGTGCTTTAGTGTTTCTGTTGCTATTTCTTTGCCGTGCTGTGGGGGTGTCGATGTCGCGTTGCGCGGTTAGGCGCGCTGTGCTTCGTCGACGGGTGTCCCTGGTTGCAAGCTCTTTAAAAATCTAGAACGTAGGACACTAGGCCCCGGCGGATTTAATACGAATCAGTTTGCCATCGACCATGTGCAAGCCGCACTCTTTCGAGTCCGGGTTTTCCCACCACCAGCGGCCGGCGCGCACATCTTCGCCAGGCTGGACGGCGCGGGTGCAGGGTGCGCAACCGATCGATGGAAAGCCCTGGTCGTGCAGTGCGTTGTACGGCACGTTGTGGTCGCGGATGTAGTTCCAGACGTCCGCTTCCGACCAGTCGGCCAGCGGGTTGAACTTGGTCATGCCGTGGGCGGCGTCGTCTTCCTCGATGGCCAGCTCGGTGCGGGTGGCGGACTGCGCGCGGCGCTGTCCGGTCACCCAGGCCTTGTTGCCGGCCAGCGCGCGGCCGAGCGGCTCGACCTTGCGCACGCGGCAGCATTCACGGCGCATCTCGACGCTGTTGTAGAAGGCGTTCAGACCGTTCTGGGCGACGTAAGCGTCAACCGCCTCGGGCTGCGGGCGGTACAGCGCGATGTCGTAGCCGTAGGCGGCCTTGACCTTGTCGAGCACCTCGAGCGTTTCAGGGTGCAGGCGGCCGGTTTCGAGCGAAAAGATCGTGATCGGCAAGCCCGATTTGAGGATCATGTCGGTCAACACCATGTCTTCGGCGGCAAGGCTCGAAGCGAACACCGCCGGCGAAAAATCGCTGGCGATACGGCTGAGTGTTTGGCGCGTCGCGGCTTCCAGGGCGGTCATGTCGTTCATGGCGCGCCTTAGATGCCGTAGCCGACGTCGGAGTTCTCGACCCGCACATCGCGCTGATGGCGGCGGAACAGCGGCAAGTTCTGGTCGACCGAAGCCTGGTAGGTCTCGCTGAACACGGTCAAGCCCTTGAGGGCGTCGACGATGCTGCGGTCCGGACGGGTGGCGTAGGCGTTGAAGCCGACGCGCTGCATCGAGAACAGCTGGTCGCGCAGGACGTCGCCGATGGCGCGCAGTTCGCCCGTGTAGCCGAGGCGCTTGCGCAGGTTGAAGGCGATCGAATAGCCGCGGCCATCGGTGAATTTAGGGAAGTCGACGGCGACCACGGCGAACTTGTCGAGCTCGCCCTTGAGCACCTCGGGACGCTCGTCGGACGCGATCCACACGCCGATGGCGGCACGTGCGGACAGGCTTTCCTTCTGGGCGGCCCACACCGTCAGCGGCACGATGACCTTGCCTTCGGGGACGACGACGGCGTCGGCGGTCTGGCCTTCGGCCAGGCGCAGCACGGTCCAGTCGTCGGCGACGATTTCATGGCCCTTGATGATCATGTGGTTCACCGCGTTGTTGTTTGCTTCAGGCATACTCGTCTTCTCCAACCAAATGGCCCGCCTTGATCGGCGTGGCGTATACAAATTCCTTGAACGGCGCGATGCCGAGGCGCTGGGCGGTGTCGACAAAGCGCTCGTCCTCGACGCGCTCGCGCACATACACCTGCAGCAGGCGGTCGATCACTTCCGGCATCTGCAAGGCCGAGAACGACGGTCCGATGATCTTGCCGATGGCCGGAGCGTTGCCCTGGGCGCCGCCGATCGAGACCTGGTACCACTCGCTGCCATCCTTGTCGACCCCGAGCACGCCGATCGAACCGACGTGGTGGTGGCCGCAGGCGTTGATGCAGCCCGAGATGTTCAGTTCGATGTCGCCGATGTCGTGCTGGAAGTCGAGGTTGTCGAAACGCTCGGCGATGGCGGCGGCGATCGGCAGCGACTTGGCGTTGGCCAGCGAGCAGAAGTCGCCGCCCGGGCAGCAGATCATGTCGGTCAACAGGCCGATGTTCGGCGTGGCCAGGCCGCGCGCCTTGACTTCCTGCCACAGCGTGAACAGGCTCGCTTGCGGGACGTCGGCCAGGATGATGTTCTGCTCGTGGGTCACGCGCAGTTCGCCGAAGCTGTAGCGGTCGGCCAGCTCGGCCATGAAGTCCATCTGCTCGGCGGTGGCGTCGCCCGGCGGCACACCGGTTTTCTTGAGCGACAGCACGACGGCGGCGTAGCCTGGCATCTTGTGCGGATGAATATTCCGGGCCAGCCAGTTGCCGAAGGCCTTGTTGTCGGCGTGGTCGGCGGCCGGATCGATGGCCGGCAGGCTCTGGTAGGCGGGCGGCGCGAAGTAAGCCAGCACGCGGTTCATTTCCTCGTCGCTGATGGTCTCGGCGCCGTCTTTCAGATCGGCCCATTCCTCTTCGACCTGGCGGGCGAATTCTTCGACGCCGATGGCCTTGAGCAGGATCTTGATACGGGCCTTGTACTTGTTGTCGCGGCGGCCGTACTGGTTGTACACACGCATGACCGCTTCGGTGTACGTGAGCAGGTGGCGCCACGGCAGGAAGTCGCGGATCACGCTGCCCAGGATCGGGGTGCGGCCCATGCCGCCGCCGACCATGAACTTGAAGCCGATTTCGCCGGCCTCGTTGCGCACCACGGTCAGGCCGATGTCGTGCACGGCGATGGCCGCGCGGTCTTCCTCGGCGCCGTTGATGGCGACCTTGAACTTGCGCGGCAGGGCGATGAATTCAGGGTGGAAGGTGCTCCACTGGCGCAGGATCTCGGCGTACGGACGCGGATCGATGATCTCGTCGGCGGCGACGCCGGCGAACGGATCGGAGGTGGTGTTGCGGATGCAGTTGCCGGAAGTCTGGATGGCGTGCATCTCGACCGAAGCCAGGTCGGCCAGGATGTCGGGCGTGTTTTCCAGCTCGATCCAGTTGAACTGGATGTTCTGGCGCGTGGTGAAGTGGCCATAGCCGCGGTCGTACTTGCGGGCGATGTGGGCGAACATGCGCATCTGGCTTGAGGACAGCAGGCCGTACGGCACGGCGATGCGCAGCATGTAGGCATGGCGCTGCATGTACAGGCCGTTCTGCAGACGCAGCGGCAGGAATTCCTCTTCGGTCAGCTCATTGGCAATGCGGCGCTCGACCTGGCTGCGGTACTGGGCGATCCGTTCACGGATGATGAGATGGTCGTATTGATCGTAACGGTACATGAAAAGTTCCTAAAATGCGGGCTGGTTGCAGGGCCGAATCGATGACTTCCCTAAACTAAGCTCAATAGTAATAAACTTTGCCTTTATTCCAAACTACCGAGAATTTATTTGCTTATATGCGTATAAGGCATAAGCAATCTTATAAAATGCAGGTAGTTATCAGGACCACAGTCTCGTCGTTCCCGGCTGGGGCGGGAACCCAATCTTCGCGCAGGCCTGGGGCCGCTCGGACATATTGGATTCCCGCCTGCGCGGGAATGACGATTCGGTGGGACTGGCGTTGGACATCCAGGAAATCAAAGAAAAAGCGGCAAATGAACCTTCATCAACTGCGCTTCGTGCGCGAAGCAGTACGGCAAAATTACAACCTGACCGATGCGGCCAAGGCCTTGTTTACGTCGCAGCCGGGGGTCTCGAAGGCCATCATCGAGCTCGAGGAAGAGCTCGGCGTCGACATCTTCACGCGCCACGGCAAGCGTATTCGCGGCCTGACCGAACCCGGCCGGCTGGTGCTTTCCTCGGTAGAGCTGATCATGCAGGAGATCGACAGCCTCAAGCGGATTGGCAAGGAATACGCCGCGCAAGACAGCGGCAGCTTCACCATTGCCACAACGCATACTCAAGCGCGCTACATTTTACCAAAGGTGGTGCAAGCTTTCATGCAAAAATACCCGAAAGTAAGATTGTCGCTGCTGCAAGGTAATCCGCGCCAGATCGCCGAGATGGTCAAGGGCGACCAGGCCGACCTGGCGATCGCCACCGAATCGGTGGCCGGCATCGATGGCTTGATCACTTTGCCGTGCTACCAGTGGGAGCACGTGGTGGTGGTGCCGGTCGACCATCCGCTGCTGCGCTCGAAGGCGGTGTCGCTCGAAGAAATCGCCAGCTATCCGCTCATCACCTACGATGGCGCGTTCGCCGGACGCAGCAAGATCGACCACGCCTTCCAGTTGCGCGAGCTGAAACCGGACGTGCTGCTCGAAGCGATCGATGCCGACGTCATCAAGACCTATGTCGAACTTGGGATGGGCATTGGTATCATAGCGGGGATGGCGTTCGACGCGGAGCGCGACAAGAACCTGCGCGCGATCTCGGTCGGCCACCTGTTCGGCATGAACGTGTCGCGGGTGGCGGTCAAGCAGGGCGCCTATTTGCGCAGCTATATCTACACCTTCATCGAACTGCTGGCGCCCGCGCTCAACCGCAAGATGGTCGAGTCGGCCATGAGCGGCGCCAAGGAAACCTACGAGCTGTGAAGCCTCACTAATAAAAAGCACCAAGAGAACAAGCAATGATCACCGAACAATCCGCACAGTTTTACGCCAAATCCGCCGCCAACCACGACCGCGTGTATGACAGACCCGAACGCCAGGCCGACCTGTCCGCCATGCGCGGCCACCTGGCCGCCGCCTTGCGCGGGCACGTCGTGCTCGAACTGGCCTGCGGCACCGGCTACTGGACCACGGTGGTGGCCGAGTCCGCCGATTCGGTGCTGGCCACCGACATCAATCCTGAAATGATCGCGCTCGGGCAATTGCGCGGCCTGCCGGCCGACAAGGTGCGCTGGCGCGTGGCCGACGCCTGGAACCTGCCCGACGATATCGGCAGCTTCACCGCCGTGTTCATCGGCTTCTGGTGGTCGCACGTCAAGCGCGAAGAGCAGGAGCGCTTCCTGGCGCATCTGCGCGGCAAGCTTGGCGGCGACATCGTGATCGTGCTGCTGGACGATGTGTATGTGGAGGGCAGCAGCGAGACGGTCGCGCGCACCGACATGGAAGGCAATACGTACCAGATCCGCGTCGCGCCCGATGGCGAGCGCTATGAAATTCCCAAGACCTATCCGTCCGACAGCGCGCTGCGCAAGAAGCTGGCGTCGTCGGTGCGCGAGATCAAGATCACCCGGCTCGAGTATTTTTGGCTGCTCAGCTGTCGTCTGAAGTAAGCGGCAGCGAGCGTATCCCGCTCAAGGCAGATGGCGCAAAAAAACCACGCGGATCCCGAAGGAGGCGCGTGGTTTTTTTATGGGCAAGCCACGCTTGCCCGTTGAACCCGTGCGGGTCTTAGAACGAGTGACGCAGACCGAGGGTGAAGGCCGACGGATCGGCGCCCACGGCGCCGGCTGCCAGGGTTGGCGACGATGCTTTCAGGCCGAACGAGGCAATGTTGTTGTTGCGCAGCTTGGCCAGCGAGCTGTACACGTTGGTACGCTTCGACAGGGTGTAGGTGTAAGCGATGGCGAACACGTTGGCTCGCGCGCCGGTCTGGATTTTGTCTTGCTGCAGGTTCAGGAAGAACTTGTTCGCGCCCAGTGCGTAGGCGACGCCGGCGTTGATCTGGGTGAACTTGTTGTTGTTGCCAACAGCGTCGGCCACCAGGTAGTTACCCTTGAATTCGATGCCTTCGTAGGTGTAGGCGGCGCCCAGTGCGTATTCCTTGTCGTTGCCCGCCACCAGACGGTTGGTGACGTGGTAAGCGGCGGCCAGGGCCAGCGCGCCGTCGGCGTAGTCGACGCCCACGCCTTTGAGCGCGGCGTTGCTGCGGATCGGTGCAGCCGCTTCCAGGGCGCCGTAGGCGGCGCGGAAGGTGAAGCCGCTCTGCTTGTTGCTGACGTAGTTGACCGAGTTGCTGATGCGGCGGGTCAGGAAGCTGTTGGTGGCGCCGGCGGCGGCGGTGGTCGCGTTGAACGCGCTCAGGTTGCTGCCGTAGAAGCCCTGGCCGAAGGTGTCCGACATGGCGGCCACGGCGGCTGCCGGGGTGTATTCGCGACCGACGGTGACGGCGCCGAAGGCGGCGCTTTGCAGGCCGACGACCGAGCGGCGGTCGAACAGGTTGGTGCCGCCGGCGCCGGTGTCGACGTTGACGTCGCCTTCGACGTTGAACACGGCGCTCAGGCCATTGCCCAAGTCTTCGGTGCCCTTGAAGCCGATGCGGCTGCCCGACTGGTTGCCGGAGTTGACTTTGGTTGCGCGATTGCCCGACACGCCGTTGCGCTCGACCGCGATACCGGCATCGGCGACGCCGTAGACGACGACTGCGGACTGGGCTGCGGCGACGAGTGGCAGGGACGCGGCGAGCGCGAGGACGATTGCTTTAACTTGCATGTATTTCTCCGATAGGATGGACAACAAAACTGTTCTGACCGCATGTTCTAGAGTGATCGACGGGAATTGTATAAAGGAAATGTGTCAGCTTAATGACAGAGAAGCAATAAGCATATTCCGTTCAACAAGCCTTGACAGGGTAGGGCTGGTTGATTTCGCTTGTGTCCGCGCGGGCGATGCGCGGGGTGGCACCGGCGCGATCCGTTGGTGGGCAGGGCGGTGCGGCGGCGAGGGGCGATGCGGTGATGCGGCCAGGCGGACGCGCGATGACGCGATTGTTTTTGGGCGCAGTAAGGCGAAAGCGGCCGCGCGCGGCGCCGTGACTCGCGCCAAGGGGCAAGCGATGATGCAAAAATACGACAGTTAATCGCTTGCTATTGGGTGTGCGGCGCGATCGGCAGGACGATGTCGATGCGGGTGCCGGGCGGCTCGTCAGCGCTGATGACGATTTCGCCGCGCATGCCCCAGACCCGCTCGCGCATGCCGATGAGGCCAAGCGAGGCGGGCTTTTCCATGTCGCTGTCGACGATGCCGCGGCCGTCGTCGCGGATGGTGATGAGCAGTTGTCCGTCGAGCCGGTACAAGGTCAGGGTCACATTGCTGGCGCCGGCGTGGCGCGCGATGTTGGTGAGTCCCTCTTGCACGATGCGAAAGATCGCGGTGCTGGCGCCGTCGTCGAGACGCAGCTCGGCCTCGTCGGCGTAGAACGAGACGGGAATGCCGTGGCGCTCGACGAATTCGTCGCGCAAGCCTTGCAGCGCGAAAAACAGGCCGCCCTCGTCGAGCGCGCGCGGGCGCAGGTTGGTGGCGATGCGGCGCAGCGAGGTGATGGCGGTGAGCAGGTTCTCTTCCATGCCGCTCATCAGGCGCTTGGCTTCGTGGCCGGCGTCGCGCTGGCGCTGCAGCAGCGCCAGGTCCATGCGCAGCGAGGCGAGCAGCTGGCCGAGGTCGTCGTGCAATTCGCGCGCGATGTGGGCGCGCTCTTCTTCGCGCACGGTCTGCAGGGCGGCCGACAGCTGGCGCAGCTGGGCGTGCGAGCGGGTCAGCTTGTCCTGCACCTGCTGGCGCTCGGTGACGTCGCGCAGGATGATGGTGTGGAGCGGCCGGCGGTCCTCGATCATGCTGGAGATTGAGCCTTCGATCGAAAACGTTTCGCCGCCGTTGCGGATGCCGGTGACGGCGTAGTCGGTGGCGCGGCGGCCG
>JBDSTZ010000440.1:0-1703 GCA_039927975.1 Massilia sp. | reverse complement strand
GACCAGCGCATCATGGCGCGCGCCGGCAACGCGATCTACACCTCGCACAACGGCGGCTCGAGCTGGAACAAGGCGGCCGTGATGAACGGCTCGCTGGGCCAGCTGGCCTATTCGGCCAATGGCGCGGTCCTGCTGCACAGCCCCGCCAATTCGACCACCACCTGGCGCTCGACCAACGACGGCGCCAGCTGGAGCGCGGTGACCGGCCTGGCCGTCAACAACGCGCGGCCCGAAGCCGACCCGGTCAATCCGCTCAAGTTCTACGTCTACGACAGCGGCGCCGGCCGCATGATGGTCAGCCTCGATGGCGGCGCCTCGTTCAGCGCCAAGGGCAGCCTGGCCAGCGGCGGCGCCACCCTGATGCGCGCGCTGCCCGGCCGTGAAGGCGACCTGCTGGTGTGCCTGAATGGCGGCGGCCTGGTACGGTCGACCGATTCGGGCACCACCTTCAGCAAGCTCGCCGCGGTGAGCGAGTGCGGCGCGGTCGGCTTCGGCAAGGGGGCCGCCGGTTCCAGCGATCCGGCCATCTACCTGTGGGGCACGGTCGCCACCGAGCGCGGCGTGCTGCGCTCGACCGACATGGGCGCGACCTGGGTCAGGGTCAACGACGCCGCGCACCAGTACGGTGGTCCGGGCAACGGCAAGTTCGTCGCCGGCGACATGAACACCTTTGGCGTGGTGTACATGAGCAGTGTCGGACGCGGCATCGCCTACGGCAAACCCGACGCCGCCGGCGACGTCACCGTGGTGCCGCAGGTGGTGAAGAAGACCGTCAACGAATGCACCTACGTGGTGACGGCGGCGTGGAACGGCGGCTACAACGCGCTGGTGCGGATCACCAACAAGGGCAACAATGTCATCAGCGGCTGGACCGTGAACTGGACCTACACCGACAACTCGTCGGTGCAGGGCTACTGGAACGCGGCCGTGAGCGGCGCCTCGCCCAACTACAGCGCGACCAACAACCAATCGTGGAACCACGACATTTACCCGGGCGGCTACGCCGAATTCGGCATGACGGTGGCCGGCTCGGTCATTCCGAAGGTCACCGGCTCGGTGTGCGAATAATCGCCACCGTCCTTCCACACTCTTTTAGAACAAGGTACCTCACATGAAAAAGCTTTTGATTGGCCTGCTGGCCAGCGCGGGCATGCTGCTCGCTTCCTTCGCCCACGCCACGGTGATCAACTTCGACGACCTCAATGCCGCCGGCAAGAATTCGGCGATCAAGACCAAGGCCGATCCGTACCAGACCTTTAACTGGGGCACCTACGGCTACGTTGGCGACACCAAGGTCACCGGCTACGCCAACGCGGCCCACTCGGGCACGAACTTCTTCGTCAACGGCTTCCAGAGTTCGAGCCTGTCGATCGGCAGCACCGAAGCCTTCACCTTCCTGGGGGCGTGGTTCGCGATACCGGCGGTGGCGGCGACGTCGGACTGGATCAACATCAGCGGCTACGACGCCAACAAGGCCTTGATCGGCTCGACCGGCAATGTGGCGATCAGCGCCAGCTACCTGTGGGTGGCGGCCAATTTCGCCAACGTCTCGAGTCTGACCATCACCGCCGAGCAGGGCTTCTTCGTGATGGATGACTTCAGCTTCTCGCGCACCAGCGTGCCGGAACCGGGCGCCTTGCTGCTGCTGTGCCTGGGCCTGGCGGCACTGGGCGCGGCGCGCCGTCTGCCGCGCCGCTAGCCGA
>JBDSTZ010000439.1:0-2031 GCA_039927975.1 Massilia sp. | reverse complement strand
GAACGCCGGCCGCCGCCGCGTGCAGTTTCAAGACGTCGCCGCTGCGCAGGGCGCGGCCGCCGTGGCCGCCGAAGTTGCCAAGCGTGAAAGTGGCGCGGCTGCCCAGGTAGGCCGGCACGTCGAGTCCGCCGGCGAAAGCCAGGTAGGCGCGCAGGCCGGCGCCGCTGATCGAACCGCAGCGCAGCGTGTCGCCGGCCTTGACGGCGTGCGCTTGCCAGGGTTCCAGACCGCGCTTGCCGTCGGCGTTGCTGAGCACGGCCTGCATGTCGGCGCCTGCCAGGGCGATGGTGGTGTCGCAGTTGAAGCGCAGCGAGGCGCCCTGCAAGGTCATCTCCAACGTGGCGGCGTCGATGCCATTGCCCAGCAGATGGTTGGCGTAGCGGTGGGCATAGCTGTCCATCGGTCCCGATGGCGGCACGCCGACCGCCCACAGGCCGAGCCGGCCCGGATGGTCCTGCACGGTGGTCTGGATGCCGCCGTCGAGGATTTCAACGCTGAACGGCTGGTAGGGCATGCCGGCCAGCATCTGGGTGATCTGGCGGCCTTCCTTGAATTGCGGATAGGCGAGGATGCTGGCCAGGTAGGACAGATTGGTCTCGATGCCGTCGATGCGCGAGATGGTCAGCGCGTCGGACAGGGCGGCGATCGACTCGGCGCGGCTGTCGCGCTTGACGATCAGTTTGGCAAGCAGCGGATCGTAGTAGGGGCTGACGGTGACGCCGCGCTCGACCCAGGTGTCGACCCGCAAGCCGTCGGCAAATTCCACCGCCGTCAGCACGCCCGACGAGGGCTGGAAGTTCTTGGCCGGATCTTCGGCGTAGACGCGCAGTTGCATGGCGTGGCCGCGCGAGACGAGCGAGTCCTGCGGCGGCAGGTTGAAGCCGGGCACGGCGGCGCGGATCATCCACTCGACCAGGTCGACGCCGAACACTTGCTCGGTGACGCCGTGCTCGACTTGCAGACGGGTGTTCACTTCGAGGAAGTAGAAGGCGCCGCTGTCGGCGTCGAGCACGTATTCGACCGTGCCGGCCGACAGGTAGCTGAGCGAGCTGGCCAGGCGCACGGCGGTGTCGGCCAGCGCCTTGCGGGTGGCGTCGGTCAAGCCGGGCGCCGGGGTTTCCTCGATCACCTTCTGGTTGCGCCGCTGCACCGAGCAATCGCGCTCGCCGAGCGAGACCACGTTGCCGCGCCCGTCGCCGAAGATCTGCACTTCGACGTGTCGCGCGCGCTGGACGAATTTTTCCAGGTAGATGCCGCTGTTCTTGAAGTTGTTCTCGGACAGGTTCTTGACCGAGGCGTAGGCGGAATTCAATTCCTCGGCGTCGTGGCACAGGCGCATGCCGATGCCGCCGCCGCCGGCCGTGCTCTTGAGCATGACGGGGTAGCCGATGCGGGCGGCCTGGTCGAGCGCTTCGGCGACGTCGGCCAGCAGGTCGGTGCCCGGCAGCAGCGGCACGTCGGCCTGCTGGGCCAGCGCGCGCGCCGTGTGCTTGAGACCAAACTCGCGCATCTGCAGCGGGGTGGGGCCGATGAAGGCGATGCCGGCCGCCGCGCAGGCTTCGGCGAATTCGGCGTTCTCGCTCATGAAGCCGTAGCCTGGGTGAATGCCCTGGGCGCCGGTGGCGGCGGCCGCCGCCAGCACGGCCTTGGCCGACAGATAGCTTTCGGACGCCGGCGCCGGACCGACGCAGACGGCCTCGTCGGCCAGGCGCACGTGCAGCGATTCGAAGTCGGCCTCTGAATAGATGGCGACGGTCTTGATGCCCATGCTGCGGGCGGTGCGGATCACGCGGCAGGCAATCTCGCCACGGTTGGCGATCAGAATTTTTGTGAACATCGTGCTCATCCTTGTTGGTCCCAGATCACGAAGCGCACCGGCGTCGGGTTGTAGGCGTTGCACGGGTTGTTGAGCTGCGGGCAGTTCGACACCAGCACCAGCACGTCCATGTGGGCTTGCATCTCGACGTACTTGCCGGGCGCCGACAAGCCATCCTCGAAGCTCAGGCCGCCTTCGGGCGTGACCGGCACGTT
>JBDSTZ010000438.1:0-21046 GCA_039927975.1 Massilia sp. | reverse complement strand
CGCAAGCCGAGGCCATCGAAATACTTCACTTCCGACAGGCCGCTGCTGCTGCTGTCGACGTACCACAGGGTACTCATGCCCTCGGCCGCCATCGGCGCGGTCGACCAGACATAGGAATTGGCTTCGCCGGCCGAGGTGACCATCGACTTGGCGCCGTCGATCACCACCGCGTCGCCGTCCTGGCGCGCGCTGCCGACGGCGGCCCAGAAGTGGCTGCGCGAACCGTTGTCGGACCAGGCCAGGGTCGACAGGTGGTGGCCGGCGGCGATGTCGCGCCGCAGCGTTTCGCCGCCGTGCTGTTCGAGCACTGTGGTGGCGCAGTAATGCATGCAGACGACCATCGCGGTCGACGGACAAGCCTTGGCGATCGATTCGATCACGTTGGCCGCCTCGGCCAAGCCGAGCCCCATGCCGCCGACCTCGCGCGCGCTCACCAGGCCGAGCAGGCCGGCCTCGCCCAGCGCCTTGATGGCCGCGCGCGGAAAGCGCGCCTCGCGGTCGGTGGTGGTCGCGGCGGGCGCGATGGTGTCGTTGATGATGGCGCTGAGCGTGGCGTGATATGACATGGGCATCCCTTGGGAACATCGATGGAGTGCGCCGCTCGGCGGTCGACAGACGGGTAGCTCGTGCAGGAACCTCGTGCGCACGCGCACGCGGCTCAGCGGCGGCCTGGCCGGCGCCGATGGTCGCACCTCGATACATTCTGCTGACCTGCCGATGGCAGCGCGTGGAAACGGTACACGCCGTCGCGCTTGCTTCCCAATCGAGCAACACTCGTGAACTTCGGGCCGGCGGACCCGCGTCGTCCCTGGCGGGATGGACAGCGGCGTGACGGCGTACCGGATCGGGGCAAACGCAACAGTACTCGAAGTTTAACAGAGTCGACCCGCGCGCCACCGTCCTTCATGACGCTGGCAGCGCTGCATTGAAACCGCGCGCAGGCGAACTAGGGAAGCTCGCACAGGCGGAAAATGAAACAGCGCGCACACGAAAAAACAGCCCCGGGCGGGGCTGTATGGCTGCGTGGGTGCTGCGCTTACTTCTTCTTCGGCTTGGCCGCTGCCGTCGCCGCCACCGCGCCGCCGCTCTGGAAGCGGGCCCAGTCGACATTCGCGTCGAGCGATTTGATCTCGTTCCAGCCCGGCTCGAAATCGCCATCCTTCAATTCAGGCAGTTCGCGGTCGAGCACGTGCTTGAGCGCGGCCACGTCGGCCGTCTTGCTGCCGCTGAAAGGCCGCGTGACCAGCACGTTCTGCACCGCCAGCGCCTGCACATTGTAGACGCCGATGTTCTTGTAGCTGAACGGGCGCACATTGTAGGTGCCGCTGATCGGCGCGTCGAAGCCGACCAGGGTCAACCCGCTGTTCTGGCTCAGTTTGCTGATGCCGCCGTGCGGCCAGCCGGCCACGGTGAAGGCGGCGTAGGCCTGGCCCGACTGCACTTTCTTGAAGGCGTCGGCGTCGCTGTCGACGTCCAGGTACTGCATGTTGTAGCCGAGCGACTTGTCGAGCTGGCGCACCAGCAGCTGGGCCGAGCCGACCAGCGCGACCGGGGCGCCGCGCAAGTCCGACAGCTTGGTGATGCGCACGGTCTTGGTGTCGCCCTTCATGACGCCGAATTTTTTCGGCCCTTCGAAGGTGTAGCCGTTGGCCGAGGTGACGATGTGCAGGTAATTGCTGTTGAGCGAGGCGACCACCAGCAAGCCGGCGATGTTGCTGTCGCCCTCGGCCATTTTCTTGAGCGCGTCCATCGGCACGATGCCGACGTCGGCCTTCTTGATCGACAGCGTGGTCAGGTTGTCCAGGCCGCCTTCGGTGTTGACTTCGCACAGCGCGATCGAGCCCTTGGCGGCGCGCACGACGTCGGCGTACAGCTTCGAGTAACCCTTGCCGGCCGGGCCGGTGGCGACCTTCAAGCCTTCGCAGGCGGGGGCCGGCGCGCCGTCGACTTTGGCGGCCTGCGCCGCGGACGTGCCCAGTGCGAACAGCAGCGCGATCAACAGAGTATTTTTCATGCGTGTTTCCTTTTTTATGACGCGACTAAAGATTGAAATTCTTGTTGGCCGGCGGCGGCTCGGCCGGCTGGACCGTGACCGGCTGGTCTTGCTGGCCCGGCTGCACCGGCTCGCCTTGCTGCCACGGATGGACCGGCTGCGGCTGCTGGCCGCCGGCGAAAACCGCCGCCAGCACCAGCACGATGATGGCCACGGTGCCGCCCCAGCGTATGAATGTCCAGAACATCGGTTATCTCCCTACCTTGTCATTGGCGCCGATCTGGATGGACGACAGATCGATCGTCATGCCATCGTCGAACGACATTTCCTTGGCGGTGCTGAGCTTGGCCGCCTCCATTTCCAGTTCCGAAAACACCTGGTTGAAATTGTCGCGCACGCTGTCGAAGGCTTCGTCGGCCAGCATCTGGTTGAGCAACTCCTGGCCGCTGGTGGCGTTCAGATTCTGGATCGCCGCCTGGCCGGCCTGGCCGAACTTCCACTCGAACTTCTTGTCTTCGATGACGTCGCTCAGTTGCTCGAGCGCTTGCTCGGCGTTCTTGTACTTGTCGACCAGCAGGCGGTGCGCCTCGCGCATGGCCTTGACCGCGTTCTCCTGCTTGGTCGCGTCGTAGCCGGGCTTCTGGCGCTTGCGCTCTTCGATCATGTCGGACATGCTCTTGATCTGCGCGCCGATGCGCACCACCGCCTCCTTGAAGGCGACCACGCGCTGACGCTTTTGCAACAGGAAGTTCTGCAACTGCTCGATCGGATTGGCGCGCGCCTCGGCCTTGCGTGCGGCAAGCAGGCGGTTCTCAAGTTTCTGGCCTAACAAGGGCAGGGTTTGAAACAGTCCGACGCCGACCGCCGCGACGATCGCCAGCGCGATCAGTCCCATGCCGCCACTGACCGCGCCCCAGATCACCGGCGCCAGCACGGCGAGCAGGCCGATGCCGCCCAACACCGCCACGGCGCGCACGGCCCAGACCTTCTTTTTCTCCGCCGACACGCCGTCGTTGCTGCCCAGATTGTCCACTCGTCTCTCCCGATTGTTGCGTGTTTATATTGATGGAATTGAAACCCTAGCGAATCTATTATATTGCGTCCACAGTGGCAAGTTTTATCTGGTTAACACATTGCGTTAACAACGCTGAATCTGTTGTCTTCCAGCCTTAAAAATGTCGTTCTGGCAGCGCATTTGGTGGACGCAGCCACTACAATGGTCTTTACCCGCAATTCATAAAGACTGCGCGTAATGACGGAGTCCCTCACTACCATGATGCTGCTGCAGGATGCGATCGATCAGCTCGCCCTCGATCCCAGCGCCAGTTTTCGCTGGCACACGCTGGTCGACATGTTCAACCACGACCCCAGCCCGCAACGGCGGGACTTTGTCTGCGACGCGCTGGAGCGCCGCCTGCCGGCCGACCAGGTGGCCGGTTTCATGCGCGCCACCTTGCTGGCCGACATGCGCCGCCAGCCGGCCGACCTGCAGGAGGCGGCCCGCCTGCTGCTGGCGCTCACGCCGGTCGACGTCGAACGCGTGATGGCGTTCGCCAATTTCCAGGCGGGACGCGCCACGGTCGCCCACCAGGGCCACCGCGTGTTCTGCGACTCCTTGCGGGCGGCGGCGCTGCCCGAGCTGCTGCGCAGCGCCGGCGAGCAGCTGGGCGCCGCCGGCGGCATCGCGCGTCGTCCGGTCGACAGTCTGCGCAAGGTGGCGCTGGTGATGCCGAATATCGGCGACCTGTGGCATCCGCCCACCGAGATGGGCTTGCAGCAAGCCTTCCTGCTCAGGGAGCTCGGTTTCGAGGTGGCGCTGTTCTCCTGCCAGGAACAGCAGCAGCCGAATATGCACCATTACCTCAGCACCAACGAGCCGGTGGTCAGCGTGCCGCTGCGCGTCGAGGGCCTGGAAGCGCGCCTGCCGCCCGGGGTAACGGCCAGCGTGGCCGATTCGCGCCTGTCGATGATGGGGCGCTGGCAAGACATGCTGGGCCGAATCGCCGGCTTCGACCCCGACCTGGTGATGCTCGTCGGTTTCGGCTCGCCGCTGATGTTCCCGCTCTACCAGGCGCGCCCCGTGCTGGGCTTGAACGTGCACGCGCTGCCGCTGATGGCGCCGGTGGACGTCTGGCTGACGGCCGATCCCGCGCGCGCCGGCCAGGACAGCGCCGACTGGGGCGACAGCATTCCGCCGGCGCGCGGGCACTATCATCCGTACCGCGTTGCGCTCAAGGAGGCGCCGGCCGCGCTCAAGCGCAGCGCCTTGCGCCTGCCCGACGACGCGATCGTGCTGCTGACGATCGGCGCGCGCCTGGGCGACGAGATTCAGGGAGCGTGGGCGCAGCGCATGCTGGACCTGCTCAAGCGGCATCCGCACGTGGTTTGGCTGCTGGTGGGCGGTAACGGCGCGCTGCCACCGGCCTTGAAGGCGGCGGCGCCCGGCTCGGTCGTCTCGCTGGCCTACCGTGGCGACCTGCGCGCGGTGAACCGCTGCTGCGACCTGTACGTCAATCCGCCGCGCGTGGGCGGTGGCCTGAGCGTGGCCGAAGCGATGGCCGAAGGCGTGCCGGTGCTGGCGCTGGCCGACGGCGACGCCGGCAACAAGGTCGGACCGATGGCGATGGCCGGCGAGGACGCCATGTTCGCCGCGCTGGAACAACTGATCGATTCGCCCGAACGGCGTGCCGCGCTCGGCGCGGCGATGCGCGAACGCTTCCGCGGCGAACTCGATCTGGCGCAGTCGCACGCCTCGTTGCGCGCCGCCTGCGAACTGGCGCTGCAACGCTTCGCCGCGCGCGCCTAGCCTCCCTCTCTCCGTGCGTGGTGGGTGGCCGGGGGCGCGTCCAGATCGGCCGCCAGGATCGGCGTGATCAGCTCGGACAGCCAGCTCATGATCGCCTGCACGCGCGGCGCGAGCTGGCGCCGGTTGGCGTACAGCAGCGACACCGGCATCGGCGCGGCGGTGTGGGCCGGCAGCACCGGCACCAGCAATCCCTGATCGAATAAATGGCGCAAGCCCAGCGCGGGCGCCTGGATCATGCCGAGGCCCGCCAGCGCCGCGCCCTGGTAGGCGTCGGTGCCGTTCACCGCCACGGCGGCCGCCACCGGCAGCGTCTGGCGACCGCCGTCGGCCCGGTCGACATACTCCCAGCGCGCGTCGCTCGCGCTCAGGCTCGGCGCGTAATGCACCACGCGGTGCCGCGCCAGGTCGGCCAGGGTGTGCGGCACGCCGTACTGGCGCAGGTAGGCCGGACTGGCGGCGTTGGCCATCCGCATCGCGCCGAGCGGGCGCGCCACCAGCTCGGCGTCGCCAAGCGCGCCAACCCGCAGCAGGCAATCGAAACCCTCGTGCACCAGGTCGACCCGGCGGTCGGTGGTGCTGATGCCCACTTCCAGCAGGGGATGGGCGCGCAGGAATTCGGGCAGGCGCGGAATGATGACGTCACGCGCCAGGGAGTTGGGCAAGTCGATCCGCAGGCGCCCGGTTAAGCCGCTGGCGGCGGGAAGGAACATCACTTGCAGCTGCTCGGCCTCGGCCAGCAATTCCTTGCAGCGCTCCAGAAAATGGGCGCCATCCTCGGTCAGGCGCACGCTGCGCGTGGTCCGGTGCAGCAGGCGGGTGCCCAGGCGCGCTTCGAGCTGACGCACAGAGGTCGAGACGTGGCCCTTGGCCAGGCCGAGCTGCTCCGCCGCGCGGCTGAAACTGGCCAGATCGGCCACGCGGGCGAAAATGCGCAGCTCGTCGAAGTCCATCCCGCCTCCTGATTGTTCTTGAATAAGAACAGTGTAGCAGGTTTTGATGGCTTTATCGGTACGGTGAAAATAATTAAAGTGGCGTCATCGCTGCATTTTTAACCACTAAGAAGGAGCCGAACATGAATAATTCCACCCATCCGATCGCCCTGATCACCGGCGCCAGCCGCGGCCTTGGCCGCAGCAGCGCGCTCCATCTGGCCGCACGCGGCACCGACGTGCTGATCACTTACAAGAGCAATCGCGACGAAGCGATGGCGGTGGTTGAACAGGTCCAGGCGCGCGGGCGCCGCGCTGCCGCGCTGCAGCTCGACGTGGCCGACAGCGCCAGCTTTGCCGCCTTTGCCGACGCCGTGCGCGAGACGCTGCGCACGACCTGGCAACGCGACAACTTGGACTACCTGGTCAACAACGCCGGCGTGGGTGTGCACGCCGGCTTCGCCGACACCACGCCGGAACAGTTCGACATGGTTTTCAACATCCACCTGAAGGGCACCTTCTTCCTGACCCAGGCCATGCTGCCGCTGCTGCGCGACGGCGGGCGCATCGTCAACATCTCGTCCGGGCTGACCCGCTTCACGCTGCCGGGCTTCGCCGCCTACGCCGCCATGAAGGGCGGCATCGAGGTGCTGACCCGCTACATGGCCAAGGAGCTGGGCGCGCGCGGCATCGCCGTCAACACGCTGGCGCCGGGCGCCATCGAGACCGACTTCGGCGGCGGCGTGGTGCGCGACAACGCCGAGATGAACGCGACGATCGCTGGCCAGACCGCGCTGGGGCGGGTCGGTCTGCCGGACGATATCGGCGGCGCCATCGCCGCCTTGCTCGACGATGGCAACCGCTGGGTCAACGGCCAGCGGATCGAAGTGTCGGGCGGGGTCGCGCTGTAGGCGCCGTGCTTACGCCAGTGTGACGAACACCGCCGACGTCCACACCCGCGACTGGTCGCGCTGGCGCGCCGCGATGAACAGCGGATGCTCGCGTCCGGGCGCCAGGTTCAGGCCCGCCAGCGCGATCTCGCCGCCGACATCGCGCGGCAGCTCGGCGCCGCTGATGCGTTCGACGGCGACGTGGAGTTCTTCACCGGCCAGGCGCTGCTCGACGCGCGCTTGCGCCAGCAAGTCCTCGCCGCTCACTGCCAGCGACACCGTCGGCGCGTGCACGAAGGCTTGTGGCTGCAAGGGATCGCCGACCTTGATGTAGCCATCGATGCGCGATTCGACCTCGATGCGGCAGCCGGCCAGGTTCGACAAGCTCAATTCAATGCTGTCGGTGTCGCCGCTGGTATTGGTGCGAAACGCGATCGTGGTGGCGTCCTCGCGCCAGCAGCTTTGTTCCGGGTGGTCGAGTCCGAACGCGGCGAAGTCGCGCACCACCGCGCCGGTGATGCGCACGGTGCCGGTCCAGTAGGCGCCGCGATAACGCTCGCGCACCCGCGCCCCGCCCAGGCGCAGGCGGATGCGCGCGCCGTCCAGGCCCGCCTCGGCCTGCAGGTCGCGCTGCCAGACGACCTGTTCGCCGTCGTACAGGCGCACTTCCTCCCAGCCTTCGTCGCCAAGCAGGCGGTAGGCCAGCGCCGCGCCGGCGCCCGCCGTGACCACTTCGCCCATCCAGTGCTGGCCCAGGCGCAGGCTCGCGAAGGTCCGCTCGCCGGTGGTGGCGAAGGTGCGGCGCGCGCGCAGCGCCACGCCGACGCTGTCGCGGTCGAAGCGCTCGGCGATGACGCCGGTCAGCCCGCCGCGCGAGCCGAACACCGCGGTGGCCGGCACGCCGCCGCCGCAGCGGCCCTGGTGCTCGTCGCTGTTGGCGGCGGCGCCCATGCGGTAACCGCGCCCCAGCGCCTCGGCGTAGACCCAGTGGAACTGGCCCCAGGCCGAACCGACTTCGATCAGCCGTTCGAGTTCTGGATGGTGCCAGTCCAGGTTGCAGCGGCGCCCGCCGATGTGCGGCATCATCAGGTGGCCCTCGGGGTCGTGCGCGTAGGCGGCGTACAGTTCGTCCACGGGCCAGGCGCCCGGCTTCAAGGTACCGGCGGTGAACTCGTTCCATTCGAACGAGCGCACCAGGCGGCCGTGTTTGTCGAAGGGGAACTGGGGTTTGCCGTCGCGCAGAAAGACCACGTTGCGATCGCCCCCGGCGCTCGAATTGCCGCACCATTCGGTGCCCGGATAGCAGACGAAGCGGCCCGGTTCATTCAGGCTGTGGATCAGCTCCACCGCCTTGTCCCAGCGCTGCTCGGTGATGTTGAAGTCATTGGCCGTGTAGCCCAGCACGTCGAGGCCGGCGACGTCGCGCCCGTAACTGAGGTTGTACAACGTGTCGTTGGTGCCGACCGTGTCGTCCGAGTGCACATGCAGGTCGGCGTACAGGGCGCGCAGGGCGCCGCCGGCCGGCTCCACGTTGAGGAAAGCGCGCGCCGGCGCGACCGCGTTGGCGCCGCCGTCGATGGCCACGTCGAGCCGCCACTCGCCGTGCTCCGAGAGCACCAGCCCGGCCAGGCGCAGCACCGCCCAGCCGCGTTCGGCCAGGGTGAACGGCAGCGCGCGCCGGGCGCCGTTCGGCCCGCGCAGATGCAGCGTGCCGGCCAGCGGCAGCTCGCGGCAGGTGTTGCCCCAGGCGTCGTCGGCGCGCACGATGACGTCGAACGCTTCGCCGTCGCCCACCAGGCGCGGCGCCACCACTTGCAGGCGCTCGGCCGCGCCGGGCACGATCTCGAGCAGGATATCGCCCGGCACCTCGGCGAATTTCGAACTGCCCAGCGGGTCGATGAACATGCGGAACTGGAAGCCCGATTCGACGAAGCTTTGCACCCGCGTGCCGCCGCCGCCCTGGCGCCGGTCGCCCAGCCGCAGCACGATGCGGTCGCCCGGATTGAGGTAGCCGTCGACGATATCGACGATGATCGCCTTCTGGAATGGCCGCTCGTGGCCCTTCTGGTCGAAGCGCACCTTGAGCTGCTGCACCGTGGCCGCGCTCTGGCCGGGCGCCAGTTCGCCGGCATGGTATTCGGCCGAGACGAAATTGGCGCCGCGCGCGTCGCTGGTCTGGAACAGCGCCCAGTCCGAATAGAATTTGAAGGCCAGCTTGAGCCAGGCGCCGTCGGCCAGGCCCGATGCGCCGACCGTGTAGACCAGCTGCAGCTCGGTCCATTCGCCGGCGACCAGGGTGTCGCGCGCGCAGCTGACGCTGCCCAGGAAGGGGCGCGCCTTGTTGCGCTCATACAGACCGACCGGGGCGGTGTACTGCCCGGCTTCGTCACGCGGGGAAAACGGATGCATGGTGAGTTCTTTCATGATTGGTTGCGCCAGGTTTGGTAATGCAGTTCGATGCGCCGGAACACCAGGCTTTCGGCCAGCGCGGCGATCAGGCCGATCAACACGATGCCGAGCAGGACCTGGCTGCTGTTGCCGGTCTGGCCGCCGGTCGAGACCATCCAGCCGATGCCGCGGCTGGCGCCGATCATCTCGGCCGCCACCAGCGCGCGCCAGGCCTGGGAAAAGCCGATCCGCAGCGCCGCCGTCAGGGTCGGCAGGGAGGCCGGCAGCATCACGTGGCGCAGCAGTTGCAGGCGGCTGGCGCCGAGCACGCGCGCGGCGCGCAGCTGGCCGTCGCGGATCGCCTGCACGCCCTGCTGCACCGTGATCGCCATCGGGAACACGGCGGCGATGAAGATGACTACGATGATGGCGACGTAGCCGATGCCGAACACGATCATCGTCAGCGGCGCCCAGGCGATCGGCGGAATCGCCATGAACAGGCTGTTGAGCGGCGCGACGAATTCGCGCAGCGGGCGCGACACGCCGGTGGCGCAGCCGAGCAGCAGCGCGACGATGGTGGCGGCGCCGAAGCCGCCCAGCTCTTCGAGCATGCTGGCGGCGAAGTGCTGGCCAAGGCTGCCGTCGCGCAGCCAGCGCCAGCCCTCGGCCGCCACATCCCACGGCGGCGGCAGGATGTAACTGGGGAAGCGGGTGGCGGTCAGGCTCCAGACCAGCAGCAGCGCCGGCAGCGAGGCCCAGGCCCAGGTCGGAGTCGGCAGGCGCATGCTATTTGGCGCCGGCGGCGCGCCGTTCGAAGCTGGTGTCGACCAGTTGTTCGACCTTGAGCGGCTTGCCCATGAAGCCGAGCGCGCTCGAATAATCGACCAGGCGCTGGAAGAATTGCAGGTCGCTTGGCGTCAGCTTCGACGACCAGCCCAGCCGCTTCCTGGCCTCCTGCACGAGGGCCTCGGGCGCGATGCTCTTGCCGTTGGCGCCGATCAAAGGCTCCAGTTTGAAGGCGTCGGCGATCAGCTTGTTGGCCTCGTCCGGATGCTCGTTGAGAAAGGCGATCGCCTTCTGGTGCGCGCGCAGCAGCTTGACCACATCGTCGGGTCGCTGGGTGAGCGTCTTCGGCAGCGCCATCACGACAAACCAGGGATAGGCGGGCAACGCCTGGTTCACGTCGAGCACCACGCGCGCCTTGCCGCGCAACAGGGCCTGGCTGACGAAAGGCTCGAAGGTGAAAGCGGCGTCGACCACCTGGCGTTCGAGCGCCGCGTTCATGTTCGCGTTGGGGATCGTGACGATGCTGGTCTCGCGCTCGGGGTCGAGGTGGGCTTGGTCCTTGATGACGTAGCCGCGCAACAGCACGTCCATGCCGCTGCCCTTGGCGGCCGAGGCCACGCGCTTGCCGCGCAGGTCGGCCAGTTTGGTGATGCCGCTGTCGGTGCCGGCCACCAGCGCTGCCTGGCCGGTGTTGACCTTGGCGATGATGCGCGCGTCGAGCCCGCGCGAAGCCCACTGGTAGATCGGCGGCGCGCCGACGTAGGTCACATCGAGTTCGCCGGCGGCGACGGCCTGCTGCAGCACCGGGCCGTCGTTGAACTGCTTGAGCTCCACGCGCAAGCCCTCGGCCGCGTAAAAGCCCTTGCGCTCGGCGATCAGCGCCGGCGCGTTGGCCAGCGCGAAGACCCAGCCCACGCGCAGTGGCGGGGCGTCGTCGGCGCGGGCCGTCAGGCTGAGGGCGCCAAGCAGGAAAATGGCGAGTCGTTGTTTGAACATGGTCTGCTCCGGTTGGGGATTTGAATAAGGGGGCTGCTCAGGCTTCCAGCATCGGCTGGGCGATCTGCGCCATCAGTTCGTTGCGGTATTCGGCGAAGCGCGCCAGCGCGCGCGTGGTGGCGTTGCTGCGCGGGCGCGGCAGCGCGATCTCGGTCACGCCGAGGATGCCGTCCGGAGCGCGGCCCAGCACCACCACGCGGTCGGCCAGGAACACCGCTTCGTCGATATCGTGGGTGATGAAGACGGTGGTCTGGCCCAGCGTGGACCACAGGCGCAGCGTTTCTTCATTGAGCGTGGCGCGGGTGATGGCGTCGAGCGCGGCGAACGGTTCGTCCATCAGCAGCAGCGTCGGTTCGAGCGCCAGCGTGCGCGCCAGCGACACGCGCTGCTGCATGCCGCCCGATAGTTCATGCGGCAGCTTGTCGGCCGCGTGCGCCAGACCCACCAGCGCCAGATAGTGGCGCCCGCGGGCGTATTGCGCGGCCTCGTCGAGCTGGCCGGCCATGCGCAGGCCGAAGCGCGCGTTCTCGAGCGCCGTCAGCCACGGAAACAACTGGGGCGACTGGAACACGTAACCCAGTTCGGCCATCTCGGGCCGCACCGGCGCGCCGTTCAGTCGCACGCTGCCGGCGGCCGGTTGCTCGAAGCCGGCCAGCAGATTGAGCAGGGTGGTCTTGCCGCAGCCGGACGGGCCGAGGATGGCGACGAATTCGCCGGCGCGGATCTCGAGCGAGAACTGCTTGAACACGCGCTGGCCGCCCGGCCAGGCGAAATCGACGGCGTCCAGCACCAGTTGGGCGGGGCTGCGGACGGCGGGCGGTTCGGAGAGGTTGGACATGATGAAAAAGACGCGCTTTTCTTGGAAAGAGCTGCAATAATACGTATTAATACAAGTTGAACGAAGCGCTATATCGGCATGTCGATATACGTTTTTTGTTGGACGCCGTTCCGGGCGGCGCAAAGGGAAGCGATATGGATGTGGTGAGGGAAAATTCGGCGTCGCTGCAACAGCAGATCGCCGCCGTACTGCGCGAGGAAATCGAGCGTGGCAGTTACGAGCCGTCGGGGCGCCTGCCGTCGGAGGCGGCCTTGGGCGCGCGCTTTGGCGTGAGCCGGGTGACGGTGCGGCTGGCGCTGGCGAAGTTGAGCGAGGAGGGCAGCGTCGAGCGCAAGCAGGGCAAAGGCACCTACGCGGCCGGCAAGCGGGTGCGGCACGGCCTGGACCAGTTGCGCAGCTTTCATGAATCGCTGCTGCTGCAAGGCTTCGACGCCAGCATGCAGTTGCGTTCGCGCGCCCTGGTGGCGCTGCCCGAACGCCTGCGCGCGCTGGCGCTGGAAGGCGCGGGCGAGGGCCGCTGCCTGTTGCTCGAACGGCTGCACCTGGTCGATGGTGAACCGATAGCGCTGGGCCGCAACTACCTGCCGCCGGCGCTCGACGCCGTGGCCAGCGAGCGCATCGCCAGTCAGCCGGCGTATGCCATCCTGGCCGAGTTGACCGGCATGCCGGTGGTGCGCGCCGAGATCGCCATCGAGGTCGGCCAGGCCGACGCCGATGTCGCCGGCGCGCTGGGCGTGGCGGCCGGCAGCACGCTGCTGTTGATGGAGCGCACCTCGTATTTCGCCGACGACCGCTGCTGCGACTGTTCGGTGTTTTACATTCGGCCGGAGCGCTATGCCTTTGTGGTCAAGACAGCGTTCGCGGTGCCGGTCGCCGGTCGGGCGTGATGGCCAATGCCCGCCTTGGCGTGAGCGACGACATGCGGATGACCAAGCCGGCATGAATAAGCACGACGGCAAAGCGTCGCAGCATATTGTCGACGGCTCGTGCGCAGGTCCGCATGGATTTGCTGGCGTCTCAGGCCAACCATATTGATCACTTGGAAATATATTTTTCTTTGCAGCAGCGATTATATTTTGGGAGCACAATACGGCTAACCACTTTCTGGACTCGCCCGTATGACTGCTCCACTCCTCAATTCGCAACCGGTCGCCGCCGATGATCCTGGCGTCTATCGCACGCTGCTCGAATCCACCCGGGCGATTCCCTGGCGTATCGACTGGGACACCATGCGCTTTACCTACATCGGCCCGCAGATCGAACAATTGCTGGGCTGGACCCCGTCCAGCTGGGTGTCGGTCAACGACTGGGCCGCCCGCATTCACGAGGAGGACCGCCAGAAGACCGTCGATTTCTGCGTGGCGCAGTCGCAGAGCGGCATCGACCACGAGGCCGATTACCGCGCCCTGACGCGCGACGGCGAACAGGTGTGGATTCGCGACGTGGTGCATGTGGTGCGGCGCGCCGACGGCAGCGTCGACTCGCTGGTCGGCTTCATGTTCGACGTCACCGCGCGAAAGCAGGCCGAGGACAAGATCCTGCAACTGCAGCGCGAGCTGGAAGTGCTTTCCTACCGCGACAGCCTGACCGGCGTCGCCAATCGCCGCATGTTCGACACCCTGTATCCGATCGAATGGGCCAAGGCGCGCGCGACCGGCGAGCCGCTGTCGCTGATCGTCATCGACATCGATTACTTCAAGCAGTACAACGACCATTACGGGCATGTGCAGGGCGACGAGTGCCTGCGCACTGTGGCCCAGTTGATGGACGGCGCCGCCTTAAGGTCGCGCGACCTGTGCGCCCGTTTTGGCGGCGAGGAATTCGTCCTGCTGCTGCCGTCGGCGGACGAGGAGGCGGCGCGCAACGTGGCCGAGCGCTGCCGCAAGTTGCTGGGGCAGAAGGCGATTCCCCACCTGCGTTCGGGCGTGGGCCGCGTGGTGACTGTCAGCATGGGTGTGGGCACCATCGTGCCGGGGGCGAACGATGACCCGAGCGTGTTCCTCGACCGGATCGACCGCCGGCTTTACCAGGCCAAATCGGCAGGACGGGATCGGATGTGCGATGCGGAGGCCTAGCCAGGAATGGCGACAGCGAGTGCCGGCGTAAATTGCCAAGCAACAAAAAACCCGATCTTCCATCGAAGTCGGGTTCGGGGTGTCCTTGGACATCAGTTGCTGCGTTTTGGTGCCGGGAGCCGGAATCGAACCGGCACGCTGTTTCCAGCGCGGGATTTTGAGTCCCGTGCGTCTACCTATTCCGCCATCCCGGCAACGCGAGCCGCATTATCGCCGATTTACCAGCATCCGGCAATACTTTCGGCCGCGCGCCCCTTGCTTGATGTTCAACAGCATGGTTCAGCGTATCATCACGTCTGACCAAGGCTCTGGCCGGCGCGAACCGGCATGCAACATGAATAACAGGAAAATTCGAGAGATCATCCTCGGCAGGCCGCTCGACCCGATGAAGAGCGAGACGCGGCATTCGATGGCGCTGGTCGCCTTCCTCGCCTGGGTCGGACTGGGCGCCGACGGCCTCTCATCCTCCGCTTACGGGCCGGAGGAAACCTTCCGCGCGCTCGGCGTCCACACCCACCTCGGCCTGTACATGGCGATCGCCACCGCGGTGACGGTCTTCGTCATCGCGCTCGCCTACAACCAGGTGATCGAACTGTTTCCCACCGGCGGCGGCGGCTACCGCGTCGCCACCAAGCTGGTTGGCCCCTACCTCGGCCTGGTGTCGGGCTGCGCGCTGATCCTCGACTATGTGCTGACGATCGCCATTTCGGTCGCCTCCGGCGTCGATGCGCTCGCCTCCTTCCTGCCGATCGGCTTTCAGCCCTACAAGTTGTCCGCCGAAGCCTTCTTCATCGGCCTGCTGATCGTGATGAATCTGCGCGGCTTGAAGGAAGCGATCCAGATCCTGCTGCCGATTTTCCTCGGCTTCGTGGCGACCCACCTGGTGCTGATCGTCTACGGCATCTTCGCCCACGCCTCGCATCTTCCGGCCCTGCTGCCGGCCACCCTTGCCGAGACCGGCGAACTGGCGCGCGGCATCGGCTGGACCGGTGTCGCCGGCATGCTGCTGCTGGCGTACTCGCAGGGCGGCGGTACCTACACCGGTCTCGAGGCGGTGTCGAACAACGTCAACCTGCTGGCCGAGCCGCGCGTGCGCACCGGCAAGATGACGATGCTGTACATGGCGCTCTCGCTGGCCTTCACCGCCGGCGGCATCATCCTGCTGTATCTGTTGTGGGATGCCAAGCCGGTCCCCGGCGAAACCCTCAACGCCTCAACCTTCCGGCTGATCATCGAAAGCACCGGCATCGGCGGCCCGATGCTTAACCAGATCCTGCTGGTGATCGTGCTCGCCTTCGAGGCCGGCCTGCTGTTCGTGGCCGCCAACACCGGCTTTCTCGGCGGCCCGTCGGTGCTGTCGAACATGGCGTCGGACTCCTGGGTGCCGCACAAATTCCGCTACCTGTCGACCCGGTTGGTGACCCAGAACGGCATCCTCGTGCTCGGCATCGCGGCGCTGGCGATCCTGTTCTGGACCGGCGGCAAGGTCACCCTGCTGGTCGTGCTGTATTCGATTTCGGTGTTCCTGACCTTCGCCATTTCCCTGTTCGGCCTGTGCCTGTACTGGTGGCAAAGCCGCAAGCAGCCGGGCATGCACTGGCTGCGCCGCTTCCTCCTGTCGCTGCTCGGCTTCGTCATCTGCGCCGGCATCCTGGCGATCCTGCTGGTCGAACGCTTCACCGAAGGCGGCTGGGCCTCGGTCGCGATCATCGCCGCGATTGCCGGCTTGTGCGTCCTCATTCGCAACCATTACCGCGAGACCAAGCACGCCATCCACGAGGTCGACCAGGTATTCGCCAGCCAGCCTTTCGGCAGCGTGAGCACCACCATCGAACCGGACCGCGAAGCGCAGACCGCCGTGTTCATTGTCGGCACCTCGCGCGGCGGCGGCTTGCACGCCTTGCTGTGGGTGCTCAGAATGTTTCCGGGCCACTTCAAGAACTTCCTGTTCGTCAATGCGCGCACGGTCGACGCGCACGCCTACGGCGGCGAGGGCGCCCTCGAAAAAATCCGCCACGACGCCGAGGAGACGCTGGAGTTCTTTGTCGATTTCTGCCAGAGCCATGGCATGGCGGCCTCGTCGTACATCGGGTTCGGCACCGACGCGGTCGACGAGATCACCAGCATGTGCGAGGAAATCAATGGCGAGTTCCCGAACTCGATCTTCTTCACCAGCAAGCTGATTTTTTCCACCGACAACTGGATGACGCGCCTGCTGCACAACCAGGCCGCGCTGGCGGTGCAGCGTCGCCTGCACCTGGAAGGCTTGCAGATGGTGATCCTGCCGATGAAGGTGTAGCGCTTTCCGGCGGTGCAGAAACAAAAAAGGGAGCCGAGGCTCCCTTTTTGCTGGATGACGCTGGCGCCGAAGGATTCAGGCTGCCAGGCGCTGCTGCAGGAGCCGCAGCGTGAAGATGGGGCCGCTGATGGCGATCGCGTGCTCGCTGACGGTGATGGCGATTTCATTTTCCTTCCAGCGCAGAAAGCGCGACTGGCGGGCGTAGTGGCGTGCCGCGCCCGGGCCGCCGGCGCGCGGTGCGTAGCCCAGCGCGACCAGCGTCTCGTCGAGCGTGCGGGCGAAATGCTGGGCCTGGAAGCGGGTGATGATTTCAAAGCGCGCGGGCAGGGCGGCGAACACCGGCACGAGGCCGCCGACGGTGACGGGAATCACGATGTAGGCCAGCGGCGCGGTCGGGTCGAGCATCATGAACAGCATGGCGATCAGCGGCAGGCCGATCGCCAGCGTGACGGTGACTGACATGAATTGCGACCAGGACTGGATGGGGCACAAAAAACGGTAGGGATCGTGGGCCCGGACGACTTGTGAAAGTGTGACACTCTTCATGATGTGCTCCCGGAAATAACGCCGTTGAAGACCTAGTTATTCTGGACGCGCTCGACAGGCCTGAATTGATTTTGCTCAAGCCTCGCCTTGCCCTGAATTAAGCGCAAGGCGATCGGGCATCACGACGTTGACGTACGGGAAGGAAACGGCGGAGCGCGGCCGCCGGTTTGTGGCGCAGCGCGCTGGAGATTGACGCGGCGCGTGTTGCGTCGCTTTTGATGGAACCATCCGCGCGCCATCGCCTGGCGCACGCGGATGTGGCCCTACTTGATCGCGCGGTACAGCCGGTAGCGCTCGTCGCGGTCAGCGGGGCGCCGGCCTTCCCACAGCAATTCCCACTGCTGGTCCAGGCGCATGCGCCGGTTCGTTTGCGGTACCACGCCGTCGTCCTTGCGCCGCACGCTGTCCTGCAGCAGGTACAGCTTGCATTGATTGACGCCGGCGCCGACGCCGGCAAACGGCAAGCCGCCGAAATAGGCGAACGAGGCGCGCTGCGAGGCGCCGGCATTGCTGTCGATGCAGCCGGCGCCAGCCGGCACGTGGTCGGCGATTTGTTGCGCCACGCTGCGATAGCTCTTGCTGTAGTTCAGGCCCGGCATCAGCAAGGTGGTCAACAGCACCCAGAACAGGATCAGGCCGCCCGACGACAGCACCACGGCGCGCCAGAGCACGGCCGGCTGGCGCGAGATGCGCCAGCGCACCAGCAGGAACCAGCCAACGGTTGCCAGCGCCGCCACCACAAAGGCGACTGCGCCGAATTCCCCATGGAATCCCGGCACCTGGCGGGCCGCGTTTTTCGCCAATTGGCCCGGCCAGCCGGTCAGGGTGGCCAGCCAGCCCAGCCAGACAAACACCGCGATCATGGTCAGCACCATCACCGAGAACCAGTCGATCGCGTTGATGGTGCCGCGCTTCATCGCCGGCAGGCCGAAGGCGGCCATGATGGCCAGCGGCGGCAGCAGCTTGAGCAGGTCGACCTTGTCCGGCGCCGGATCGAGCAGGGTCAGCAGCACGAGCGCGCCGAAGAACAGCAGCGGCAGCACGATATGCAGCAGATTGCTCTGGCGCCGCCAGGCGTACACGGCCCACGCGGCGAACGGCCAGGCCGGCCAGAAGAACCACGAGCCGAAGCGCAGCAGGGTTTTCAGTCCATTCCAGCTGGGCCCGGCCGTCTCGGTCAAATTGGCCGCCATCCAGCCGTCGATCGGCGCCAAGCCGTAAGGGCGCAGCGCCAGCGCGGGGCCGATCCACAGCAGGGCGATCAGGCCGGCCGTCAGCGCCGCCACCAGCACGTCGCGCACGCTGCGGCCCAGCGGCATCGCCAGGAAGCGCGTGGCGACCAGCAGGGTCAGCAGCAGGGTGAGCGGGGTGATCCAGCCGCGCGCCAGCGTCAGCGCGCCGAGCGCCAGGCCGGTCAGCACGGCGTTGCGAATGCCCGGCAGTTCGACGTAGCGTACCGCGCGGTAGAGAAAATAGGCCAGCAGCGCGCCCTGCAAGGTGGCGGCCAGGGTTTCGTGGCTGTGCAGCAGCAAGCCGAGGCAGCCGAGGTAGATCAGCACGGCGGCGTCGGCCAGGGTGCGGCCATAATCGCTCGGCTCGGGTTGGCCGCCAAAGGCCAGCCGCAGCGGTTGCGCCTCGGGCCGCCGGCCCAGGTGGAAGGCGGTGTACCACAGCGACAGCGTGCCGGTAACAAAAATGCCGATGGTCGACACGCGCGCGGCCAGCACGTCGCCCAGCAGCCAGCCGAACAGCTTGATGCAGACGGCGCCCAGCCAGAACGCCAGCGGGCCCTCGTCTGCGGCCGGCAAGCCGGCGACATTGGGCAGCAGCCAATCGTTGATCGTGCCGTGCGCCATGGTCCACATGATGCCGAAACTGGCGGCGTCGCCGTCGTCCTTCCACAGGTCGCGCCCGATCAGGCCGGGCAGGATGTAAAGCAGGCCGAGCCCGAACAGGGCCCAGCGGGGCAGGGCGAGGGTGGCGGCGGCGGGAAGGCGGACTGGCTTCATCAATAAACTTGGCTCACGGGCAGGCCCGAAATGGCGACAGTGCGTAGTATCCGCGAAAAAAAAGCAGCCGGGGCTGCTTTTTTTGGCGGGACACGCCCGGGGGCGGAGAAACCTTAGCCGTTGGCGACGGCAGTCTTGGAACCGACTGCGCCGAATTTCTGGCGGAATTTCTCGACGCGGCCGGCGGTGTCGACGATCTTGTGCTTGCCGGTGTAGAACGGGTGCGATTCAGCCGACACCTCGATCTTCACGAGTGGGTATTGCTTACCTTCGTGTTCGATTTTTTCGCGGGTCTGGATGGTCGAACGGGTAACGAATTTGAAGTCGCACGACAGATCGTGGAACACAACTTCGCGGTAATCTGGATGGATATCGGTCTTCATGGTTTTGCCTTGGATAGTTTAGGTAGCCAAACAGCACTTCGTCGGTCATTCCTGCTTCTTGACCCGATTACTGATCACTTGCCAGTGGGTTAAATACTGCAACCGGCGATTATACAGCCGTTTGTGGGGGCGCGGCAAGTAATGCTTCAGTGGGGGCGAAGGATTGTCACCACGGCGAACACCGTCATCGCCTGACTGGCGAACAAGCTGATGATCACGCCGAGCATCCAGCGCGCCATTTTCGCTTCGAATTTGCTCGCTTTCGTCAACACCTCGGCGATCTGCGTGTGCATCTCCTCGCGCTGTTCGGCTCTATTGGCAGCAATCTCCGCGCGCAGTTCAGCGCCCATCGACGCAATGTCCACGCGCAGTTCAGCGCCCATCGACGCAATGTCCACGCGCTGTTCCGCTCTACTGGCAGCAATCTCCCCGCGCTGTTCGGCTCTACTGGCAGCAATCTCCGCGCGCAGGTTGGCGTCCATGGAAGCCATCGCCGCGCGCAGCTCGGCAACATCCGCTTTCGTTGCCAGTGTTGGCAAAATCGTATCGAAGCGGGTCTCCAGCACGGTCAGACGGCGATCGGTTTCACGGTCGTAGGCCGGTGGCAATTCCGTATTGTTTCCCATGGCGATCTCGAACCTCCTGTTCGCAACATGATCGTCCAATCTCCGGCGTGGCGCTTGATATCCCCCTATCGTGCGCCCATAAAAAAAGGACAGCCGAAGCTGTCCCCTGCGATGCGCGCAATGCCCGGCCTTAGCCGCCGCGCCGCATCATGTCGAAGAACTCGTTGTTGTTCTTCGTCGCCTTCATCTTGTCGAGGATGAACTCCATCGCTTCGATCTCGTCCATCGAGTACAGCAGCTTGCGCAGGATCCAGATCTTCTGCAGCTGGTCCGGCTTGATCAGCAGTTCCTCGCGGCGGGTGCCCGATTTGTTCAGGTTGATCGCCGGGTAGACACGCTTCTCGGCCAGGCGGCGCTCAAGGTGGACTTCCATATTGCCGGTGCCCTTGAATTCCTCGAAGATCACGTCGTCCATGCGCGAACCGGTTTCGATCAGCGCGGTCGCGATGATGGTCAGCGAACCGCCTTCCTCGATGTTGCGGGCGGCGCCGAAGAAGCGCTTCGGCCGTTGCAGCGCGTTGGCGTCCACACCGCCGGTGAGCACCTTGCCCGAGGCCGGGATCACGGTGTTGTAGGCGCGCGCCAGGCGGGTGATCGAGTCGAGCAGGATGATCACATCCTTCTTCATTTCAACCAGCCGCTTGGCTTTTTCGAGCACCATCTCGGCGACCTGCACGTGGCGCGTGGCCGGCTCGTCGAAGGTCGAGGCGACCACTTCGCCGCGCACCGAACGCTGCATCTCGGTCACTTCCTCTGGCCGCTCGTCGATCAGCAGCACGATCAGGGTGCAGTCGGGATGGTTGGCGGTGATCGCGTGCGCGATGTGCTGCAGGATCACCGATTTGCCGGACTTCGGCGAGGCCACCAGCAGGCCGCGCTGGCCTTTGCCGATCGGCGCGATCAGGTCGATGATGCGGCCGGTGATATTCTCCTGGCCCATCATTTCACGCTCAAGCTTGAGCGGTTCGTTCGGGTGCAGCGGGGTCAGGTTCTCGAACAGGATGCGGTGCTTGGACGCTTCCGGCGATTCGCCGTTGACCTTGTCGACCTTGACCAGCGCGAAATAGCGCTCGCCGTCTTTGGGGGTGCGCACTTCGCCTTCGATCGAGTCGCCGGTGTGCAGGTTGAAGCGCCGGATCTGCGAAGGGGAAATGTAAATATCGTCGGTCGACGCCATGTAGCTGGCGTCGGGCGAGCGCAGGAAGCCGAAGCCGTCCGGCAGCACTTCAAGGGCGCCGTCGCCGAAAATCTGTTCGCCTGATTTCGCGCGCTTTTTCAGGATCGCGAACATCAGTTCTTGTTTGCGCAGGCGGGCTGCGTTGTCGATGTCGAGGCCGATGGCCATCTCCAGGAGTGCGGAGACGTGCATTGCCTTCAGTTCAGATAGATGCATGTTTGAGTCCCGTGACGGGAAGTAAAGGTAGGGGAGGGAACAGCGTGGGTTAGTCAAAGACGGCAACGCGGGCGCGCTGCCGTCGCAGA
>JBDSTZ010000437.1:0-5414 GCA_039927975.1 Massilia sp. | reverse complement strand
TTCGCGGACGGGGCCCCGTCCGCGAAGCACAGCAGTGTTTAGACTGCTTTCCCGCCCATCGCGACGATGACTTCGTTGAAGGTCGTTTTCAGCTGACCGCCCAACGCCGTCACAGTGGTCACGATGGCAACGCCGACCAGCGCAGCGATGAGACCGTATTCGATTGCCGTAACGCCATTTTCGTCAGCGACAAAGGATTTCACTGCGGTGATGATTTTGCTCATTATTGACTCCATGAGTTGATGGAAAAGAACCTACCCCTGACGCCATGAAGACAGCGGCTTCGTCTCCATGCCGGCTCGGTGTCGGGCCGGCATCACTTGCGTCATTGAGATCACTATAAAGTTTGATTCCATACGGCAAGTTGACGTCACGCAAGTTTTCCACACAGCACTATTATTTACGCCGGGGACATTGCGCCGGGCGGGACTGCGGCGGGGCCCCGCCGCCTGTTGGCGTGGGCCATTAATATTTTCCGTACAGCCCTGGCGCGGCGGCGGGAAAACGGTAGAATCGGCGCACGTCCACGCCCGTCCGTTTGATCGTCCGGTGAATCGCGCCACATGTTGCCCTTTATGCCAAAAGGCCTTATCCTCCACCGCTGTCGCGCGCCTGAGGCGCCACCCCACCCCGAGACGACATGGATCCCCTTCTGAAGCACATGGTCGACATGACCGGCCACCGCGACCACACGATGCTCGACATCTCGGTGATTTCGGCCGTGCAGGAATTGGCGGGCGCCACGCAAACCCGGGTATTGGCCATTTCGACCGTGCGCGGACGCCAGTTCGTGCGCGCGCGCGCGCTGGTCCGGGTCGGCAAGGCGCCGCGCATGGAAGACACGCTCGACGGCACCAGCCTGGGCGAGCCGCTGGCCGACTATCCCGCCCTGGCGCGCTGCCTGGCGCAGCAGGGCAACAGCGCCGAAGGGATCGACGCGCAGGGCGCGCGCACGCTGTGGATGCCGATCTGGATCGGCGACAAGGCCGACACCTGCCTGGAAATCGTGCGCGGCGCGCCCTTCTCGGCCGACATCATCCAGGTGATCGGCGGCATCGTCAGCGTGTTCCGCAACTTCCAGAACCTGCTCGACTACAGCGAACGCGACTCGCTCACCGGCCTGCTCAACCGCAAGACCTTCGACGACCAGCTGGCCAAGATGCTGCAGGCCAGCTGCGACCAAAAGGTGCTGCTGCCGGGCGAGACCGAGCGGCGCCTGCCCAGCGAGGCCGAGAAGCAGTGGCTGGCGGTGGTCGACGTCGACCACTTCAAGCTGGTCAACGACCGCTTCGGCCACCTGTACGGCGACGAAGTGCTGATCCTGATCGCCAACCTGCTGCAATCGTCGTTCCGCGCGCAGGACCGGGTGTTCCGCTTCGGCGGCGAAGAGTTCGTCGTGCTGCTGCGCTCGAGCACGCTGGAAAACGCGCACAAGATCATCGAGCGCTTCCGCACCAACGTCGAAACCCATGCGTTCCCCCAGGTCGGACAGGTGACGGTGAGCGTCGGTTTCGTCAGCATCAGCGCCTATGAATCGCCCGTCATTATTCTCGGCCGCGCCGACCAGGCGCTGTACTACGCCAAGTCGCACGGGCGGAACCAGGCTTGCCATTACGACGAGCTGGTCAGCGAAGGCATGCTGACCGCGGTGGCGTCGAACGACACGGCCGAATTCTTCTAAACCATATAGGTTGGACCCGCGAGCGGCTGAGGAGTTCCGGCGACGCCGGGCGCAGGCCGGGACCCTGGTGTTGGTCTAGCCGACCACCAGGAACTTCATCGGATCGACATTCCACTTGGCGGGCGACTCGTGGCGGACGATCTTGTCGCCGCCGCCCATGCCCAGCGCGCGCGACAGGTCGACCGTCTCGGGCTTGATGTAGATGTTCTTCCTGGTGTTGAAGAACACGTTGACCTTGGGCGCCAGCAGATTGGTTTCATGCGGCTCGATCACCACCCCGAGGCGGCCTGATTCGAGCATCACCATGGTGCCGACCGGGTAGATGCCGACGCAGCGCATGAACTCCTGCACATAGCCCGGATTGAAGTGGAATTTGCTCCACTCGTAGATCTTGCGCAGCGCCTCGGCCGCCGACATGCCCTTGTGATAGCAGCGGTCGGCGGTGATGGCGTCGTAGACGTCGACGATGGCGGCCATCTGCGCCAGCTCGCTGATCGCGCCCTCGCCCTGCTTGTCGGGGTAGCCGCTGCCATCGCGCCGCTCATGGTGGTGGAGCGTGATGTCGAGCGGGATCGGACCGACGTCGCCGCTCTTGCAAAGGATGTCGTAACCGTCGCGCGGATGCTTCTTGATGACGGCGAACTCGGCGTCGGTGAGCGGGCCCGGCTTGTTGAGGATGTTGTCGGGCACCAGCGCCTTGCCGGTGTCGTGCAGCAGCCCGCCCAGCCCGGCCTGGTAGGTGGTGTCGGCATCCATGTTGCGCGAACGGCAGAACGCCACCAGCAGCGCGCACACGCTGACCGAATGCAGAAAAGTGTAGTCGTCCTTGGTCTTGATGCGCAGCAGGCCGACCAGCGCGCCCGGGTTGCGCAGGATCGATTCGGTGATGTTCTGGACCATCGGGCTGACCTGGTCGAGCTCGATCGCCTTGCCCAGCCGCGCGTCCTGCATCACGGTTCTGACCAGTCCCGAGGCCTGGTGGCGGATCACGGTGGCGCGCTTGATTTCCTCGGCCAGCGAGACGCGCGTGACGATCACCGGTTTGCTGGCGATGACGGTCAATTCGGCCTCGGTGCGCGCTTCCACCTCGGCCACGGTGGGCGCGTCCTGGACGTCGAGCCCCTTGTCGCTGTCGATGACGACGTCGTGGATGCCGGCCGCGCGGATCCTGGCGATCTCGGCCTCGCTGCCGATGAGGAAGCGGTTGCGGACAAAGGGATGGGTCATCCAGTCGCAGCTCAGATCGTGGATGTACATCCCGACCTTCAATTGCGCGGCATCGATTTTTTTCAGCATGGGACGGCCCGGTGTCGGTTGTTCAGCCAGCGCAACATCTGTATGCAAGAAGTATAGCCATTTTGTTGCCGCTAGGGATTATTTTTGCAATAAATGTTAGCTCGATGTCAATACGTGCGCACAAACCGGGCAGCGCGCGGGAGTACAATGAGCTGTCGCCGCTTCGCCGCGCGGCGCCCCGCCTACCCGGCAGCCGGCGCCCTGCGCGAAGCGATCTGAAATACCCTTTTGGAGCCACGCGCATGCCAGACACCACGGCCGCCATCGCGGCAAGCACGACGCCGGCCAGCGGCCAGGCGACGCGCGCCCTCCCCCTCGTCAACAAGGTGCGCTTCGTCACCGCCGCCGCGCTGTTCGACGGCCACGACGCGGCCATCAACATCATGCGGCGCATCCTGCAGGCGCAGGGCGTCGAGGTGATCCACCTCGGCCACAACCGCTCGGTCGACGAGGTAGTCAGCGCCGCGCTGGCCGAGGACGTGCAGGGCATCGCCATCTCCAGCTACCAGGGCGGGCATGTCGACTACTTCAAGTACATGATCGACCTGCTGCGCGCGCGCGGCGGCGCCCACATCAAGGTGTTCGGCGGCGGCGGCGTCATCGTGGCCGAGGAAATCGCCGAATTGCAGGCGTACGGCGTGAGCCGTATTTTCAGTCCCGAGGATGGTCAGCGGATGGGACTGGCCGGCATGATCGCCAGCATGGTGGCGGCCTGCGACTTCGACCTCGCGGGGCGCGCCCCGGCAAGCCTGGCGCCGCTGCGGGAAGGCGCGCGCGAAACCCGCGAGCGCGCGCTGGCGCAACTGATCACGGCGCTGGAAGCGCCGTCGCCGTCAGCGGCGGCGGGCGCGGCGCCGGCCTTGCGTGAATCGCTGCGGGCGGCGGCGGCCGAACGGCGCGTACCGACGCTGGGGATCACCGGCACCGGCGGGGCCGGCAAGTCCTCGCTGACGGACGAACTGGTGCGCCGCCTGCGGCTCGACCAGGACGACCGCCTGCAGATCGCCATCATCTCGATGGATCCGTCGCGCCGCAAGTCGGGCGGCGCGCTGCTGGGCGACCGGATCCGCATGAACGCGATCCATCCCTGGCAAGGCCGCAACCGGGTTTTCATGCGTTCGCTGGCCACGCGCGCGGCCGGCTCGGAGATATCGGCGGCGCTGCCGGACGTGATCGCCGCCTGCAAGGTGGCCGGCTTCGACCTGGTGATCGTCGAGACCTCGGGCATCGGCCAGGGCGACGCCGCCATCGTGGCGCAGGTCGACCTGTCGATGTATGTGATGACACCCGATTTCGGCGCCGCCTCGCAGCTTGAAAAAATCGACATGCTCGATTTCGCCGACCTCGTGGCGATCAACAAATTCGACCGCAAGGGCGCGCAGGATGCGCTGCGCGACGTCGCCCGCCAGGTCCAGCGCAATCGCGAACGGTGGAGCGATCCGATCGAATCGATGCCGGTGTACGGCACCCAGGCGTCACGCTTCAACGACGATGGCGTCAGCGCGGTGTACCACGCCTTGCTGGCGCGGCTGGCCGATCTGGGTCTCGATTGCCGGCCCGGCCGGCTCACCTCGGGCGGCACACACCACGCGGCCGGCCAGACCGGCCAGATCGTGCCGGCGGCGCGCGCGCGTTACCTCGCCGAGATCGCCGAGACCGTGCGCGCCTATCATGCGCGGGCGCAGCGCCAGGCCACGCTGGCGCGCGAACGCCAACAGTTGCGGGCGGCCCAGCGCATCGCGGGCGAGGCTGGTCAGGCAGTCGACCTGGCGGCCCTGATCGCCGTGCGCGACAACGCACTCGACGCGCATGCCAGGCAGTTGCTGGAGGCCTGGCCTCAGGTGAAGGCGAGGTACGCCGGCGCCGGCGCCGGCGACAGCGAGGCGCTGGTCGCGCGCACCCAGTCCGGCCTGGCGGTGCCGAAGGTGGCGCTGCCGCGCTTTGAAGACGATGGCGAACTGCTGCGCTTTCTGCTGCGCGAGAATTTGCCTGGCGCATTTCCGTTCACCGCCGGCGTGTTCCCCTTCAAGCGCAGCGGCGAGGACCCGACCCGGATGTTCGCCGGCGAGGGCGACGCCTTTCGCACCAATCGGCGCTTCAAGCTGCTGTCGGAGGGCATGCCGGCCAAGCGCCTGTCGACCGCCTTCGATTCGGTCACCCTGTACGGCGCCGACCCCGACCTGCGGCCCGACATCTACGGCAAGGTCGGCAACGCCGGCGTATCGATCGCCACGCTCGACGACATGGCCGCGCTGTACGAGGGTTTCGACCTGTGCGACCCGGCCACCTCGGTGTCGATGACCATCAACGGGCCGGCGCCGGCGATCCTGGCGATGTTCATGAACACCGCGATCGATCAGCAGCTGGCGCGTTTCGAGCGCGAACACGGCCGCCCGCCGGACGATGCCGAAGGCGAGGCTCTGCGTGCGCGCGTGCT
>JBDSTZ010000436.1:0-4852 GCA_039927975.1 Massilia sp. | reverse complement strand
CTTCTTGGACAAGTCGCCGTTGGCCACGGCGGTGGTCACCTCGGCGATGTTACGCACCTGCGACGTCAGGTTACCCGCCATCGAGTTCACCGAGTCGGTCAAGTCCTTCCAGGTGCCGGCCACGCCTTTCACCTGCGCCTGGCCGCCCAGCTTACCCTCGGTGCCGACTTCGCGCGCCACGCGCGTCACTTCGGATGAAAACGAGGATAGCTGTTCAACCATGGTGTTGGCGGTGGTCGCCGCACGCAGGTACTGGCCCTTGAGCGGATGGCCGTCCACTTCAAGCGCCATGGTCTGCGACAGGTCGCCCTTGGCCACCGCGCCGATCACGCGCGCCATCTCGGTGGTCGGGCGCACCAGGTCGTCGATCAGGGTGTTGACCGAACTGATGATGGTGGCCCAGCCGCCCACCACGTTGGGCACCGAGGCGCGCTGGGTCAGGCGGCCTTCGCGGCCGACCACGCGCGAGACGTCGGTCACCGCGCGGACCATCTTTTCCTTGGTCTCGATGATCTCGTTGAGGGTGTCGGCGATCTTGCCGGACATGCCGGTCCAGTCGGACGGCATGCGTGCGGTGAAGTCGCCTTTTTTGAGCGCCATCAGCGTCGCCAGCAACAGTTTAACGTCGAGTTCTTCGGCGAAATCGGTCATGTTATTCATCGGCGGGTCCTGGTTTTTTTGGAGTGGAAGGGGCGACCCGCTTGGCGCGCGGGTTCGTTTTTTTAATCGTGGAGGCGCCCGGCGGCGCGCCGCTGGCGGCGGCCTGGCGCAGCAGTTCGGCGACGCCGTCCGGGTCCAGGTGTTCGCTCAGCAGGTCGCCCTGGTACTGGTCGCAGCCGAGTGAGCGCAGCAGCGTGAGCTGGCCGTCCTGGGCGACGCCCTGCGCGACCACGGCCAGGCCGAGCGCGCGGCCCAGGTGGATGATCGCGGCCAGCATGTCGTCGCCGCCATCCTGGCCGATCTGCTCGATGAAGGCGCGGTCGATCTTGAGGGTGTCGAAGGGCAGCGCGCGCAAGGTGGCCAGCGAAGCGCCGGCGCTGCCGAAGTCGTCGACCGCCAGCCGCACGCCGGCGTGGTGCAGGCCGCGCAGCACCGGTTCGACGTCGTCGGCGCCCACCAGCAGATGTTCGGCGATTTCCAGTTCGAGCCAGCCGTCCGGCAGGTCGCAGGCGCGCAGCTGCGCTTCGATGCGCTGGGCCAGGTCGGCCTGCAGATGGATCGCCGCCAGGTTGACCGAAATGACCGCGTCCGGCAGCGGCAGGGCGGCAGCGCGCAAGCTGGCGGCCTGCTCGCACACCGCGGCAATGGTCCAGTCGCTCACCTTGTCGAGCAGCTGGCGGTCGGCCACCGCCGGAAGGAAGCGCGCGGCCGGCAACAGGCCGTGGTCCGGATGGCGCCAGTACAGCAGCGCCTCGATGCCGGCCAGCGCGCCGCCCTCGACCTCGGCGCGCGGCGCGAAGCGCAGCGTCAGTTCGTCGTGATCGAGCGCGTGCTGCAATTCGCCGGCCCAGCGCGCGCGTTCGACTTCGCGCGCGTTGAGCTCCTCGCGGAAGAACTCGACCCCGCCGCGCTTGTGCTGCTTGGCGTGATACATGGCGATGTCGGCGTGGCGGATCAGGGTGGCGGCATTGTCGGCGTCCTGCGGATAGAGGCCGATGCCGATGCTGGTCGAGGTGCGGATGCGGTGGCCGCCGATATCGAACGGCAGCCGGCTGGCCTGCTCGATCTTGCGCGCCACCCGCGCCGCGTTGCTGGAGGCGCCGCGCCCTTCGAGCAGCACGATGAATTCGTCGCCTCCCAGGCGCGCCACCAGGTCCGACACCCGCACCGCCGCCAGCAGGCGCACCGCGACCTGGCGCAGCAGCTCGTCGCCGACCTCGTGGCCGAGCGTGTCGTTGACGTTCTTGAAGCGGTCCAGGTCCAGATAGAGCAGGGCGAATTCGCCCTGGTGGCGGTCGGCGTGGGCCGCCGCGTGTTCGAGTTGCTGGATGATCGAGCGGCGGTTGATCAAGCCGGTCAGGCTGTCGCGGATCGACAGCTCGTGGGCGCGCGATTCGGCCTGCTTGCGCTCGGCCACCTCCAGTTCGAGCTCGCGGTTGATGCGTTCGAGGTCTTGCAGGCGCTGGGCGCGCAAGTCCTGGTTCAGGCGCGCCAGTTCCTCCGACTTGGCGGCCAGCTCGAGGTTTTTCTTGGTCAGCTCGACGAACACGTTCACCTTGCTCTGCAGGATCTGCGGTATCACCGGGGTAAACAGGTAGTCGGCCGCGCCCTTCTGATAGGCCTTCAGGCGGTGGAATTCGTCGGCGTAATGGGCGGTGATGAAGATGATCGGCACGGCGCCGGCGCGCGGATGCGAATGGATCGCCTCGGCGGTCTCGAAGCCGTCCATGCCGGGCATCGCCACATCGAGCAGGATCACGGCGAAATCGTGCAGCAGCACCTGGCGCAGCGCTTCCTTGCCGGAAGCGGCGGTCATCAGCTCGTAGGGGTGCTCCGCCTCGGCGCCGACCAGCAGCGTTTCTAGCGCAAACAGGCTGGCGGCATCGTCATTGACAAGTAACACTTTGGGAATCAACACGTCAGGGAAACCCTGTAAAAAACATTGCGGACGGGGCGGACGCGGCGCGCGGGCGATTTTCTCTGCCGGCCTCTGGCGCTGCCGGTCCGCGCGCCATCGTCGTTCAGCGCTCATCAGCTGCGCAGTTTACCAAGCCCAAGCCCAAACGCCACGATAATTTGTGGAACCATATCCGAAATTTAATTTCTTCGCCGCACAATTCATCAGCGCAAATGTCGCGCGCGGCGATCCCCGTTCCGGTGCGAAAACCGTCCATTCTGGTGAAGAAGACATCGATTTGCGATTGCGGTAACTATTGGTCAGTTATGGTGCACTGCAACGACCTGCGAAAAGTAAGAGTCGTGGCGCTAAAAATATCGCTGATTTACTTTCAGCCAACGAGTTTTGGTATCCAGTCTCATCACTTCAATCAGGATCTCATGGCATCGCGCAACGGCGAGTTGGGAGAATTTGCATGGCTGAATTCACGCATTTGAATAAGCTGCTGGCCAGCACCACCCCGGCAGGCTGGAGCGCGCACCTGTTCGCCCTGGCCGGCGAGCTGGGCTTCGAACAAGTCCTGTTCGGCGCGGTGGCCTCCAAGCACATGCGGCTGGAGACGGCTTTTCTACAGAGTAACTATTCGCCGGCCTGGCGCCAGCGCTACGACTCCGAAAAGCTGCATTATGTCGACCCGACCGTCTCCCATTGCCTGGCGAGCTGCCTGCCGATCGTGTGGGAGCCGGAGACCTTCACCGGCGCGCGCGAGCGCGAGCTGTACGAGGAAGCCTGCGGCCACGGGGTGCGTTCCGGCGTGACCTTTCCGATCCACGGCCCGAACGGCGAATTCGGGGTCGTCAGTTTCGCCTCCGACGGCATGCCGAACGCGCGCTTTCGCGAGGACGCCGAACACTACCAGCCCGAGCTGTCGCTGCTGCGCGACTACGCCTTCGAATCGTCGATGCGCTTTGTCAGCGTGCAGGCCGGCCCGACTCCCCGCCTGACCAAGCGCGAGCTTGAAGTGCTCAACTGGGTCATGGTGGGCAAGTCGTCCTGGGAGATTTCGATGATCACGAATTGCTCCGAGGCGACCGTCAATTTTCATATTGCCAATATCCGTCAAAAGTTCAACGTCAATACGCGTCAACAGGCCTTGGTCAAGGCCATCGCGATGGGCATCCTCAACCCTGAAGATCCCCATCGTTGAGCTTGCCGTTGAGGTAGAGCTTGACGAGGATGGCCACCGGCGGCGGCACCCCCAGCCCGGTCTCGAAGCGGCTGCCGCTCGACTGCGTCACGCCGAAACGGCCCCAGAATTTTTCCTGGCTTTCACGCTTGCGGACGCGCACCTGGCGCAGTTCGAGCATCGTCCTGTGGCCCGGCTGGCCGGGCTCGGCATGCGCTTCCATGGCGGGCGGCGCGGCCGGCGGGGCGGTCTCGGCCCCCAGTGGCGGCGCGTACGGCGTGTCCTGCGTCAGCGATTGAGCGTTGAGCGTCTGTTCCATAGTTCTCCCTGAGAAATCGTGAACGAAGAAAAGGAGTATTTCACCTGCGGCCAAAACAGCGTACCTAGCAGCACTGATAGTTATGCCCTTATAACTTTTGCATGATTCTTAATGCAAGTTGCATAACTTTTTAAAGGAAGCGAGGAACGACATGGCCCTTCAAATCCGCATCGCCGCGCGGCGCGACTTCAAGTCGAAAGATCTCTGGGAAATGCATAAACTGCGAGCCAAAGTCTTCAAGGACCGGCTCGGCTGGGAGGTGCCGGTGCTCTCCGGCATGGAAATCGATGGCTACGACGCCCTCGAACCGATGTACATGATGATCCGCGAGCCGGGCGACGGCGTGCTGCGCGGCTGCTGGCGCCTGCTGCCGACCGAGGGGCCGTACATGCTCAAGGATTCGTTTTCGGTCTTGCTGCACGGCCAGGATGCGCCGGCCCATCCGCGCATCTGGGAATTGAGCCGCTTCGCCATCGAGACCGAGGGCAACGCCCGCTTCGGCTTTTCGGAAATCACCATGGAATCGATCGGCGAAATCATTGCCTTCGGCCACCGCAGCGGCATCGACCAGTACGTCACCGTCACCACCACCGCCATCGAGCGCCTGCTGCGCCGCGCCGGTGTGGTCACGCGCCGTTTCGGCGCGCCGGTGCAGATCGGGGTCGAAAAGGCGGTGGCGCTGAGCATCGACGTGGCCGCCACCCACGCCATCATGTTCGAGTCGCGCCTGGCATCGTGAGGCCGGCGCGGGCCTGGTGCAGGCTGGCGCCCTCGCCCGCCAGCGCCTGCC
>JBDSTZ010000435.1:0-1646 GCA_039927975.1 Massilia sp. | reverse complement strand
AACAGGACCGTGAAACGAGCTTACGCCGATGATAGTGCTGCAACCAGTGTGAAAGTAGGTTATCGTCAGGCTAGTTATAAGAGAAAAACCCCGTGAGCCATTGTGCTTGCGGGGTTTTTTTTCGTCCGCGAGCTTTTGCCCGGATCGCTACGCTTGAATGACTGGGCCTACACCGGCCTCCGTCCGCACCCCCCCGATACCGGGCCTCGGGTAGGCCAGTGTCGCCCAGTTCGAACGTCATCTACCGCATCAGCATGGCGCGAAATGCCTGACTGACCTGCATACGACCATTGCGCAACGGCCGAGGTTCCACGATCTCGCGTTTCCTTTGCCCGCGCCGTGCGCGCCCAACTCCCGGCTGGCATTGTCTTGCGTCAATACGTTGCCCCCTGCGACAGCGATCATGAGCGCCGGTCTTGCCGGAAATCTCCGCCAAGTCAGCCCGTTTCGCGCCATGAAAAGGATCCCGCCATGCGCTTTCTCCCATCCGGTTCACCTCCCGGCTTCGCCGCCTGCTGCCTCACCGCTTCGCTCGGGCTCGTCCTGAGCGGCTGCGGCCACGAAACGAGCGTGATCGCGCCGCCCGTTGCCGTTCCCGCGCCCACATTCCAGACCGAACTGTCACGCACCTCGAACGGCATCGCCCACGTTCGCGCCGATAATTTCCGTGGACTCGGCTACGGCCTGGCCTACGCCTACGCGCAAGACAATGTCTGCATGTTCGCCGACAGCCTGCTCACCGTGCGCGGCGAACGCTCGGCATTTTTCGGACCCGCCGCCCATGCCACCAAACGCGTCGGCGAGGAATACGGCGCCGCCAGCGTCTACATCGACCTGCCCAACGAAGACAGCGACTTCTTCTTCAAGGGTTACCTCGATATCGCCGACCTCAAGGCCGGCTACGCCGCCGCCTCGCAAGAAGCGCGCGACACGGTCGAAGGATATGTGGCCGGCTACAACCGCTACCTCAAGGATTACGCCGGCAACTATCCCGCCGCTTGCCGCAACGCAGCCTGGGTCCGCCCGATGACGGTGGAAGACATGTACCTCGTCATCGCGGAGAAGGCGCTGCACGCCTCGGGCGAGGTATTCGCCAAGGAAATCGTGGCCGCCGCGCGCGATCCCGGCACCCTGTCGCCCATCATCGCGCGCGCCGGCCGCCGCAAGATCGACACTTCCTTCATGGCCGGCCGCCTGGCTCGCCTCACTGCCGAGCAACTCGGCAGCAACGGCTTGGCGCTCGGCAAGGACGCCACGGTCAGCGGGCGCGGCATGTTGCTCGGCAATCCCCACTATCCCTGGACCAGCACCGACCGCTTCTACCAGGCCCATCTGACAGTCCCCGGCCGCTACGATGCGATGGGCGTCACTCTCGGCGGCATACCGATGGTGGTCATCGGCTTCAACAAGGACGTGGCCTGGAGTCACACCGTCACCACTGCCATCCACTTCACCACGTTCAAACTCGCGCTCGATCCGGCCGACGGCAGCGGCACGTCCTACCTGGCCGACGGCGAGCGGCTGCAGATGACGAAGAAACTGGTCTCGGTGAAAAGCCTGATGCCCGACGGCTCGACCACCACGCGCAGCAAGGTGTTCTATTTCAGCCGGCAGGGGGCTGTGATGCTGAAGCCGGAAGCCGGCCT
>JBDSTZ010000434.1:0-10410 GCA_039927975.1 Massilia sp. | reverse complement strand
TAAGTCCCGATGTCTCGATTTCTACGGGCACCCAGTTCCCGATTGACGGCCTTTCACTGTCAAGAAAAATATTCCGGGCAGCAGTGCGCCTGCGCAGGGACGATGTTGATTGATGTCGCGGGCTTGTATGGCGCCGCGGTTTCTGCGCAATTGAAATTGACCTGCTCACACGTCAACAAGGCGCGCAGCAGGCCGCGCCGCCCTTGTTACGGCTCGCGCCGCAGGCGCCGCTGGCGCACCGCCTCGGCCAGCCCCTCCAGCACCGTGACGCTGCTGTCCCAGTCGATGCAGCCGTCGGTCACCGACTGGCCGTAGGTCAGCTCCTTGCCCGGCACCAGGTCCTGGCGCCCGCCCACCAGGTGCGATTCGATCATCACCCCCACGATGCGGTCGTCGCCGCCGGCCACCTGGGCGCCGATGTCGGCGCACACCGGCACCTGGTTCTCGGGCTTCTTGGAACTGTTGGCGTGCGAGGCGTCGATCATCAGGCGCGAGGCCAGGCCCTGGGCGGCGATCTGCTGGCAAGCCTGCTCGACGCTGGCCGCATCGTAGTTCGGCGCCTTGCCGCCGCGCAGGATGATGTGGCAGTCCTCGTTGCCGTTGGTCGACACGATGGCCGAGTGGCCGCCCTTGGTGACCGACAGGAAATGGTGCGGCTGCGAGGCCGCCTTGATGGCTTCGACCGCGATCTTGATGTTGCCGTCAGTGCCGTTCTTGAAGCCGACCGGACACGACAGTCCAGACGCCAGTTCGCGGTGCACCTGCGACTCGGTGGTACGGGCGCCGATCGCGCCCCAGCTGATCAGGTCGGCGATGTATTGCGGGCTGATCACGTCGAGGAACTCGGTGCCGGCCGGCAGGCCCAGCTCGTTGATGTCGCGCAGCAGCTCGCGCGCCATGCGCAGGCCGTCGTTGATGCGGAAGCTGTTGTCCATGTAGGGATCGTTGATCAAGCCCTTCCAGCCCACGGTGGTGCGCGGCTTTTCGAAATACACCCGCATGACGATCTCGAGCTCGCCGGCAAAGCGCTGGCGCTCGCCAGCCAGGCGGCGCGCGTATTCCATGGCGGCCTTGGTGTCGTGGATCGAGCACGGGCCGATCACCACCATCAGGCGGTCGTCCTGGCCATGCAGGATGCGATGCAGCGCGACGCGGCCATTGGCGGCGGTCTGTTCGGCAACTTCGCCGCATGCGAACTCGCGGATCAGGTGCGAGGGCGGGGTCAGTTCCTTCATTTCGCGGATGCGAAGGTCGTCGGTGCGTGGCATAAAATTCTCCGTCTGGATGGGTGAGTTGGGTCAAAAAAAAACCGCCAGGGCTGGCGGTTTTTCAGGATTCTTGCTGGATCTCGTCGTTGCTACGCGAACCTGCCGCTACTCCACCGCCTTGGGGTTGGAATTGCTAAAATAAAAATGGCAGGTAAAAAATACGTTGCTGTGCATGGTCAGATCCAAAAGTCTGCAATGACTATAACAACAATCGGCGCGATCTGGCAAGCCCTCGGGCCGTCAAACATGACTATACAAGCTATGCCGTACCGCCCACCGTCACGTCCTCGATGCGCAGGGTCGGCTGGCCCACACCCACCGGCACGCTCTGGCCTTCCTTGCCGCACACGCCCACGCCCGAATCGAGGCGCATGTCGTTGCCGATCATCGAGACCCGGTTCAGCACGTCCGGACCGTTGCCGATCAGGGTGGCGCCCTTGACCGGATAGGTGACCTTGCCGTTTTCGATCATGTAGGCTTCGCTGGCCGAGAACACGAACTTGCCGTTGGTGATATCGACCTGGCCGCCGCCGAAGTTGACCGCGTACAGGCCGTTCTTGACCGAGGCGAGGATTTCTTCCGGATCCTTGTCGCCGGCCAGCATGTAGGTGTTGGTCATGCGCGGCATCGGCAGGTGGGCGAACGATTCGCGCCGCGCGTTGCCGGTCACCGGCATCTTCATCAGGCGCGCGTTCATGGTGTCCTGGATGTAGCCGCGCAGGATGCCGTCTTCGATCAGGGTGGTGCACTGGGTCGGATTGCCCTCGTCGTCCATATTGAGCGAACCGCGGCGGTCGGCCAGGGTGCCGTCGTCGACCACGGTGACGCCCTTGGCGGCGACGCGCTCGCCGATGCGTCCGGAAAACGCCGACGAGCCCTTGCGGTTGAAGTCGCCTTCAAGACCGTGGCCGATCGCCTCGTGCAGCAGCACGCCAGGCCAGCCGGGTCCCAGCACGATGGTCATCGGACCGGCCGGCGCGGGACGCGCGTCGAGGTTGACGACGGCCGCCTTGACCGCTTCGCTGGCATATTGATCGAGCACGGCGTCGCTGAAATAGTTGTAGCTGTAGCGCCCGCCGCCGCCCGAGGAACCCATCTCGCGCCGGCCGTTCTGTTCGACGATGACGGTCACCGACACGCGCACCAGTGGCCGGATGTCGGCCGCCAGCACGCCGTCGCTGCGCACCACCAGCACGACATCGTATTCGCCCGCCAGCCCGGCCATGACCTGCACCACGCGCGGATCTTTGGCGCGGGCCATTTTTTCCACGCGTTCGAGCAGCTTGACCTTGTCGGTGGCGTCGAGCGAATCGAGCGGGTCGTTTGGCAGGTACAGCGAGCGTCCGCCGGTCGGGCGGGTACGGGTCGCCACCTTGATCTTGCCGGTGCCCGAGCGGGCAATGGTGCGGGTCGCCGCCGCCGCGTCGAGCAAAGCGCTTTCGGAGATTTCGTCCGAATACGAGAACGCCGTCTTGTCGCCCGAGATGGCGCGCACGCCGACTCCCTGGTCGATCGAAAAACTGCCGGTCTTGACGATGCCCTCTTCCAGGCTCCAGCCTTCGCTCTTGGTGAACTGGAAGTACAGGTCGGCGTAGTCGACGCGGTGGGTGAACATGGTTCCCAGCGTCAGCAACAGCTTGCCCTCATCGAGGCCGAAAGGTGTGAGCAAGACGTCGCGGGCAACGGCCAGGGTGGAGAGATTCGGTTCAAATGGCGTCATGGTGCGGCTCTTTCAAAGTGATCGGGTCATTGTGCCATATTCGGCGGTTTCCCATGCTGCGGCTGATGATTCTCATACTGCGGCGAGTGCATCCCCCATCGCGCGGTGGCGGACGGTCGCCAGGCCGCCAAGTCAGCGCGGCGGCCCGGGGGCCGACGGATCAGCACGGCTGACCAGAGGCCGGTAGATCAGCGCGGCGGCCCGGGGCCGGCAGATCAGCGCGGCTGAGCAGGGGCCTGTATATCAGCAACCTACCCGCGTGCCGGCCGCCAAGCTGCCTGCCGTCCTCACATCGTGCGGTGCTTCAAGGCCGGCAGACTGGCGCGTACACCGGCCAGAAATTCCGGGTCCAGTTCGCCCTTGATGACGCCCTCGCCTTCCGGCAAGACCGACTTTACCTCTCCCCAGGGATCGATCAGCATGCTGTGGCCAAAGGTGCGGCGGCCGTTTTGATGCAAGCCGCCCTGGGCAGCGGCCAGCACGTAACACTGGTTCTCGATGGCGCGCGCGCGCAGCAGCACTTCCCAGTGTGCCTTGCCGGTGGTGTAGGTGAACGCGGCTGGCACCACAATCAAGGCACACTCGCCCATGGCGCGGTAGAGCTCGGGAAAGCGCAGGTCGTAGCAGACCGACAGGCCGACCCGGCCGAACGGCGCCTCGAAGCTACCGACCGTCGCGCCAGGCACGATGGTGGCCGCCTCGTCGTAGGATTCCTTGCCCTTGTGAAAGCCGAACAAATGCACCTTGTCGTAGCGTCCGCTCGGCGCGCCGTCCGGGCCGTACACCAGGGTGGTGTTGAGCACCCGTCCGGGGGCGGGCGAGACCAGCGGCAAGGTGCCGCCGATCAGCCAGATCGCGTGCTCGCGCGCGGCCTCGGCCATGAAGGCCTGGATCGGGCCGTCGCCCAATTTCTCGGCCCGGTTCACCTTGTCGGTGTCGCGCATGCCCATGATGGGCCAGTATTCGGGCAAGGTCACCACCGTCGCGCCCGCGTGCGCGGCCTCGCGCACCAGCCGGCGCGCCGTTTCGATATTGTCCGCCACCTCCGGGCCTGACACCATTTGCACTGCTGCCACTGTCGTCATGTCGTTCTCACTGGTTCGTCACTGCGTCGCCGCTTCATTGCATGTTGCTTCACTGCTTCACTGCCCACCAAATCATCGAAGCACTGCTCACTCAATTACTGCTCACTGAATCAGTGAAGCACTTCTCACTGATTCGCCACTCCGCTGATTCCCTATACTCCGCATCACGGATCACCGAATTACTACTCGCTGATCACGCTTGGGTGCGTCTCATCATGACCTCGCTCGCGCGCTTCTCGACAACCACACGGCACCGCACTATTGCTTCACCGGCTGAGGGTTGGTCTTGTTCTGGTCGAGCCGGGTGATCACCGGCGCCTTCCACGGTCCGGTCACCTGCAGCTGGTAGGTCAGCGCCTTCATCATCGGCGCGCGCAGGAAAAGCTGCGCGAGGAAGCTGCCCAGGCCGATCACCGGATTGACCGCCAGCCCGTACACCAGCGGGCCGGTGCCAAGATTAAATTCCGGAATCACCACCACGTGCAGATTGCTCGATTCATTGGCGATGTCGGCCGTGCCGTCCATCAGCACCGTGGCGGCCACGCCGTGCATTTTAAGGTTTTCTGTCTTGAGCACGCCGCGCGCGATGATGGCGTTGGCGCTGATGCCGTCGAACGCCAGGCCTTCGGAAAAGACATCGTGGAAATCGAGCTTGAGCAGGCGCGGCAGCGCTTGCAGGCTGAGCACCCCGAGCAGCTTGGCCGCGCCCGGGTCCTGTTTGAGGAATTGGCCGGCCTCGACATTCAACTGGATCTGGCCCGACAGGCTGGGCAGGTCGAGCGAATACGGCAAGCCGCTCCAGGCGATGTCGCCGGCGATCTTGCCCTTGCCGCGCCGCAGGGTGCCGGGGAAGCCGAAGCGGTCCAGCAGGCGCCCGGCGTCGGCGATGTCGAGCGTGAAATTGAGCACGGTGCTGCTCTTGCCATCCTTGGTGACCCACTTGCCGACCGCCTTGAGGTCGCCGTCCGGATTGGCCAGCGACAGCTTGTTGATGCGCCACTCGCGCCCGGCCATCGCCTGGGCGTTGCTGGCCGAAAGCTCAAGCCGGCCCAATTGCTTGTTGAACAGCTCGAAGCGGTCTGCCACGATGTCGAGCGCCGGAATGGTGGCCGCCGCGCTCTTGCCGCCCTCGAGCAAGTCCTTGACGTCGTCCTCGGCCGATTCGGGAATGATCAGCGAGGACAGGCGCGCGGTGACCTTGCCCAGGCCCTGCCCGGTGGGCGACTCGTTCCAGGTCACGTAGCCCGACACCTGGTGCGAATCGATGACGGCCTGCCACACGCCCTTCTGATGGGTCGAGCCGACCACCACGTTGTCGAGCTTGCGGTCGCCGATGATCAGTTCGGCCGCGCGCGCGGCGATCGTGTCTGCCACCACGTACTGGGCCAGGTCGGGGCCGCGTCCATCCGTCTTGGCGGCGGCCGCCGCGGCCGCAGCGGCTGCCGACGGCGCCTCGCCCGCCGGCCCGGCGATGGCCGAACCGATGCCGATCCACTGGTCGACATTGAGGGTCTTGAGGTTGACGTTGACCATCATGCCGCTGTCGGGCTCGGGCGCCGGCGCGTTGACGCCGATGCCGCCGCGCTGCACCGTCCAGCTCTCGCCGGGCAGCTTCTGGCGCTCGTAACGGGCGGCGATGGCGTTGCCGAGCGAGACGCGGATCTCGTCGCGCATCACCCCGGCCGCGGTCGGCGCCGCGCCGTTGAGCACGAAGCGCAGCGGCATGCTGTCGGCCGCCGGCTTGGCCAGCGGCGCCGGGAAATCGAGCCCCAGCCCGGCCAGCGCCGAATCGACCGTCACTTGCAGCTGATGGTCCTTGAAGCTGATGGCGCCATTGAAGCGGGTGCTGCCCGACAGGTGGCCGGTCAGGCGTTGCAGGGCCGGCGCCGGCCAGGTCTTGCGCACGCCCTCGGCCGACACCGTGCCGGCCATCTTGATCAGGATGGCGCCGTCGCGCTGGGTGCCGCCGGTCAGCGCCAGCGGCCCGCCCATGAAGCTGGCGCCGACGCCGTTCAGGTTCACGCCGCGCTCGTTGAATTCGATCTTGCCGATCGCCGCCTGCAGGGGCGGCAGGCCGTCGAACAGCAGCACGTCGTTATTGATCAGCTGCAAGGTGCCGAGCACCTTCGATTCGGGCAGGCGCGCCAGCGGCAGGTGCAGCTTGAGCGCCAGCTTGGCGTTCGCGCTCGCCTTGGTGTCCTCGGTGAAATGGCCGATCCATTCGAGCACCGGGCTTTGCGTGACGTAATGGAGGAATTCCTGCATCGGGCCGGCCGCGCTGCCGTCGATGTCGAGCATCATGTCGTGCGAGCTGAGGTCGGCCACCACCGCCTTGACGTTCGACAGCGCGACGCCGGCCGTGCGCGCGCTCGGGCTCTTGATCTCCATGCGGGTGCCGTCGAACAAGATGGTGCCGTTGATCGCCTCGGCCAGCGGCCACAGGGGCGACTTGCCGTCCTTGGCGAAATGGCCGGGCGCGTAGTTCAGCTTGCCGTTCTCGATGCGGCCGAAGACGCGGAACTGGCCGCGCCCGCGCTCCTCGGGGACGTCGGCGCGAAACGGGAAATGCGCCAGCTCGCCGCGCAGCTTGACGCTCACATCCTGGGCCGCGCCGTCGACCAGCGCGCCGGTCAGCCAGTGGCGCAGCTCGATCGGGGTCTGCATCGGCAGATAGCTGTCGATCTTGCTCACCTCGAAACCGCTGATGGTGCCGTCGAGCTCGATATTGCCGAGCCGCTTGGCCGGCGTGCCCGTCAGCGGCAGCAGATGCTTGCCGCTCAGGCTGGCCTTGAGCTTGCCCTGCGTGACGTTGAAGGCGTCGACCTGGAACAGCACCTGGTCGGTGTGCGGATAGGACCAGCGCGCCTGCATGCCGAGCGTATCGAAGCGCATGGCCGGGTCGGTGAACCAGGCCGGCATTTGCAGCACCAGCTGGCGCGAGGCGAGCTTGACGCTGCCGCCCTTGTCGCTGGCGTCGATGCTGCCGGTCAGGTTGCTAAAACCGGGAATCGCCGGCATCGCCGCGACCGCCGGGCTGTGCGCGGTTTTCGGCTGGCCGGCGCGGGCCGGCTGGGCTTTCATGGACAGGCCGGCGACGTTGCCCTTGACGCGGTAGCTGGCGATGGCCGGGTACTTGCCCTGCCACTGGGCGGAAAATTCACGCAACTGGCCGCGCAGGGCGAAGTCGTCGAGCAACTCGCGCTGGGCAGGGGTCAGCGGCAATTGCCCGGCCAGTTCGGATACGGTGGCCAGCTCGACCTGCCTGGCGTACAGGATGACGCTCTCGGGCTTGCCGGCAGCGGCCGGCAGATAGGTTTCGGACACGGTGGTGGCCGGCAACTTGAGGCCGTCGACCGTTTCAAGGGAAAAATCGGTCAGCGCGGCCTGGTGGCCGAGCGCGCCGAAGGTCGGCACGGCGGCGCTCTCGTCCTCGGCGCCGGCCTTGGCCTGGGCAAACAATTCACGCGCGGACAGGCGGCCGCCGACCCGCGCCAGGTCGAGCGCCGGCAAGTCCTTGCCGAGCACGGCGCGCACGCCGGTCAGGCCGAGGTCGGCGGTGAAACCGGCCAGGCGCATGCGGTCAAGCGTGAGCCAGGCGCGTACCGAGCCGTGGCCCTGGCTGAGCTGGAAGGGATAGTCGAAGTAGGCTTTCCACGCCGCCAGGTCGGTATCGCGCACGTCGGCGTACAGCTCGCCCTTCCACAGACGGATGTCGGCCATGCTGCGGGCAAAGTGCGGGTGGGTGAAGTCGGCGCGGATATCGACCGGCTTGGCCAGGCTGGCCGGCGGGGTGGCGCGCAGGCCGAGCTGGTGGTGGTTCCAGCGGTTGCGCAGCAGCAGGTTGACGTCGGCCAGTTCGAGCGTCGGCGAACCGCGCGGCAGGTCGGTCCAGCGCACCTGTCCTTCGCGGATCAGGATCTCGCGCTGGCGCAGCAGCCAGTCGTTGTTGCCGCCATCGCCGGCGTTCGGCTCGATGACGATGCCGGCCACGCTGAGCTTGCCGTCGGCCGCGCGCCGCACGTCGAGCACCGGGCGGATCAGTTCGAGCGATTCGAAATGGGGCTGGCCCGACACCACGGTCCACCACGAGACGGTGGCCGACACGCTCGGCAGGATCAGGGCCGGGCGGTCCTGGCGGTCGCGCAAGACGACGTCGCCGAGGAAGAGGTTGGGCCGCAAACCGTCCCAGGAGGCGTAGATGCGGGCGATCGAGACCTTGTTGCCGAGCGCGCGGGAAGCAAGCTTTTCGATGTCGCCCTTGTAATAATCGATGTTCGGCAAGATGGCGTAGCGCAGCAGCAGGAACAGCACGGCGAACAGCAGCCAGACCAGCAGGGCCAGCTTGACGGTGAAACCGAGGATGTGATGGCTGGCAAGGTTGGCGTAGCGATAGGCCGCACGGGCCCTGCGCCAGCGCACCGCCAGCGGCGCTTGCGCGGCTGCAGCCTCGTCTTCCGGGGGCTGCGCCTCCGGTATGTGCATCAGTACGCTAATATACGACTCGCCGTGTAGTGTGAAAGGCTCCGCCAGGAGCCGGTGTTGTGCGCTTTGCCTGCAAGACGGCCCATGGGGGCAAGCATGCGTCTCGACGCCTGCTGTGCCCGCAAGCTGTCCCGAACTGCCGGTCAAGGCGGTCAGGCTCCCAATTCTACCTTATCGGCGCTATTCCTGAGCCCTTGGACGACAAGCGCGCGCCATCGGATCGCTCCCGTTTTCATAGGTAAATTGCGGCAATTCGGCGGCCCGATGCCGGTGCGCCATGCGTATTTACTCTCTGTATTGGCCCGTGTTGACGACCCGGAGCGGAATCCAAACGCGCATCAACGTGATGCGCTCGCGGCAAGGAGGCGACCCTATAATTGTCCCGCAATATTTTCCCGGATTTAACATTGGAGCGCCCGTGATCAATTCCCGCCTGCCGGCCCGGCTCGCCGTCCTCAGCGTTTTCGCCAGCGCCGGCGCCTTCGCCTTTGCCGCCATGCCGTCCGGCGCCACGCCTGTCGTTACGCCTGTCAGCACACCCCCGGTCGCGATCGATTTTTCCTTTGCCGGTTTTGGCGCCGGCGGCGTCGGCTTGCCACTGGGCGCGCCCAGCCTGCTGGTGAGCCCGTCCGGCGCCGACGACACCGCCCTGTTGCAGGCGGCGATCGATCAGGTCGGCGCCTTGCCGGCTGGCGCCGACGGCACGCGCGGCGTGCTGCTGCTGGCGCCGGGTCTGTTCCGCGTGAACGGCCAGTTGCGCATGCGCAGCGAGGGCGTGGTGCTGCGCGGCAGCGGCCGGCAGGCGACGACCTTGCTCGCCAGCGGCCAGTCGCGCCGCACCTTGATCATGGCCGGCGGCGACCAGGCGCCCGGCGCCGGCGCGGCGGTCGAGGTGACCGACCAGCTGGTGCCGGCCGGCGGCCGCGTCCTGCACCTTGCCAGCACCCAGGGCTTGCGGGTCGGCGCCCGCGTGATCGTGCGGCGGCCCAGCACCAAGGCCTGGATCGACTCGCTCGGCATGAGCAGCCTGCCCGGCACCTTCGCCGAACTGCGCTACCACTGGCCGGCCGGCTCGCGCGACCTGGTGTGGGACCGCACGGTCAGCGCGATCGACGCGGCCAGCGGCGCCGTTACGCTCGACGCGCCGGTCACCACCGCGCTCGAACAGCGCTTCGGCGGCGCCACCGTGGCGCTGCTGGCCGCGCACGCGCCGCTGCGCCGGATCGGCATAGAAAACCTCGTCATCGACAGCGACTTCGCGCGCGCCGGCGACGAGGAACACGCCTGGGGCGGCATCGCGCTCGACAATGTCGAAGATGCCTGGGTGCGCGACGTCACCGGCCGCCATCTGGTGTCGACGCTGGTCAAAGTGGGGCCGCGCGGGCGCCGCGTCAGCATCGAGCGGGTCCGCAGCGAACAGCCGGTGAGCGAACTGGGCGGCTACCGGCGCGTCAGCTTCCAGATCGAGGGCCAGCAGGTGCTGGTGCGCGATTGCAGCGCCGACGCAGGCCTGAACGACTTCGCCAGCGGCTTGCTGGCGGCCGGTCCGAATGTGTTTCTCGACAGCCAGGCGAGCCATGCGCAGGGCGCCAGCGGCGCGTATGAAAGCTGGGCGTCCGGGGTGCTGTACGAAAACGTCAGGATCGAGGGCGCGCCCTTGCGCCTGCGTTACGACACCACCCGCGTGCAGGCGGCAGGCTGGACCGCCGCCAATTCGGTGATCTGGAACAGCCGCGCGAGCGAACTGTCGGCGCAGGGTCCGGACGGGGCGCCGAATCTGCTGGTGCGCTCCGCTTCGCCGCTGTACCTGCGGCAACTGGCGCAGCGCCTGGGCGCGGCGGCCGCGCAACTGCCG
>JBDSTZ010000433.1:0-6225 GCA_039927975.1 Massilia sp. | reverse complement strand
TGGTGGGCGTGATCGACTACCTGTGGAACCAGCGCGGCAGCCTGTGGCACCGTCTGAAGGAACATTTCCGCACCGAGGAATTGCGCCAGCAAACCTTGCCGGACCACCGCCGCATTCTTGAGGCGATCGCCTCGCACGATGTCGCTGGCGCCCGCCAGGCCATGCGCGCCCACCTCGAACGGGTCACCCGCACCTTCGCCGGCGGCTGAGGCCGGCAAGCCCATGACGCGCTGGTGACTGCGCGCCAGGCGGGGAAGGCCTCGGCGCGAGTGGGGCGGCCACACGGCGGGTACGGCGCGCCGACGCGATGGCCAGCCGGCCCATGACCTACAGCAATATCGCTCCTTGCAAATTTGGTCAGGCCACTCTAGAATCGGAGCGCGCCTTCAGGCGTCCGGCACGCGCCGGCGCCCGGCGTCCGTGTTACCGGGGCTTCCAGACATGCACACTTTTTCCCTGTTGATCACGACCTCGCTGCTGGCCGGCAACGCCGCCGCCGGCCAGATACCGCGCCACGTCGACCCGGCACGCCAAAGCGCCCCGGCCGACGGCTGGGCCGGCCAAAAAGGCGGCACCCAGGGCGGCAGCGGCGCGCTCGACGCCAACGTGTTCATCGTCACCAGCCGCAGCGAATTGCTCAACGCGATCGCCAGCAATGGCGCCAGCAAGATCATCAAGGTCGGCGCCCTGATCGACATGAGCGATGGCAAGCCCTACGCCAGCAGCGCCGACCAGGCCGAGCGCGGCACCGTGCGCCTGACCAGCAACACGACCCTGATCGGGATGGGCGAGAACGCCGGCTTCATCAACGGCCAGATCAAGCTGGTGGGCGTCAGCCAGGTCATCGTGCGCAACCTGCGGATGCGCAATCCCTGCGATGTCGCGCCCCTGTGGGACCCGGCCGACAGCGGCGGAGGCAACTGGAACGCGCTGTTCGACAGCATTGGCATCAGCAATTCGCAGCATGTCTGGGTCGACCACAACAGCTTCACCGACGCCCCGTACACGGATGAGAATATCGCCATCGTCAACGGCAAGCGCAAGCAATGCCATGACGGCGCGGTCGACGTCATCCGCCAGTCCGACTTCGTCACCGTCTCGTACAACCATTTTTCGCTGCACGAGAAGAACATGCTGATCGGTTCGAGCGACCGCGCGGACGCCGACGAGGGCCGTCTCAACGTCACGATCAGCAACAACCTGTTCGACAGCATCGTCGCGCGCAACCCGCGTGTGCGCTTCGGCCACGTGCACCTGTTGAACAACTACTACGCGGGCAACCGCAAGGCGCCGGTGTACGCTCACGACTACAGCATCGGCGTGGGCAAGCGCGCGCACATCATCTCGACCAACAACGCCTTCGAGATCGCCGGTGCGCTGCGCTGTGACGAGGTGGTGAGCAATCCCGGCAGCTCGGCGCCGGGCGGATTCAGCGATGCCGGCTCGCTCCTCAACGGCCACGCGCTGGGCGCCTGCAGCCTGGCCGCTGAGGCTGACTGGAGTGTTCCCTACTCCTACCTCGCGCGCCCGGCCGCGCAGGTCAAGGCCTGGGTGCTGGCCAACGCCGGGGCCGGCAAGTTGCCCTGAGCGGCAGCGGGCGGCTGGTGAGCGGCAGCGGTGGGCGAGTGGCAGCGGGCGGCTGGTGAGCGGCAGCGGTGGGCGAGCGGCAGCGGCCGGCTGGTCAGCCGCAGCCGCAGCCGCGATCTGATCAGCGGCGCGGCTGGCGCAGGCCGAAGCGCTGGTCGAGAAAGTCGACCGTCGCGTTGACGGTAGGATCGAGCCAGGGATCGAACAGCCAGAACGAATGCGGCGTATCCGGCAACAGCAGCACCCGGCTGTTGACCCCGGCTGCCGTCAATTTCTCCACCATCGCCTCGCGGCCGACCGCGAACCTGGCCTGGCCGCTGCCGATGAAGAGGATCGGCGGGGTCGTCTTGCCGACGTAAAAGGTGGGCGAGGCCTCGCGCCACAGCGCCTGCTTCTCGGCGTAGCCGCCGCCGAACCAGGCGCCGGCCGAGGACAGCTTGTCGCCGGTCTTGTCCTCGTTGGCGCGCGCCGCCTCGCTGGTGAAGTCGGACAGGCCGTCGATATTGACGATTGCCTGGACCGCGCTCGACACCTTGCTGCCGGCCGCCTGCGGATCGAAACGGTCGAGGCCGTTGGTGACGCCGGTCAGGCTGGCGATCTGCCCGCCGGCCGAGCCGCCCGCCACCGCGATGCGCGCCGGATCGATGCCGAACTGCACCGCCACCACGCGCAGGAAACGCACCGCCGCCTTGACGTCGTGAATCGCCGCCGGGTAAGGCGCCTCGGGCGAGAGACGGTAACTGATGACGGCCGCCACGTAGCCGCGCTCGGCCATGCGCGCCGCCATCGGCGCGAACTCCTGGCGGTCGCCGTTGCGCCAGCCGCCGCCGTGGACCAGCACGATGGCCGGATGCGGCGAATCGGCCGCGTCGGTCGGCACGTACAGGTCGAGCTGGAGGGCGCGCGCGCCGTAGCGCACGTAGTCGAGGTCCTTGACCACCCGCACCGCCGTGCCGGTGTCCTTGCGGGCGATCTTGATGCCGGGATAGGCCGCGCGCAGCTTCTCGAAGGTGGTCTCGGCGTTGTAGGGCTTGCCGGGCGCGACCGGCACCGGGGCGGGACCGGCAGCGGCGGCCGGCGCGGCAAGCGGCTCAACGGCCAGGACGGCGCCGGCCAGCAGGCAGCCGCATAGTGTGGTCAGAGCGGTCTTGGCGAATTTCATGTTGCGGTCTCCTGCGGGCCGTCGAGGCCTCTTGAAAACGTGCTTTTCTGCACGGAGCGGCCACCGTTTCCGGTGCCGATAGGGTACGATTTCCAGCGATCCAGTATGCCATAGCCACCCGTCGGGTGGCTAGTCCGCCTTGCGTATTTGGTAGGACCAAACTAGAATGGTCTGACCACAATTTTCAATTCGCAGGTCCACCTGCCACACTTCCGGGATTACCGTGACCACTTCATCCAAAGTTATCGCCGCTGTCGCCACCTTCGCCCTGCTGATCGGTTCGGCCCAGGCCGAAGGCCCGTATCGCAATACGGACAACAAGAACCTGAAGGATTCGGGGGAAGGCACGTATCCGATCCCGTACAAGATGCCGGTCGCCGCCGAGATCACCGAGACGCTCAACCGCGTGCGCGCCTACATGGACTCGGCCACCCCGACCCGTGTGGTGATCAAGAAGACCGGCGAGCCGGTCACCGATTTCAGCAAGCCGGTGGCGGACGCCGTGTTCGAACAGCCCGACAGCGACTTCAATATCCTCGCCTACGAAATGGGCGTGGTGCACGCCGGCCTGCTGCGCGCCGCCGCAGTGACCGGCGATCAGCGCTTCACCGCCATGACGGCGCGCCACATGCAGTTTTTCACCGACAAATTTCCCTACTTCCGCGCGCAGGAAGACCAGTTCCATTTAGAGCGCGGCAACAGCTTCTCGCGCTTTCTCGATCCGCGCTCGCTCGACGACAGCGGCTCGATGTGCGCAGCGATGATCCGCGCGCGCTTCGCCAAGGTCGGGCCGGACATGAGCCCGTTCATCAAGATTTGCAGCGACTGGGTCGTCAAGGGCCAGTTCCGTTTGAAGGATGGCACGCTGGCGCGCAACCGTCCGCAAGCGGTGTCGCTGTGGGGCGACGACATGTACATGGGCATTCCGGCGCTGGCCGAGATGGGCCACATGACGGGCGATAAGAAATACTTCGACGACGCGGTGAACAACGCGCTGAACATGTCGTCCTACCTGTTCAACAAGCAGAACGGCCTGTACACCCACGGCTGGAACGCCAACAACCCGGATGCGCCGCGCTTCTATTGGGGCCGCGCCAATGGCTGGGCGGTGCTGGCGATGTCGGACCTGCTCGATGTGCTGCCGAAGAATCATCCGGGCTATCCGAAGGTGCTGGCGCAGTTGCGCGCCGCCATCAAGGGCATCTCCGAATTGCAATCGGGCAGCGGCCTGTGGCACCAGATGCTCGACCGTAACGACTCCTACCTGGAAACCTCGGCCAGCGCGATTTTCACCTACACCATCGCCCACGCGATCAATCAAGGCTGGATCAGCCCGACCACCTACGGCTCGATCGCCCAGGCTGGCTGGGCTGGCTTGACGACCCGCGTGAACGCCAAGGGCCAGGTGGAAGGCACCTGCGTCGGCACCACCTTCGCCAGCGACATGCCGTATTACTATGCGCGGCCGACCAGTCCGTCGGCCCTGCACGGCTACGGTCCGACCTTGCTGGCCGGCGCCGAGATGCTCAAGCTGATCAACAACCCGGCTTTCGAGGTGCAGTACAAGGTGCGCACCTATCACTACATGCCGAAGGGCGGCAAGACGGATTATCGCGAGCATCATTAAGTTCGCGCACGGTGCGCGCCCGGGATGGACGGCGACAAGACGTTGGTCCCAGGGCGTTTCGCTGGTCCGCTGGAATATGCCGTTTAGGCTTCCTCGTGTATTGGCTGCCATCTCGCATTGAGCGGAGCGACACGAGGATACTTTCTACAGCTGCCTCGTAAAGTGATACTGGTCTTCATTATCTCGAGCGAGGAAAATTAAATCGTTCCCTTGAACATGCACGAGTTCAACTGTGGATCCGCTATGCTGCGCTCCAACATATGTGCATGAGCTGCCCCCAGTGTCAAATTTAACGCAAGCTTTGGTGCTATCACCAATCGCTTCATAGGTTACGGCAGTGCCAACCAAGCTGTTCGTATGGGCAGGCACAACCATGCTCACCCGATCGACTTTAACGGACGACGCCGGCTCGCCCGAGCGTAGCGACACCATAGCGTCGGTCGAATTCAGATAACTGAGGCTGTTAGTTTTCGTTCATCGTCTCGGTCCCGATGACCGCGCCCGAACATCCCGCCGCAGCAAACACCTTCTCACTCAACGATGCGGATAACACCCCATCTTGCGAGATTGAAATGACCATAGCTTGCTGACTGTGGTCGCTACAGTCGCTCACCCATGTGCCTACATACGGCGCAAGGACAGGTGGCGGCTGCACGGCCGCTTGGGCCGGCGTTGTGTTCGTGTCAGCAACTTCAGCACCGCCACCGCCGCATCCCGACATCGCAAGCAAGACTGCATATAGCATGGAGAACTTTTTCACCTTTTTCCCTCTCAAGAGTAAGTCGCCGTCCAGACGGTCGCCGCGCGATTCTGGGTGCACCGATGTGGGCACCTCTCAAGAATCATGCACGTCGACACCTTTGGGGACACCTAGAGAAACCACCTCCCATTCATTTCCTGTAGGGAAATCATCGTGAATTTGCGCGGCAGCAACTAATAGCAGTTTTCACTCATGCCTGCGCCGGCTGATGCTTGGGATGTCCCGGCGAATCAAGCCAAGGTCTGCAATTCAAAATTGTCTTGTGTGGCTGACGGCGTAGGCGCCAGGTCGGTTGTGGAGAACGGTCTTCCTCGCTTCTGCTGCAGACGGAATCCAATGATGGTCCAGCAGATTGCCCGCAGCCAAAGAGAAAAGCGGGCCGGAATCGGGTATCAGCAGCCGGTTCATGCCCTTGCCGGGCGGCGGCCTTCTGCGCGCTTTGTAACCGGCTTTCTCGGCTCCAGCAAGCAATCGTCCAACGCGCTGCGCGCCTCCGCCAATTGCTTCTTCACATAATCATCCGGCAGCCGAGGCAGCGGCAGTTTCCTTTCCGCCAATAGATGGAACACGTAGCCGGCGTCTGGCAGCTCAAGGCGCCGGGACGCCTCCATGACAGAAATCTTCCCGACACTGACCGCCAGCAAAATGCTCGTCAATGAATCGACTGCTGGCTGAGCGCGAGCGTCCTCGTCACCCAGAGAGGCGAACAAGGCTGACACAAGTTTGTTAAGCGAGGTTCCATGCTTGGCGACGTAAGCTTTGGCCTTGGCCAAATCCACTTCGTCGACTTCAAAACCGATTTTTGCTTTGCCCATGAGACACTCCTCATTGCTTGACGCACCAATTAATCATGGCGCTCTTTCGGATTGAAGTCAAACCTCGTCCCGCATTCTCACTCAACCATGCAGCAGCGGATAAATCACCAGCCCCAACAGCGCGGCCGCGCCGACGATCACCGGCTCCTGCAGCTTCTTGTACTTCCACAGTAAGACCGCCACCACCACCGCGATGAGCGCGGTCGGCACATCGACGATCGAGCGCTTGGCGATCACGAACACCGAGCCGGCGATCGCGCCGATCGCCGCCGCC
>JBDSTZ010000432.1:0-7348 GCA_039927975.1 Massilia sp. | reverse complement strand
GGTCGCGGGTTCGAGTCCCGTCCGCTCCGCCAGAATTGAAGTAGAAGAGTGTTCCCTCTGCGGGGAACACGGTTGGGACGAGAGGGAATCTTGCAAGGGATTCCGCGGCCTGCGGCACGCAGGCGAGTCCCTTCCGGGTCTACTGAATTTAAGAAAAGGCGAACGAAAGTTCGCCTTTTTTTATATGTGCAAGTTAATCGCAATCTCTCATCACGAATTGGCTGACCATGTTTGAATATATTCGTACCCACAAGCGCTTCATGCAAGTTGTCCTGGCACTGCTGATCCTGCCGTTCATGGTATTCGGCGTGAACGGCTTGGCCGATAAAGGCAATGGCGGTGACGGCGTTGCTGAAGTGGATGGGAACAAGATCACTCAGCTCGAGTGGGACAACGCCCAGCGCCGCCAGATCGACCGTTATCGCCAGCGCATGGGCGCACAGTTCGATCAGCGCATGTTCGATACGCCCGAAGCGAAGCGCATGGCGCTCGATAGCCTGATCGCTGAAAAAGCCCTGAACGCTGAACTCGCGCGCGACAAGCTGAGCGTGAGCGATGCCGCTTTCGACAAGTGGATCCTGGCGAACGGTTTCGCCCAGCCTGACGGCAAGTTCGATGCCGAACAGTTCAAGACAGTGGCCGCTTCGCAAGGCATGAATCCGAAGCAATTCGAACAGCGTCTGCGTCACGACATGGCCCTGCAACACCTGAACGGCTCGCTAATGCAAAGCGCCTTCGCGCCGCGCACCGTCGCCGGCCGCCTGTCCGATATCCAGGAACAGGAACGCGAAGTGCAGGAACAGATCCTGCCGATCGCCGACTTTGTTTCGCAAGTCAAACTGACCGACGAGATGGTCAAGGCTTACTACGAGAAGAACGCGGCGATGTTCGCGATCCCGGAGCATGTCAAGGCCGAGTACGTCGTCCTCAATCCGGCTGCGATCGAAAGCCAGGTCGCCGTCAGCGACGCCGAAATCGCCGATTTCTACGGCAAGAACACCGCGCGCTTCACCACGCCTGAACAGCGCAAGTCGAGCCACATCCTGATCACCACCAAGAAGGACGATCCGGCACCGGCGCAAGCAGCCGCCAAGGCCAAGGCCGAAGCAGTGCTGGCCGACGTGCGCAAGAACCCGGCCGATTTTGCCAAGATCGCCAAGGCCCAGTCGCAAGATCCGGGCTCGGCCGAAGTGGGCGGCGACCTGGGCGTGCTGGAAAAAGGCGCCTTCGTCAAGCCGGTGGAAGACGCGATCCTCGGCCTCAAGCAGGGCGAGATCAGCGGCCTGGTGCAATCTGAATTCGGTTACCACATCATCACCGTCACCGACATCAAGCCAGCCCGCACCCAGACCCTCGACGAAGTCAAGCCGAAGATCCTGGCCGAACTGAAGCAGCAGAAGATGGGCAAGAAGTATTCTGAGCTGGCCGAAACCTTCACCAATACCGTGTACGAACAATCGGACAGCCTCAAACCAGTCGCCGACAAGCTCAAGCTGAAGATCGAAACCGCCGAAGGCCTGTCGCGCACGCCGTCGCCAGCACTTGGCGCCGCGCCGTTCAATAGCGAGAAGTTCCTGAAAGCCCTGTTCAGCGACGACGCCCTGAAGAACAAGCGCAATACCGAAGCCGTCGAAGCGGCGCCGAGCACCCTGATTGCCGGCCGCGTGATCGAATTCAAACCGGCGGCCAAGCGTCCGCTGGCGGAAGTCGACGCGGCGATCCGCCAGCGCCTGACGGCCGAAGAAGCCGTCAAGCTGGCCCGCAAGGCGGGTGAAGCGAAGCTGGCTGCCGCCAAGGCGAGCGGCGACGCAGCCGGTTTCGGCGAAGTCAAGACGCTCTCGCGCACCAAGCAGCCGACCATCGCGCCGGCCGCCGCGCGCGACGTGCTCAAGGCCGATGTCAGCAAGCTGCCGGCCTACGTCGGCGTCGAACTGCCGGGGCAGGGTTACGGCCTGTATCGCATCGGCAAAGTGTCGATGCCGGCAGCGCCCGATGTGGCGCGCCGCAAGTCCGAGCAGCAGCAGATCGACCAGATGCTGGGTGAGCAGGGCATGGTCACCTACATCGAACTGATCAAGCAGAAGGCCAAGGCGAAGGTGCTGACCGCCGCCGCACCGGTGGAAGCGCCGGCGAAGTAAGCGGCGCTGGCGCTTCAAGCGCCAAACAAAAAGACCCGGTACGCTCGCGCGGCCGGGTCTTTTTGTTTCTGGAGATGAAAAACGTCTGGGACTGCTATCCCTGCAAAGGATGCAGCATGCGCGCCGCCGCCAGGAAGTCCGTGTCGCCGATATCGTCCAGATTAACGATCCGTGCCTTGTCGAACTGGGTGAAATTGCGGTCGATCGAGCGCAGGTAGGCCGGATCGTAATGGTCGCCCAGCAAGTCGTCGACCAGCTCGGGCATGCGGCCGGTGTTGGCCTTATCTTGCCAGCCGCTGATCTTGTCGCGGCCATGCAGCTTCACCAGGCAATCGAGCTGCTCGTTGAGCAACGCAGGATCGGCCGTGAAATGCGCGTAATCCTCCATCAGCAGGCGCACCCGGTTTGGCCGCGACAGGTTCAGCGACACACAGGGCGAGCCGCGCATCACTTCCATCAATGCGTCGGGCACGCGCAGCTGGCCGACCTTCTTGCTTTCCGACTCGACAAACACGGGGTGGGAATAGTTGAAGTGGCGCAGCGTGTTCCACAAGCGGCTCTCGAACATCTTCTGCGACGGCTGCGGCTGGCTTGGCAGCTTGCCCAGCACCGAGCCGCGATGCTCGGCCAGTTGTTCCAGATCGAGCACTTGCGCGCCTATGCTTGCCAGCACCTGCAGCAGCCGGCTCTTGCCGCTGCCGGTGGTGCCGCAGATGACCTTGAACTCCAGTGCCGGCGGCGCCGCCAGCGCTTCGCTGATATGGTTGCGGTAAGCCTTGTAGCCGCCGTCGAGCTGGATCGCCGGCCAGCCGATGCGCGCCATCACGTGCGCCATCGCGCCGCTGCGGTTGCCGCCGCGCCAGCAATAGATCAGGGGTTTCCAGTCGCGTGGTTTGTCGAGGAACAGCGTTTCCAGATGGCGCGCGATATTGCGCGACACCAGCGCGGCGCCGACCTTCTTGGCCTCGAAGGAATTGACCTGCTTGTACAGCGTGCCGACGCGAATCCTCTCCATATCGTTGAGAACGGGGCAATTGATGGCCCCGGGAATATGGTCCTGGGCGAATTCGGATTCGCTGCGCACATCGATGATGGAGTCGAACTGCGCCAGCTGGGGCAGTACATGGGGAAAGCTCAGTAGTGCCGGGTATTTCATCGTAATTTAATCAGTGCAAGAAACTGGGGCCAGATATTGGCCAGGATGGTGGGATGCGCGCTCGCGGTTGGGTGCAGGCGATCGGCCTGGAACAGTTCGGGCTTCTCGGCCACGCCTTCGAGCATGAAGGGCACCAGCGGCACCTTCAATTCCTTCGCCAGCGCCGGATACATCGCATAAAAGCGGTCGGTGTAACTGCGTCCATAGTTCGGCGGCATCTTTATGCCGATCAGCAGCACCCGCGCCTGGGCCTTCTGGGTCGCCGCGATCATGCCGCGCAAATTGGCCTGCGCCGCGGACACCGGCAAGCCGCGCAAGCCATCGTTGGCGCCCAGTTCGATCACCACGAACTGCGGCTTGTACTGCGCCAGCAGGGCCGGCAGGCGGGTCATGCCGCCGCTGGTGGTCTCGCCACTGATGCTGGCGTTGACGATGGTGGCGTCGATTTTCTCTTCTTGCAGCTTGTGTTCGAGCAGCGCCACCCAGCCGCTTCCACGGTTGAGTCCATATTCGGCCGACAGGCTGTCGCCCAGCACCAACACGGTTTTTGGTGCAGAATAGGCGCTCGCCGAGGCGGCCAGCAACAGGCCGGCCACCAGCCAGGCGAGCAGTTGCACCAGTCCGCCATTCCTTCTTCGATTGAGATATTCCAGCATGCGTGACATTCCCGAAGCTTCCAAAAGTGACGTTATCAAAGATGCAGCGCAGCGGTCGGCGATTGAGGTGATCAAGCTGTCGAAGCGGGTTGCGGACGCCAGCGGCGAACTGACCATCTTGCACAGCGTAGATTTTACAGTGCAACCGGCCGAGACGCTCGCGCTGGTCGGCGCGTCCGGCTCCGGCAAGTCGACCCTGCTTGGCCTGCTCGCCGGTCTCGACACCCCGTCCACCGGCAAGGTCATGCTCGACGGCGTCGACATCTATGCCCTCGACGAGGATGGCCGGGCCCTGCTCCGCAAGGAGAAGCTGGGCTTTGTGTTCCAGTCCTTCCAGCTGCTGGCGCACCTGAACGCGCTTGAAAATGTCATGCTGCCGCTCGAACTGCGCGGTGACGACAATGCCCGCGCCAAGGCGACCGAGATGCTGGGACGGGTCGGCCTGTCGAGCCGGCTGGGGCACTATCCCAAGTACCTGTCCGGCGGCGAACAGCAGCGCGTTGCCCTGGCGCGCGCCTTCGTCACCGAACCGCCGCTGCTGTTCGCCGACGAGCCGACCGGCAGCCTCGACGCCGCCACCGGCGAAGCGGTTATTCAGCTCATGTTCGAACTCAATCGCGAGCGTGGCTCGACCCTGGTGCTGGTGACCCACGACACCTCGATCGCCGCGCGTTGCGGCCGCACCCTCACGATCGCCGCCGGCCGCCTGCTGTAAGACCCCGCCTCTCCAGCTGATTTTTCACCAGCTGATTGAACACGGCGCGCGCCGCGCCCGCCAACTCACCGGCCGTCATGCCGACCGGGCCGACGCCGTGCGCCACCAGCCAGTCGGCCGCCGCGCCATGCATCCATACCGCGCCCAGCGCCGCCTCCCACGCCGGCCAGCCTTGCGCCAGCAGGCTGCCGCACATCCCGCTGAGCACATCGCCGGTACCGCCGCTGGCCAGGCCCGGATTGCCGGTCGGGTTGATCGCCACCTGGCCGTCGGCGCGCGCGATGATGCTGCCAGATCCCTTGAGCACCACCACTGCCCGATGACGCGCCGCCAAGGTGCGCGCCGCCGTCAGCCGGTCGCACTGGACTTCCGCGCTGCTCGTGCCCAGCAGGCGCGCAGCTTCCAGCGGATGCGGCGTCATCAAAGTGGCGCCGGCGCGGCGCGCGACCCGCTGCTGCAGGTCGATACTGGCCGCCACCAGGTTGAGCGCGTCGGCGTCGAGCACCAGCGGCGCGGCGCCGTCGAGCGCCTCGGCCAGCAGACGTATCGCCTCGGCCGAGTCGCCCATGCCGGGGCCGAGCACCAGCGTCCTGGCGCCGGCGTCGAACGAGGCGGCCTCGCGCATCATGATTTCAGGCTGGCTGCTGTCGAGCGCGGGCGCGGCGCCCACCGCCGCCACGAACACCCGTCCCGCGCCGGTGTACAGCGCCGCGCGCGCCGCCAGGATGGCAGCGCCGCCCATGCCGGGCGCGCCACCGATCACGGCCACGTCGCCGTAGCTGCCTTTGTGCGAATTCTGCCGCCGCGGCGCAAGCTGCGCGGCGAACAGCGCCGGCTCGCTCAGCGCGGCGCGCGCCCCTTTCAGCAAGGACGGATCGATGCCAAGCGCGGCGACATGTACCTCGCCGGCGACGTCGTGCCCATCTGCCGTGTGGAGGCCCGGCTTGTCGGCGATGAAGCTGATCGTCGCGCTGGCGCGCAGCGCCACGCCGTCCGGACCGACGATGGCGCCGGTGTCGGCGTCGAGTCCACTGGGCACATCGAGCGCCAGCACCGGCAGCGCAAGTGCATTAATGCGCGAGACCAGCTCACGTGCCTGACCGGCGAGCGGACGTGCCAGCCCGATGCCGAACAAGCCGTCGATCACCAGGCCGTCGAAGGCATCCGATGGTTCGCTCACGAATTGCGCCGAGCCGCTGCGCGCCCGTGCCAGCGCGCGCGCGGTTTCCGGCGCCGGCGCGGCCGTGCCGGGCAGGTGAATGACGGTCACATCGACGCCGGCGCGCGCCAGGTTGGCCGCCACCTCCAGCGCGTCGCCGCCATTGTTGCCGGGACCAGCCAACACCAGCACCTGGCGCACCCGCACCTGCGCCAGCAAATCGAGCGCCAGCCGTGCCGCCGCTTCGCCGGCCCGCTCCATCAGCGCGCCGGGCGCCAGCGCGCTGGCCGCCGCCTGTTCCACCGCCCGAATCTGCGCTACCTCATACAGAGCTTTCATGCCAGTTCCCCTGGATTCGCCAACCCAGATCATGCCCGATCCAGTGTGTTTTCGCTAAAATGGTTATTTGGCGCGTGAATGCAAGCGCCGGCTGAGGCAAAAACATGGATTGGCAATTCTGGATCGACCGGGGCGGCACCTTCACCGACATCGTGGCGCGGCGTCCCGACGGCCGGCTGCTCACGCACAAGCTGTTGTCGGAAAATCCCGAGCACTACCAGGACGCGGCAGTGGCGGGCATCCGCCGGCTGCTCGGCCTGGCCGACGGCGAATCCATTCCCGCGCAGGCCATCGAGGCGGTCAAGATGGGCACCACGGTCGCCACCAACGCCCTGCTCGAACGCAAGGGCGAAGCGACCGCGCTGGCAATCACCGCCGGCTTTCGCGACGCCCTGCGGATCGCCTACCAGAACCGTCCGCGCCTGTTCGACCGCCACATCGTGCTGCCCGAGCTGCTCTACAGCGAGGTAATCGAGATCGACGAACGGGTCGGCGCGCATGGTGAAGTGCTGCGCCAGCTTGACGAGGCGGCCACCCGCGCCGCGCTGCAAACGGTGTTCGAGCGCGGCGTGCGCAGCCTGGCAATCGTCTTCATGCATGGCTACCGCTACAGCGACCACGAAGCGGCCACCGCCCGCATCGCCCGCGCGATCGGTTTCACCCAGGTGTCGGTCTCGCACGAAGTCAGTCCCCTCATGAAGCTGGTCGCGCGCGGCGACACCACGGTGGTCGACGCCTATCTGTCGCCCATCCTGCGCCGCTACGTCGACCAGGTCGCGCTTGAACTGCCGGGCGTGAACCTGCAGTTCATGCAATCGAACGGCGGCCTGACCGACGCCAGGGCCTTCCAGGGCAAGGACAGCATCCTGTCCGGTCCCGCCGGCGGCATCGTCGGCATGGTGCGCGCGAGCGAACTGGCCGGCTTCGACAAGGTGATCGGCTTCGACATGGGCGGCACATCGACCGACGTAACGCACTACGCCGGTGAGTACGAGCGCGCATTCGAGACGCAGGTGGCGGGCGTCCGGCTGCGCGCGCCGATGATGCGCATCCATACCGTCGCGGCGGGCGGGGGATCGATCTGCCGCTTCGATGGCGGCCGCGTGCGGGTCGGTCCCGAATCGGCGGGAGCCAATCCGGGCCCCGCGTCGTACCGGCGCGGCGGGCCGCTGACCGTTACCGACT